>NZ_JBDGJK010000007.1:0-305180 GCF_057656935.1 Variovorax sp. Soil_C_33
CTACGTCAGCCCGATAGAGTTCGAGAAAGCTCAAAAAGCTTAGGCCGGTGTCCACGAAACCGGCAGCAGCCCAGTCCATCAGGTTCATGAATTCCGCTGACAAATGCGCTGAAGGACATCAGGGACTCTGGGTGTCATGGATCACCTACGCCTGCTATCGCCAATGCTGCTCGACGAGCACCTGCTGGACCTTGAGCAGCCTGGCTGGATCTACGAGATTAAGTTCGACGGTTGACGCCTACTGGCGCAGTTCGGGGACGGCGAGGACAGCGTCTACGTGCCCGGCGTGCGGACCACCCACTGGGTGAAGGTGAAACGGAGAAATGCCATCCCGGCGCAGCGCTCCAGCGCGGACCGAAGAGCAAGGACATCTCGCGGCGTCGATCGCAATCAGGCTTCGGCGTGAAGATCGCTTACCACCCTTGGAAGCGGTCGACCTGGTGGGGCCGAATCGTTCGACAATGGAGGCGCCTCGAACTTCCTGCACGTGCGCTTAGCCGACGGTGAGATAGCGGGCGTGCGTGGGCCGGCGTATTCGACGACCGCTGTGCTGCGCGACTATTGAAGAGCGCACGCAATAGGATCGTCGCTACATTCTTGAAATCAAAGCCCGATGGACTTGCAAGCCAACGACCTTGCTCTCGAAATTGAGCGGACCGAACTCCTGCGCCGCCACACGCAAGAGCGCCTGAAGCAGCTGAATGAGCTCATAGAAATGCTTCGCGACCACGCCGGGCGCATCAACCGAACACGCGATGTCGAAAGGGCTCGAATGCAGAAATTGGCCGTAGCAGAGTCATCCCCCCGGGATGCCTCAAATCGGTCAATGATGAGTGCCAATCACATCTTGCGCCGCAACGACCTCCGGCCCGCCACCGGGCTGTCGCCTTCCACGATCTACAAGATGATTGCCCTCGGCGAGTTCCCCCCGCCAGTGAAGCTCGGGCTCAAGGCCGTGGGCTGGCTCAAGAGCGACGTCGACGTCTGGCTGGCAGGACGCCGGGCGCTAGCCCCCTGAAAGGTCCGAACCCGGCCAATTGCCACCGAGATCAGGACCGCCTGCAGCTGGTGGAGGGACTGGACGCTCCAAGATTGCCAAGACACCTACCAGCCCTGATCGACAAAGTCCGGACGGTGGTGGACCGTTTCGGACTTGAATTTGGTCCCGCCGCCAGGAATCGAACCTGGATCTCAGCCTTCGGAGGGCCGAATTCTATCCGTTGAAATACAGCGAGATGGGGCTCCGGCCAGCGACCGAAGCCCGTCATTATCGCTCAACAGGCAGCGGCCCGCAGGGTGCCCGGGCGCGAGCCATAGCTGGAACAAGCTGAGACCAGCCGCCAGTCCTGTTTGCCGGCTTCGAGGACACTCTGCACGCCGACTACGTCCCCAGAACCTCGCAGCTGTTCGGCGAAAAGGCCAGCGCATGCGCTGGAGCCCTTCCCGCCCTGGCCTACATGCGCCTGCAAACGACGCCAATACGCCGAGCGCGGCGGCTTGCGCGGCAGTTCGGCCAGGGAGGCAGCATGGACACGATGTTCTACAACCTAGGCCTGCGGACCAGCACGCAACTCGGCGAAGCATCCAGCCGCGCGGCATGCTCGGCTGGCGCCATTGCCTTCGGTGACAACACGCCGACCGACAGCACCCAGGCATTCGCGGGCCGCCTGATTTTCACGGTGGTACGCGGCCGCTGGAAGTACGCTGCGGTGCTCGAAGCGGGCGTCGAGACGCTGCTGCGGCCGAACCTCACGCTCAGCGCGTCCTACTCGGGGCAGTTCGGCGACGGGCTCGAGGACCATGGGTTCAAGGCCAGCTTGAACTGGAAGTTCTGACGGCTCTGAACGCTACTTGATTGACTCGGAGCACCATGGGGCGCACGAACCGGTCTGGTTCCGGAGGTGGCGTTCACCGGACGCCGGACGGACGTATCCGGCATCCGTCATTCAAGGGGCTGCGGACGGACAAGCCAGCGAAAGCGATCGTGCGAGAGAAGCCGGTGCCGCCGCGTGGCGTCAATGCGGAATACAGGCATCGGTGCCCGTGACTTAGAAGAACAAACAAGATCAGCCAGAACGTGTCCTATCGCGGTGTTGCGCACGTGCAGACTGGGAGCCTTAGTGGCGCTTGACGGCGGCGGCGCTGGGGCGCGCCGTTACTTCGTCGCCACGATGGCGACTGACGCAACTAGCATGTGACGGAGTGACTGAGTGGCCCAGGCCACCGAAGTGCTGGCCGGTAAACTCCCCTCCATGGTTTCAGCGCATCATCTGTTCACGTTCGGCTACGAGGGGCTCGACATCGCCGCGTTCATTTCTCGTGCGCAGAGAGCCGGGGTAAAGACCATCGTTGACGTGCGTGAGTTGCCTCTTTCGCGGAAGAAAGGCTTCTCAAAATCGAGGTTCCGTGAAGCACTTGCGGAGGCAGGAATCGCCTACGCGCATCTGCCGGCGCTGGGGTGCCCCAAGGAAGTTCGCGATCGCTACAAGGCGGATGGCGACTGGGCTGCGTACACGCAGGGGTTTCTTACCTACTTGGCGACGCAGCGAACCACCGTTGTGGAGCTTGTCAAAATTGCCAACGCCACAGTTGCCTGTTTGGTCTGTTTTGAAGCGGATTTCACGATGTGTCACCGGACCTACGTGGCTCGGGCCGTGCGTGAGCGCGGAGGCCCCCAGGTGTCGCACCTGACCTCTAAAACAGCATTTCCTGATGTTGGCCGTCAGGCTGCGGCCTAGGTGGGCAGATCACACTGACGGCGAGCCATTGGTCAGGAAATCGATGGATGGTCCCGAGAAGCAGCAGTAAATCGCGTGCTGGAAGCTCCTGTTCGTACTTGGCTCGAAACGGTTCTTCCCACCCTGTTGCGCCGAACTTTCTTCGCAAATTCCTGAACAACGCCCCTGCCTCCCAGTCGACGATCTTGTGCCGGTAGCTAAGCGTTTTTCCGTCGACATCGCACTCGTATCGATAGTGGAAGTCGAACGGCAATTTCTCAAGTAGGCGAATTTGTTTGCTCTCATCAACGTCGTCGAAGAGGCCACCTTGGCGCTGGAGTTGAAGGAGTTTTTCCTTTTCACCTTCGGTCCAATCGGTGTTCTTGGTAGGCGTGATGTCTAGCCCAATAATCCGAGATGGGCGCAGAAGCGCCAGGGTCGTGCCTTCCGCCTGCCTCGCCGCTTGGATTGCATCGAAGTCGTCGAATATCGGCAGGTGCGAGACCAGTTCCATTCGGCGCGGCCAGCCCTCTTTACCGGCTTTGAGCGGCTCAGGTTCGCACCGAATCGTGTCGACAAACAGCCTGTGACTTTCAGCACGATGATCAGCATGTGCTTTTTCGACTCTTGCCTCGATCCACTGCCACTTGCGAAATTGCTGGTCGTCAGCCACGAGCCTGAAAGGGACAGGGTACAGCCGAATCAAGCTACCGGCCTCGGTCATTCCTGCGACGCAAGACGTTTCTGCGTACTTGGAACTTGGCGAGGGGTAGGTCTTACAAAGGATGAGAATTCTTTGAAGGGTTGCCACCATCAAGACGGATCGTTCTTGTTGGCGCGAGCCTAGCAGCAGGTCCATGAACTTACAACGTGGCTATCCAGGGCAGTCGTCAAGGTAGTTCTAGTCACGGACTGCCTCCGCCGCTAGCATGGCGCGCATGATCCCCGAACTCCACATCTGCAAAATTGAGCCGAGCGTCTATGAAGCGCGACTTGCAGACGGCGGCCACGAAATTACGGAGCCGACGTTTCACGGCTCGATCGCGGAAGCCCTACGACATGTCGGCCAGGACGTTCCCAGAGAACTAGCGCACTTCGTCAACGTGCACTACAGCGGCGGCTCGATCGGCACCACCGCCCTCACGCGGCTTGCTTCCGAGCCGGAGGAAGTCGCCGGTCGTCTCGTTGCCCTGGCCGCGGCGCTTCATCAGTCAGAGGAAGAATTGGCTCACGCACGATTAACTAGCAAGTCGATCGATATCGCGAGGAAGATCGGTTAGCTGGCTGCTGCGTCCTTGCCATAGTGGAGCCTGCTATGGCAGTTCCCCAACTTGCTCGGTAGATTTGATGCCAGCGTGCCCGAGTTCGGTGCTGGCGCACGCCGCCGCTCGCGATCGAGTACGGGCAACAACGGCGCTGCAACCGTGTTGCATACTCCGCCGATGTCAAAAAGCGGACCGCCAATCGCACTGGAGAGCCTCTTGGCTTCTACCGTGGAGGCCCTCAAGGTAAGGGGGGATGCGCGCGCCATTGCGGCGCTGGTTGAGGGCGAATGCCAGCTCGTGTTGTGGGACACGGATTTCGGCGTCGATAGCTGGCGTCTTTTCGTAGGTCTGCCCGTTCGTCTGTTCTACGCGATGAATGACGATGAGCGGCAGGCCACTTCGGACGCTATTAGCGATACCGCCTCTGGCTTTTTTGCGACTCTGCCGAACGACGCGCTTGGGTCTGTTGTGATCAGCCCGATTGTGGTTCAGCCGGATGAGGGTTGGCGTGACGACGCGATCCGTTTCGTTCGCGGCGAAGGCGTCACCAATCAAGGCCGTGTTCGGAGCGACAACATCGCGGCGAAGCAGCACGCCGGCTTGTTGTTTCGCTCGCGCGCCGAAATCGCCCTCTTCGAGGCCTTGACCCGGGCGAGGCTTGCGGTTGCTCCGCTTCCTGTCTTTGTGCGGATCGGCAAGGCCTATAACCGGCTCGAACCGGATTTCATCGTGATCCACAAAGGCCTGACGTTTGTGGTTGAAGTAGATGGTGATACCTTCCACAGGGAACTACCTGCAGAAGCGGACAAGCGACTGGTGCCTCTTACAGTCGAAGGCGTCGAGGTTCGGCGCATTCGCGCAGAGGACTTGAATTCCAGCGCCGCGGCAGATGAAGCAGTGAAGACGCTCATCGACTTTATGGAGCGACGCAAGGCGGCCCGATAGGAGGCCCTAAAGCTCCTCGTTCGGCGCGAGCCGCTGCGGGCTGACATGCCTCTCGAAGACCCAATCACTGCCGCGCCGAATACCAGTCACGCTCCGCGTGTCCTGATCGGCGTAGTTCATGTCGCGGCAGCCGTAGGAGGCGCTGTATTCGATGATGTAGTGGACGAACACTTGGTCGTCAATGACCTCGACATCCTCAATGGTCACATCATCGACCATTGCTCTGTCATCTTCGAGATCTAGGTCAAGGGCGAGCAACAGGTCGCCCGACAACTCCCCGAACTCGTCAGCAATCAATCCCCCGAAGTAGCCCGGCAGGTCGATCTCGTCGTCCTCGTCTTCCGGTTGGGGGATGGGAATCAGAATCTCGACCATGGCGCATTCCTTTGTTGGTGTCCGCTATTTTCGCCCGCGGCACTTCGGGCATCGCCCCAAAAACGCCTCGACAGGAATCAATTCGCCAGTCAGGCAGTCGATTGCGAGCTTGAAGGTCTGCGTCGCTGTCAGCATTTCAAATCGAAGAAGCGTTTGCGCGCCTTGTAGAGGTCCACGTCGGCGCCCGCCTTTGCCTCGCCCGCGGTGCTCCCTGCATCGGCCTCCAGCGCCGGAAGAAGGCGGTCGAGCCGGGCGCATTGCTGCTGATCGCTGCCCGGCAAGTTCACTCGGCGCCGCAGCACGTTCATCTCGTCGTGAGATCGGCCGTGCAGCGGGCGCGTCGCGTTGTCGAGCGACGTGGTGAACTCGTCGCGCTGGACCTCGCGGCCCTTGCGCGAGGCGCCACCCATCTTGTCCGCGCCCTGTGTCGGCGTCGCGTCGATGATCTTCGCGCCGACACACGGCGCGTCTGAGTAGGCGACCTTGCTGTCCGTCTCGCAGCGATAGACGCGCTGCTGGGCGGCAACCGAGGTCGAGGCCACTGCAGTGACGAGAAAAAGGCACGAGATCGTCAGCTTCATGCTGAGGATTGTGGCGGCAGGCACGCGACCGAGACGTAGCCGACCTGGGGAGGATTTCACGACTACGGGGACGTTTCGAGCGCCCGCGATTTGCTAGTGTCGCCCCGGCCGGCCGGGCCAATCGCAGATATCGCGGGGCACAGCGGCGGGTGGAGACCAAAAAGCCCGCACTGGGCGGGCTTGTCGGCGAATGGCGGATCACGCCATCAGGCGGAATACGATCATGCGCGTGGCCTCCGCGGCTGCGATTGCCGCGAACGCCATGAGCAGGGGCCGGGCGGCAAGAACACGCGCCACGGCTCCGCAGGCGGGCTTGCTGGGGCTGTCATTCATGGTGTGCTCCCTTCGTCAATCCGCGGCATGCTCGGCCACGGGGAACAGCGCGGCGAGGTCGATGCCGTAGACGCTACCCCACGCGTCCGCCGGCCACGCCTTGACGGTGCCGTAGCGCGGATCGTAGACAGACTCAGGCATCAGACCGTGGTCGTCGCACCACTTGCGCAGCAGGCGCCAGCCCTGCGGGCCAAAGCTCTTGCCGCTGGCGCGCTCGACGGCCAGGACGGTCGCGTGCGTCTGGCTGCGGCCGAGTTGGGCCTTGAGGCGATTGGCCTCGCGCACGGCGGTCGATGCGCGAGCCATGGCCGTAGCCTCGCGACGCGTGCCGATCTCCGCCTTCGTCCTGACCGCCTGGTCGCGCTCGATGTGCGCCTGTTGCCGGGCCTCAACGGCATCCGCCCACGCACGTGCTGCGGCCACCGGGTCGGCGAAGTTCGGCAGCGCCGGCCGGGCAGCGGCCTCTTCCAGTTCCTGCCAGCGGTCGATGATCTTTGCGCGCAATGCAATGCTGTAGCCGGACACGAGGATCAGCGTTTCCCGCTTGGGCAGGAACGCCACGCGCTGCGGCCGGTTGTAGCTGTCCGGGAGATCGCCCCAAAACTGGGGGGATGTGTCGCCGAGGTCGGCCAGCATGTTTTCGATATCGCGCATCACGTGGTCGTGGCGCTTGTCGGTCAGTTCCGCGATCTCGCGGCTGCTCATCGTCAGCGGCGCACCCACCGCACCATCCTTGACGGCCAGCGCGTTGAGCACGCCATCGTGTCCCGAAGAAGGAACGAGCACGATCTTGCGGCCGCGCCCATCATGGTCATTGGCCGCGTCGAAATTGCTGTCGTGCGCGCCCGTCGCGCTCGTGTTGGTGTCCGCCTGCTGCCCCCCGTCGAGGGGGGCGATCTGCGATGCTGCCATGTTGTTGCTCCGTTGCAGTTGCAATGCCGGCCGGAGCCGGCGCCATGTCAACGGCGCAACAAAAAAGCCCTCGGGTTTCCTGCCGCGCCGTGCTGCAACCACGGCTCCCATTCAAGGTAGCGGCAAGAAACCCGAGGGCTCTTGAAATCGTTCCGGTGTCAAGGTTGCAGCGATGACGGGCGAATCTTCTCGCCCCGCCCGACCCCGGCCGAGGCCATTTTTCCGAGTCAGAAGAGGCCGATCCAATCAATCTGGTGGGCCGGAATCGGGCGGCTGGTCGGCACGATGGTCATGGGTTCCGGGGCATCGTGCAGGGTCAGCGCACGCGGCGCCGGGCGATACCTGGCCGCGAGTGCCACGGGCCGCGCAAAGGCCGCACGATGCGCTTTCTCGGCCAGGAAGTCCGCGCGTTCATTCCCGACGTTCCCGGCATGCCCACGCACCCATTCGAGCGTCTGGCCGGGATTCTTCGCGGCCACCATGGCCTGCCAGAGATCGACATTCAACACCGGCTGCGCGACGCCTTTCTTGGGCTTGCGAGTCCATCCGCGCCGCGCCCATCCGGGTGCCCACTCATTCAGGCCTTGCACCACGTACTGGCTGTCGCTCAGGACGCGCGCCGGCCGGCAGTCGAGCCACTGCAGCGCCCGGAGAACACCCTGAATCTCCATCCGGTTGTTCGTGGTGTCGCGCTCCGCACCGGCGTCGTTGAACACCTCGCGCCCGTCCTCGTAGACAACGAAGGCCCAAGCGCCGGGGCCGGGGTTCGGGTTGCAACTGCCGTCGGTGTAGATCGTCATTTCCATTTTTTAATCCTGCTGATTATTTGGGCACTCGCCCCTTTACCTATGGAACGTCCTGTTGGTGTTTTCTGGAGAAGGACTGCCGGAGATTTGGAGGGAGGGAGTTGAAGGGAAAGACTCACCTAAACCGCCCATGAGGGAGGCTCAGTGAGCCCCGTCTGCCGTCGATCCATCGGTCGGTCGCATTCGGGGCCGGCAGCGAATCAGACGTGCCAGCTTGCAGGATTACGCGCTCTGCTGCGCCCCTTCTGCCGGTTCCTGCACACCGCCTTGCGGCGGCCACTCATTTCGGCTTGGCTTGGGAAGGTTCCCCCGTTGCCTCTCAACGCAGTTACGGCGGCCTTGCGAGCGGTCTACCTGCATCCAGCCAGCCGCAAGCGGCGCCGGAAACGAGAAAACCCGCAGGTTCATCGTTCCGGTGTTGAAGCACGGCCCGCCGAGGCGGTCTTGGAACGATGACCCTGCGGGTCTCGAAAAAGCTGTTTGTATTGCCGTGCTTCAACTTGGCAAGAGGAAGTCTCGGCGGCGCGCAAGACCCGCCATGGCGCGTTTTTCCCAAAAGTGAAAAACCTAGCGCTGGCGCGGCTTCCCGGCCGATTCGATCGGCAGGTTCACGGTTTCGGAGTCTCCCGAGAGAGGCAGGCGGCCCGGCATTGAGTGCGCCCGGTACACGTCACGGCACAGATCACGGTGCCGTCACGCGTGACGATCACGGGTCGTCACGCGGACATCCGTGAGCGATCTGGCCCGTCGGCGGGGTGCGACCACGATCCTCTCGTCCACGGCCGTTGAGGCACCACATCGCCGGCCAGGGTGCTCATGACGATCGATGGCGTGGCGCGCCTCTGACGTCTGACGACCTTGCGCGGTTCGGCGCGCGCATCGCCGAGATCGACACGAACCTGCGCGCCGGCGGCTCGACGCTGCGCATTGCGACCGGTGGGGGCCGACCAACCGTGTTGCGCGGCACATCGTTGAGATCGAATTCCCGCAGTTCTCGGCGGCCAGGACATCGCCACACACGGTCTCGGCGACGCTAGCCGCGCTGCTGCAGATCGATGGCTGCCTTCCGGATAAATGTGTCGGACTAATTCAATTTGGACGAAATAATAGCTCTAATTTCTTCGAAATGCTCTTCCCCTGTGGCATGCGCGGTCGCGGCCAGTCGAAGCATGCATTGATGCTTATCTAAGCCGATGTGCTTTGAGATCTCGAAGAACTCATTGTGTTTTCCTGCCTGCAAGCCATATTCCAATATGTCCTCGGCCTCCCCTTCTTCGGTTAGAGACAAGGCTACAACAGTTTGATTCAAAGAATCTTTGCACCTCTGGACGATCCAGCTCTCTGGCCAAGTATCCCCTGGCAGAAATCCGATGCGCGCCGCGAACCAGTCGGCGAAACCTTGGCCGGTGTTCTCCGCCATTTTCTTTGCATGAGAAAGAAGATCTTGAATATTGACCCTCTGATCTCCATCGAAAATGGCGATTGCCGGTCGATCTTCTCCTCGCACGTGAAGTGCGGCCAATTGACGTGCGATTGCGGCGGCCGATCCGATGACTTTTATTCTGATTCTCGATCGAACAACGGCAGGCAAGGCAACTTCGATTAGTGAGCGTGCGACTTCGTCTTCCACGAAAACATCCAACTCACCTGGTGTCGACGCGCCCATCTTTGAGAACGCAAACTCAGGCGAGACGCCCGCCGTCATTTTCGTTTTTTTCCCTACGGTTTCTACAAAATAGCGCGCATCGTCGGGGAGACACTCAAAAATCTCTCTGGAGTGCGTTGTGCAGATTACTTGGGCACCCGTTTCTCTACAAACTTCCTTTAGCTTAGTCATGAATTTCCGTTGAGCCTTGGCGTGAAGTCCAAGCTCGATCTCATCCATGACCAAAAGTGCATTCTGTCCGCAAGAATAAAGAGTCGAAAAGATCTCGAAAAGTGCGTTTTCACCGGCGCCCATATTGAACCCGGAATAGGTGATATCCCCGACTTTCACTAAGGGGAGGCTGTATTTTGCGTGCCCTAGATAGCGAAAATCGTCATATGATTTTCCGAGAATCGCGCCCACCGCGTCTCTTACTTTATTCTCCCATCCTTTGGGTGCAGTGTCTTCGAACGCCCGCGAATACGACCTCGATTGACTTCGCTCGCTATGAGGGACAATTCTTTCAATTCCCAAGAAAATTACGCACTTCGTTACACGGCTGTCGTAGTCATTCCATTTACCGCCTTTCTTCTTCTTCCGAACTTGGTACAAAATTCCTTTTCCGTCCGGACATTTTTCATTCTTCTTCCAACTGTTGTGAGCAATGTGGTAATGAATTTCAATGCCATCCGGGGAATTCTCTGTCTTGTGCTGGATAAAAAAATCGGAAAATGTATAGTAAGGGTGTTTTCTACGTGGCAGCTTGAAGGAGTTTTCCTTTGCATGGTATGCGCAGGCTGCCAAGGCAAGAATGGTCGACTTACCTGCCCCGTTAATTCCAGCAAATGCCGTAATTGGATAGTTGAATTTAATATCGAGCGCATTTACTCCGCGCAAGCTCCCTTGGCGCAATACAATTCGACGTAGTAGCGCTTTGCTCAAATCGTTGCCAAACCATTGACGCAATTCCTTGTCGAGTTGGCTTTCGCGATACTTCATGATTCGATGGCTACATTGTGTAACCTTCATCTTACTGTAGAGGCTGCCTGCGCGTTGCGAATGTGGGCCCTCCGTTGTCTAGCCCTGAGCACGGGCAGTTTGGTCGCTTCCGGTTGCTAGTGGCACCGGCCCCCTGACGGGCTTGATGAGCTTCATGTTGGTCAGACGCGCTTGCGAGCGGCCCCCTCGGCCGTGGCGCGGTTGCTGGCGCCCCGGTGGCTCTTGCGGAGGTTTTTCACCGCCGGCGCTTGAGCGAGCTTTGGAGGCACGAGGCGGAGGTGCGCGCAGGGCTAGCGCGCCTGTTTGACAGTACCCTGCGCCTATCGGATCGCACATCGTCAATAGCGTCTCGTCTGCGCGACAGATCTTGCCCTTCAGCGCAGGCAAGTCACGCTGCTCAGGACGGCGGAAGCGAGGTGGATGCCGTCGTTCGGCTTCTTGAGCGGCGGGCAGACACTTACCGGTTACCCGTCGCAGGCGGGATGCCGACGTGTGCGTGCGACTTCCACGAGTTCCGCATTGAGCCGGGCCTATAGTCGGCGAACCAGCAACAAAGAACGAGGACTGCATGCGCGAGAGCCTTGGCAACATGAGCGACACGGCAAAGTCGAGGATCGAGGACCATCGCCGACTGATCGATCGATATGAAGACCTGCTATCGAACGGCATCAAGGGCATCGCCGTGCTCAACAGCGCGGGCGTCGTCGCCATGCTCGGCTTCATTCAGGCACTGATCTCAAAGCCGAGCACCTATCTCGCGTTCAAGCCCTACGGCGTATCCGCCATCATCCTGTTCCTTCTCGGCGCGGTCGTCGCGTCGGCCGCATTCCTACCGCGACTCGGCGCAATCGTGGCGCAGGTCCACGACACCAACGGGGAATTGTTCTGGAACCGCTTCGCGTTCACGGCCCTCGGCATCAGCTTCGGGCTCTTTGTTGTCGCGGCAGGCGCAATCGTGGTCGGCCTCCTGCACGCTACTTGATGGCGGCCGTCTCGGAAACGCCCCGCTGGATGGACTCGCTATGACCTCACGTCGAGGCGCCCATCTGCGGCGGCGCCTTCGGCGGCACCATTCCCGGGTGATAAGTCGAGTCGAAGACCATGTCGGTCAGCCAGCGCTTAAAACTCGGGTTGTCGCTGAACTGTTTGAATAGTTCTGTGTGATCGGAAATCAGCTCAAGAACCACCCGATTCAGAGCCTTGTCGTGTTCCAACTTCGCGTTCTGCTTGTCGGAGTTCGTCTGTGCGTTCTGGTAAGCCTTGTCCTGTGACACGCGCGCCGGAATTTCTTCGGTGATGACTTTGCGAATCTTGTCACCGTCCTTCCATTCGATATTCCCGAACATATCGTTGAACGCCTTGATGATGTTGGACAGTTTGTCGATATCAGGATCGCCACTGCCGCCGCCACCTCCGGGTGGCGCTGGCTCGATGAAGCTGTCCGCATCATCCATCGACATCTTTAGGGATGCCTGAGCTTCCACCCGATAGCTTTCCATGTCGATGCCGTCCAGCACGCCCTTGGAAAGATCTTCCTCCTTCGGGGCCGGCAGCTTGGGGATCAGGAAGTTCAAGAATATCGCCAGCTTTTCCCACGCCGAGTGGCCGTAGGTCAGGATCGCGGCGAGAAAGCCATAGCTCCGCACAAAGGCCTTGGCTTGGCCTTTGAACTCGACTTGGCCGTCTTCGTCCAGGTTCTCGATGTATATGGCGACACAGGCGTCGAGAATCGGGTCGAGTTTGTCCCGATCCGCCCCCGTGACGTAGAGCGCGACCAAGTCCTCGACCTGCTGCCAGCTGTACACCTGTTTGGCATCGAGGTCGTTCTTCAAGTCGTGCAACTTGTTGGCATCGGTCTCGCCAACCTGCACCGTCGCGCGATAGTAATCCTGAAACGCCGCCTTCACGGCCTCGGCGTTGTCTGCAAAATCGAGTACGAAAGTGTCCCGCTTCTGCGGATGCGCGCGGTTCAGGCGAGATAGCGTTTGCACCGCCATCACCCCCGCCAGAGGCTTGTCCACGTACATCGTGTGGAGCAGCGGCTCGTCGAAGCCGGTCACAAACTTGTTGGCAACGATCAAGAAGCGATACGGGTCTTGCTTGAGCTTGGACGGAATGTCCTTGCTCGGGAAGTCGTTGAGATCGGCCTCGGTCCTCTTCGCCCCGCCAACTTCGAAGTCGCCTGAATAGGCAACGATGGCCTTGAACGGACTCTTGATGGAGGTGAGGTAATTCGACACCTCGCGAAAATAGTCGATGGCTCGTGCAATGCCGTTGCAGACGATCATCGCCCGCGCCTTGCCGCCAATCTTCTGCTTGCCAGCCACCTGCGCCACAAAGTGGTCGACCATGATCTCGGCTTTCTTGCGGATGGCTTTGTCGTGCGATTCGACGTAGTGACGGATCTTCTTCAGCGCCTTCACCTTGTCGAAGTCCGGATCGTCTTCGACCGTCTTGGCTACGTGATAGAAGCTATCAACCGATGTGTAGTTCTCAATCACGTCGAGGATGAAGCCCTCTTGAATCGCCTGCTTGGTGGTGTAGGTCAATTCTTCGGGTGAGCGGTAGCGTGCTTCACCAGCTTCATCGTAGCGCTCACCGAACAACTCCAGCGTCCGGGCTTTCGGCGTCGCGGTGAAAGCGAAGTAGCTCGCATTGGGCAGCATCTTGCGCGACTCAATCAGCTTGTTGACCGCATCCTCGACCGACTCCTCGTCATCCTCATCGTCGCCTGGAGCACTCGACAACGCCATGTGCATCTTTGCCGTCGTCTTGCCGCCCTGGCTGGAATGCGCCTCGTCGATCAGCAGGGCAAACTTCTTGGTACCGAGGTTGCTCAACTCATCCAGGATGAACGGGAACTTTTGCACCGTGGTAACGATGATCTTTTTGCCTTTACGCAGAAAAGTGCGCAGCTCGTCGGCGTTCTCGGAATGCCCGAAAATCGAAGCTACGTGATCGTAGCTCTTGATGGTGCGGGCGATCTGGGTGTCCAGCGCGCGCCGGTCGGTAATGACTACGACAGAGTCAAACTGCGCCAACATTGCGTCGGCAGCCGTTTTGAGCTCGACCAACTGATGGGCCAGCCACGCGATGGTGTTGCTCTTGCCGCTACCCGCCGAATGCTGGATCAAGTAGCGCTTGCCGACCCCGTCCCCGCGGGCGCGCCGCAGCAAGGCGCGGACGGTGCGCAGTTGGTGGAAGCGCGGGAAGACCTGCTTGCGCCGCTTCTTGCCTGTCTCGTCCTCTTCCTCCACTACTTGCGTGAAGTTCTCGATGATGTTGGCGAGCGAGTCCTTGGTCAGCACCTGCTTCCACAGATAGTCGGTCTTGAGGCCATTTGGGTTGGGCGGATTGCCCGCGCCGCTGTTCCAGCCTTGGTTGAATGGCAGGAACCACGTGGTCTTGCCGGTGAGATGGGGGCAAAACCGCACCTCGGCATCGTCCACCGCGATGTGCGCCACGCAGCGCCCCTGGTGGAACAGCAATTCAATTGGGTTGCGGTCGGTCTGGTACTGGATGATCGCGTCGGCGACAGTCTGCTTGGTCAGCGAGTTCTTCAATTCGAATGTCACTACCGGCAGGCCGTTGATGAAAATCGCCATATCCAGCGACCGCTGGGATTCATCATTGCTGTAGCGCAGCTGCCGGGTGACGCTGAAGATGTTCTTGCGGAAATTTTCGGCGGCGCTGGTATTGCCCGGCGTGGGCAACAGCTTGTAAAGGTCGACGTGCGCCGGGCCGTGGCTGACGCCCTTGCGCAGCACGTCCACGACGCCCCGCTTGGCGATTTCGCCCTGAATGCGGTGCAGGAACTGCGTGCGCTTGATGCCCTCGTTGGCCAATTCAAGCGCCGTGACGACCGGAGGCTGGGTGGCCTGCAGAAAGGCCAGCAACTGCGTTGCGTCCAACGCCACGTCGCGGTTGTAATCGGTGGGCTGCCCCTGCGCGTAACCTCCGCTGCTGCAGAGGTCGCGCACGATCAGCGCCTCTAGGCCTTTTTCGCTCGTGTCAGTCGCGGCCATCATCATCCTCTCCATAGGCATTGGCTTCGTCGTCCTCGCCCAGCGCAGCCAATTCTTCCTTGGCCACCACGTCGTCAGGGCCCGGCACCCAAAAGCGCACGTCCACCTGTCCGGTGACCGCATCTGCGATCAAACGGTCGCGGTATTCGCGAATGAGTTCAATCTCGTGTCGATGAGTGCCGATGGCCTGATCGATCGTGGCTATTGCTGAATCAATATGATCGACCAGCGCATCTTGCTCGGCGCGCGGGGGCAAAAGAAGCACGTGATTCTTTACATCATTGAGTGTGAGTCCCTGCTTTGTTCCGCCGTACATGCAGAGTGAGCCATGGGTCTTCCCCACCGACGAGAGCAGAACGTATGCCACCCACTTGGCATTGGCAACTTCTGGTAGCAACCTGCAGCAGGCCACGTGCTGGCTAACATATGCCTCCGGCAGTTCTGCTGGCACGTGGGCAACGGATCCAATATACGCAGTAATCGACAGAAGGATGTCGTCTGCTTTGACGCGCGTCCGGCTCGCTTCGACCAAGACCGATTCGGGGAGTTTCAGTCTCACCGTCTTTGTCAGGTTGACTGCAATCGACGCCCGCGTGAGATTCCCGACTCTGAGAAACAGCGGGCCGCTGTCCGATGCATAGTCGGACCAGCCGCGTGAACCACTTGTGATTCGTGCAGCCAGGTTTCTGAGGCGTGATACTTCCCAATGTTCTGGCACATCGCCCAGCCATTCGATGCCGGAGGGCTTCACCTTGACCGACACGTCGAGGCCGCGAGTGACGGCGTGGTCGATGATGCGCAGCTTCTGCTCGGTGAGCAGTCCGATCATTTCGCGCTTGGCCTTGAGTAAGCGGGCGATGTGGGCGTCCTGCGCGCGGAGGTAGGCGACGATCTGATCTTGCTCGGGGCGAGGTGGCTGGATTAGGATGATGTCGAGGAACTGGTTTGGGTATAAGCGCAGGCGCGAGGCGCGAATGCCTGTCGAACGACCGATGTACTCGGCTACGTAGGCGCGGGTCCGCAGCAGGTAGTCGAGATACGAAGAGTTGAAACTTTCGTCCTTGTGGGGTCGGTAGACGCCATAGGCCGGACTGACCAAACCGGTATGGCGCGCAGCGCCAAGGGCTGCCATCCAGGCCCATAGTGTGTTGACAACGATGTCCCCTGGACGACAGACTTTGTGGCCAACGTAGCTCGCCGCCTTGAACATTGTGACGTTCTTCTGACTGCGCGGCGTCACACCGGTCAGGTGCGAGACAGACAGCAGCTCCTCTTCTCCAGTGCGCGAGCGTTCATCCACCTCGCGGAAGAAGACTTTGGCGCGCTGCTCGCTCCAATGCTCAGGCACCGGGGGGAGCCAGCGCATCTTGGACGTGCGGCAGTTTGCGTACACGCCGGGCATCACGCCTCTCCCACGATCTTGTGCAGCAACCCCTCAGTTTGTTGCTCCAGCTTCAGGATGTCGGCGCGGATTTGCTCAACCGTGCGAAGCGGTGTCGGTCTATAGAAGTGGCGGGCAAACAAGATCTCGTAGCCGATCTTGGTCGCATCCTTTGCGATCCACGCGTCGGGAGCGTGGGGCAACACTTCGCGGACGAAGAAAGCCTCGATGCCGCCGGTTTCCTTCAGCGGCACCTGCTCGCTGTCGCGCAGGTCGGTATCGGCTTCGTACTCGACCACGAATCGATCCTTGCCAACTTTCTCCAGGCACGCGCCGTAGTAACCGGGCTCAAAGTGCTCGCCAGCCTTGAGCTTGCTGCGCTTGGCGACAACCGGCGGTGCGGCCTCGTCGCGCCAACTCACGGCCCTATAGATCGCTTTTTTCTCCGGCGCGCCCAGCTTTTTGCTGTGTGCCTTCATCACCGCGTCGAAGCGGCCACGGAAGTCATTGTGGTCGTCGAACACGGCGTCGCCTAGCTCCTGCTGCGCCAGTTTGGCCAGTTCGACCAAGGTCTTATCGCGCAGCCAAGTAGCAGGGTCGAGCAACTTCTTGCGACGCTTCTCCGGAACGGCTTTCTTGGTGGGCTTGGCGTCGTCGTCGTCTGATTCGTCCTCGGGTTCTTCTTCATCGTCGCCCTTGAGCCACGCCTCAATCTCGGCTTTGAACTTCCCGAACTCCTCATACAGGTTGTCCCCGTACTTGGCGTGGATTTCGCCGCGCACGACCTCGTCGCCGGTGGCAAATCGTAACGTCTCGATGGCACTGAGCTTTAGCTGGCTCTTAAGTCGCAGCGGACGCTCAACAGTGATCTTCCAGTACCCGAAATCGGCGTTGTCGAACCACTTGCATTCGGGCGTGTTGAACGTGGAAGCCGTTGCAGCTTGGGTGTCGGCAGGGGGCTGCGCGAGGTAGTGCTTCAGGATCCGTTCGATGTCCGTGTCTGCCAGTTCGCAGTTCTTCTTGCCGAGGTTGCGCCGCATCGGCTGGAACCACTGCGACGCGTCGATCAACTGCACTTTTCCCCGCCGGTCCTCCGCCTTGCGGTTGGCCAGCACCCAGATGTAGGTGGCGATGCCAGTGTTGTAGAAAATGTTGAGTGGCAGCGCGATGATGGCTTCGAGCCAGTCGTTTTCCAACACCCAACGGCGGATGTTGCTCTCGCCCTGCCCCGCGTCGCCGGTGAAAAGCGCCGAACCGTTATGGACAAGTGCGATGCGGCTGCCGAGCGGTGTGTTGTGCTTCATCTTCTGCAGCTTGTTCACCTGGAACATCAGCTGCCCGTCGCTCGACCGCGTGATCAGTTTGAACTCTGAATCGCCGCCGTGATTGACGATGAAGCGCGGGTCGCCGAACTCCTTCTTGCCGCCCATCCGGTCAAGATCAGTTTTCCAACTCTTGCCGTAGGGCGGATTGGAGATCATGAAGTCGAATTCGCGCGACCTGAACTGGTCGGCCGACAGTGTGGATTTGTCCGCACCGCCGACGATGTTCTCCGCCTCCTCACCTTCACCCTTGAGCAGCAGGTCCGCCTTGCAGATGGCGTAGGTTTCGTCAGAAATTTCTTGGCCAAATAGATGGATCGAGACATCCTTGCCGTGGCGCTCGGCCAAATCTTGCAGCGCCTCCTCGGCGACGGTCAACATCCCGCCGGTGCCGCAACTGCCGTCGTACAGTAGGTAGGTGCCGGACTGGATGAGATCGGCCACTGGGAGGAACAGCAGTTTGGCCATCAGCTTGACCACGTCGCGAGGAGTGAAGTGCTCGCCAGCCTCTTCATTGTTCTCTTCATTGAAGCGTCGGATCAGTTCCTCGAACACGGTGCCCATGCCGTGGTTGTCGAGCGCAGGAAGCTTGATGCGCCCATCCGCGTCTTTCACCGGCAGCGGCGAGAGATTGACCTCTGGGTCGAGGAAGTCCTCGATGAGGTAACCCAATACGTGCGCATCAACCAGCTTCTGAATCTGGTTGCGGAAATTGAATTTGGTCAGGATTTCCTGAACATTGGGAGAGAAGCCGTCCAGGTAATCGATGAAGTCATCGCGGAGGCGTTGACCAGCGGCACTTGATTTGAGCTTTGCGAGCGTGAAATCGGAGGTGTTGTAAAACGCCTGCCCTGCGGCCATCCGCAACGCGCCGCCTTGTTCGGCCACCTTGTGCGCGTCAAGGAACTGCTTGCGCTCAAGTACCGCCTGTTTGGTAGGCTCCAGAACAGCGTCGAGCCGCCGCAAAACGATGAAGGGGAGGATTACGTCACGGTACTTGCCGCGCACGTACACGTCACGCAAACGGTCGTCGGCGATGTTCCAGATGAAGTCGGCGACCCACTTCAGATTACTTTGATCTTGTTTGATGGACTTTATCCAGCTCGACTTGTCATTCATTGTTTTGCTTGATTCGGGGTGTCGGCGGCGCCAGCTCCGTGACGCGTGGCATGCCGGCGTTTTTTTTGCCTGCTGTGCGGCATACGAGGTGGATTCTGCCTTCATGAGAGCGCACCGGGGCAGCGCCCGACGGATCGTGACATAAATCGTGACAGAATGGCCTGAAAAGCAAAAAGGGTTAGCAGGCACTCACCTGCTAACCCTTGTCATTATTGGTAGGACGTACAAGATTCGAACTTGTGACCAACGGATTAAAAGTCCGCTGCTCTACCAACTGAGCTAACGTCCCACTCTTCGTTTTCTTGTCCGGCGTCGAAGCCGGCAAAGCCCGAAATTATAGCGTGCCGTTGCGCGCGATCCGGTCCAGCACCCAGCCCGCCGCACATTGCCCGAAGGTGGCCGTCACGCTCACCACCGAGCCGTAGCCGTGGCAGTTGAGCGAGCCGTCGCCCTCCTCGATCGCGCACGAGGCGTCGGGCGGCGCCACGCTTTCGCGGCTGAAGACGCAACTCACGCCGATCTTGCGGCCCTCGCGCGGCGCGCCATGTTCCTTGCGCAGGCGCTGGCGCAGTTGCGCGAGCAGCGGGTCGTGCGTGACCAGCGCGAGGTCGTCGATGTCGACCTTGTGGGCCAGGCGCTTTCCGCCCGCTGCCCCCACGGTAATGAAGCCGATGCCGGTCTCGCGGGCCCAGGCCGCCATGGCCAGCTTGGCGCGCACCTGATCGCAAGCATCGACGACGGCAGCCACGGGCCCGTTGGCCGCCTGCGCGCTCGCCAGCAGGTCTTGCCAGTTGCCGGGCTCGACGAATTCGTCGATGGCAAGCACCTCGCAGGCCGGATGGATGTGCGCGATGCGCTCGCGCATGGCTTCGACCTTGGCCTGGCCCACGGTGGTGTCGAGCGCATGGATCTGCCGGTTGATGTTGGATTCGGCGATGTGGTCGAGGTCGATCAGCGTGAGCCGCCCGACGCCGCTGCGCGCCAGTGCCTCGACCGCCCATGAGCCGACGCCGCCGATGCCGGCGACCAGCACATGGGCGTCGCGGATGCGGCCCGCGCCCGGCACGCCATAGAGCCGTTCGAGCCCACCGAAGCGGCGGGCCAGATCGGCGTCGTCCAGAGTGACGACGGGAGACATTGCGTTCAAGCCGCTCCCGGGATTACCGGAGCCGCGAGAGGCGCTCACGCCCGGCCTGTGCGGCTTCGGACTGCGGATAGGCCTTGGTCAGGTCTTCGAGCGTGCGGCGTGCCGCGCGCGTGTCCTTCAGTTCGATCTGGCAGTTCGCGATCGACAGCACCGCCTCGGGCGCCTTCGCGTGATCGGGCGCCAGCGAAAGCATCGACCTGAAATTGGCGATGGCCTCGTTGTAGTTGCGCGTGGCGTACTGCGCGTTGCCGAGCCAGAACAGCGCCGAAGGGTTGTAGCCGCTTTGCGGGTAGCGCTTCACGAACTCGGCGAAGGCCGTCTGCGCTTGCGCGAACTGGCCGGCGCGGAAGATGCCCAGCGCGGCATCGAAGTCGGCCTTCTCTTTCGGGTCGGCCGTGAACTCGCGGCCGTCGACCGCGACCTTCGCCGGCTCGTTCTTCTTGAGCCGGTCGTCGATCTCGGCCTGGCGCTGCTGCAGTTCGGTGATCGTGCGCGTGAGCTGCTCGTTCTGGCCCGTCATGCGCTGGAGATCGCCGCGCATCTGCTCGATCTGCGTCTGCAGGTCGAGCAGGCTGCGCCGCAACTGCGCGTTCTCGTCGTTCTGGCGCTGCTCGGCCTGCTGGCGCATGGCCTCGACGCGCTGGCGCAAATCGAGGATCGCGCGGCGTGCCTCGTCGTCCTCGAACAGCGCAGCCTGTGCGCCCAGCGAGGCACACAACAAGGCGGCAGCGAGGGCCGCGCTACGCAGAGAAACTCGTCGCATCATCAACGGTAGGTGATCTCGGCGCGGCGGTTCTGCGCCCAGGCGTCTTCAGTGCTGCCGGGCGCCGCGGGCTTTTCCTTGCCGAAGCTCACGGCCTCGATCTGGCTGTCCGGCACGCCCAGCAGGCCGAGCGAACGGCGCACGGCTTCGGAGCGCTTCTGGCCCAGCGCCAGGTTGTATTCGCGGCCGCCGCGCTCGTCGGTGTGGCCTTCGATCGAGATGCGACGCTGCGGATTGGCCTTCAGGAAGCGGGCATGGCCATCGATCAGCGACTGGAACTCGGGCTTGATCGTGTAGCTGTCGAAGTCGAAATAAACGATCCGTGCCACGCCGACCGGGCCTTGTGCGGTCTGCGCACGCGGGTCGATGCTGACCGGCGCGACGCCGCTGGCCGTTCCGCCGGCCCCTCCGGCGGTGCCTGAGCGGTCCACCACCGGCGTGTCGCTCACCTTGGTGCCGGACGAGCACCCGGCGATCAGCGCCACGATGGCCAGCGAATAAATCGTACGTTTCAACATTTCGAACTCCTCAAGTTAATCATTGCTTTTGAAACGGACCCCAGTCCGGTTCCCGGATGTCTCCCGCCTGTCCCGCCAGTCGAGCTTTTATTTTTCCATCGAGTGTCGTGGTCATCAGCGCCTCGCGGCCTTGCAGCCGGGTCGCATAGACGATCAGCTTGCTGTTCGGGGCGAAACTGGGATTCTCGTCGGCCGTGGTGTCGGTGAGCGCCGTTACGTTGCCGGTCGCCAGTTCCATCACGTGGAGTTTGAAGGCACCACCCACCCGCGAGATGTAGGCCAACCACCGGCCATCGCCGCTGACCGACGGAGAAATGTTGTAGGTGCCGCTGAAGGTCACACGCGTCGGGTTGCCGCCGCTGGCGCCCATCTTGTAGATCTGCGGGGCGCCGCCGCGATCGCTCACGAAGTAGATGGTGCTGCCGTCGGCAGAGTACACCGGCTCGGTGTCGATGCTGTTGCTCTGCGTGAGCCGGCGCGGCTCGCCGCCGTTCGACGAGATGGTGTAGAGCTGCGAACCGCCATCGCGGCTCAGCGTGACGGCCAGCGTGCTGCCGTCGGGTGACCAGGCGGGCGCACTGTTGGAGCCCTTGAAGTTGGCCACCAGCCGCCGCTGGCCGTTGGCGACGCTGTGCACGTACACCACCGGCTTGCGCGATTCAAAGGACACGTAGGCGAGCTGCTGGCCATTGGAAGACCAGACCGGCGAGATGATCGGCTCGGGGCTCGCGAGCGCGGCCTGCGCGTTCTCGCCGTCGGCATCGGCGACCCACAGGTTGTAGCGGGTGCCGCCCTTGGTCACGTAGGCGATGCGGGTCGAGAAGATGCCTTTTTCGCCTGTAAGCTTTTCGTAGACATAGTCTGCGATGCGGTGCGAGGCGAGGCGCAGATCGCCTTGCGGCACGGTGTAGCTCTGGCCGCCGAGATCCTGGCCGCGCACCACGTCCCAGAGGCGGAAGCGCACGTCGTAGCGGCCGTCCGCGAGCCGCGTCACGCTGCCCACGACCAGCGAATCGGCCGTGCGCTGCCGCCACAGGCTCAGGTCGGGACGCGAGGTCTCGTCCAGCGACTGGCCCGACGCGTCGACGCCGCGGAACTGGCCGCTGCGTTCGAGGTCGGCCTGGACGATGGCCGCGGGTTTTTGCGGCGATGCGTCTTCACCCTTGAAAGGGGCAAGCGCGATCGGCAGCTGCGTCAAGCCGACGCCCGACACCTCGACCCTGAACTGGGCGAGCACGGGAAGTACGGGGGAGGCAGCCAATGCCGCAATCAGTGTGCGGCGGACGGAGAACGATGAAGAAGGGGTTGGGGAGAATTCTTGCAACGGCTTTTTCATGCAGTTCGGAGAGGTTTCCGGGATTTAAGTTTCATGCCCGGACGAAACGAGGCCACATGGTACACAAGGCGATGCACGCAAGGTCACAAAACGTGTATGTGCCGGCGCGGTCCTACAGCGAAGGCTGACCCTACGCAACCGTAGAATGCGCCGCCATGCAGCCCTCCCCCGACGCCGAGTCCGCGCGCCCTCCTCTCACGCGCCGGCTCGCGCGCCTCATGACCTGGTTCGGAGGCTCGCGCCGCTGGTGGGCGCTCGGGCTCGTCACGGCCCTCGTCGCCGCCCTGACCGAGCCGCTGATGCCCGCGCTGCTCAAGCCGCTGCTCGACCGCGGCTTCACGCGCGGACAGCTGGCGCTCTGGATGGTGCCGGCGGCCATCATTCTCCTCTTCGCCGTGCGCGGCCTCGCGCAGTTCGTCTCGCAGTACGCGCTGGCCCGCATCGCCAACGAAGGCATGCAGCAGCTGCGGCGCGTGATGTTCGAAAGGCTGCTTGCGGCCGAGCTCGCCCTCTTCTCGCGCCAGTCGGCGAGCGCGTTGTCGAACACCGTGGTCTACGAGGTCCAGACCGGCGCCATGCTGCTGGTGCAAGCGCTGCTGGGCCTGTCGCGCGACGGCTTCACGCTCATTGCGCTGCTAGCCTACCTCATCTACCTGAACTGGAAGCTGACCTTGATCGTCGGGGTGCTGGCGCCAGGCGTGGCCTGGATCATGAAGGTGTTCTCGAAGCGCCTCTATCGCCTCACGCAGCTCGGACAGCAGGCCACCGACGAGCTGGCCTATGTGGTGGAGGAGAACGTGTTGGCCCACCGTATGGTGCGCCTGCACAACGCCGAGGCCAGCCAGACCGAGCGCTTCGACCGCCTCAGCCACAGCCTGAATCGCCTGGCCGTGAAGTCCACCATCGCTTCGGCCGCGATGACGCCGCTGACCCAGATCGTGGCCGCCGTCGCGCTGTCGGTGGTCGTGATGATCGCCCTCTGGCAAAGCGGCGAGCAGGGCCTGACCGTGGGCGGCTTCGTCGCCTACATCACGGCGATGCTGATGCTGATCGCGCCGATCCGCCGCCTCGCCGACATCGCCGGCCCGATCACGCGCGGGCTCGCGGCGCTCGAGCGCGGCCTGGCCTTGATCGACAGTGTCGCATCCGAATCGCAGGGCCGCTTCGAGACGCCGCGAGCCGAAGGCCGCATCGAGCTGCGCGCGGTGCGGGTCAACTACCGCGGCGAGGACGAGGCCCGGGCGCTCGACGGCGTGAGCCTTTCGATCTCGCCCGGCGAGGAGGTGGCTTTCGTCGGCCCATCGGGATCGGGCAAGACCACCCTGGTCAACCTGCTGCCGCGCTTCGTGCTGCCGAGCGCCGGACAGGTGCTGCTGGACGGCCACGACATCGCCGAATGGCAGCTGAAAAGCCTGCGGGCGCAGTTCGCGATGGTGAGCCAGGACGTGGTGATGCTCAACGACACGCTGGCCGCCAACGTAGCGCTGGGCGCCGCGGTCGACCGCGAACGCGTGCTCGCCTGCGTGGCGGCCGCGAACCTGGCGGTGCACGTCGAGAGCCTGCCGCAGGGCATCGATACCGTGCTCGGCCACAACGCGACGCAGCTCTCGGGCGGCCAGCGCCAGCGGCTCGCGATCGCACGTGCGCTCTACAAGGACGCACCGGTGCTGCTGCTCGACGAAGCCACATCGGCGCTCGATACCGAATCCGAGCGGCTGGTGCAGGAGGCGCTGCAGCGGCTGATGCAGAACCGCACTACCTTGATCGTCGCGCACCGGCTCTCGACCATTCAGCACGCCGACCGCATCATCGTGATGGAGCACGGCCGTGTCGCCGAACAGGGCAGTCATGCGCAGCTGATGGCGCTGGACGGGCTCTACGCGCGGCTGCAGACGCATGCGGTGCGCAGCGCAACCTCCGGCCAAGACCCGACGCTCTAGCGCGGCCGGCTAGAGCAGCACGATGTCGTACTGCCCCTGCCCCATCGCCGGCTCCGCCTGCAGCGAAATCGGCTTGCCGATGAAATCGCTGAGCCCGGCGAGATGCTGGCTCTCCTCGTCGAGAAAGAGCTCGATCACCTGCGGCGACGAGACGATGCGGAACTCGCGCGGCGTGAACTGGCGCGCCTCGCGCAGGATCTCGCGCAGCACGTCGTAGGCCACGCTGCGCGCGGTCTTCACGATGCCTTGTCCGTTGCAGGCCAGGCAGGGCTCGCAAAGCATGTGGGCCAGCGATTCGCGCGTGCGCTTGCGCGTCATCTCGACCAGGCCCAGCTGCGAGAAACCGCCGGCCGTGGTCTTGACGCGGTCGCGCGCGAGCTGCTTGCGGAACTCGGCCAGCACCTGCTCGCGGTGGTCGTCGCGCGCCATGTCGATGAAGTCGACGATGATGATCCCGCCCAGGTTGCGCAGCCGCAGCTGCCGCGCGATGGCCTGCGCGGCCTCGAGGTTGGTCTTGAAGATGGTGTCGTCGAAGTTGCGCGCGCCGACGAAGCCGCCGGTGTTCACGTCGACGGTGGTCAGCGCCTCGGTCTGATCCACCACGAGGTAGCCGCCGGACTTCAGGTCGACGCGGCGGCCCAGCGCCTTGGCGATTTCCTCGTCGATCGAATAGAGGTCGAAGATCGGCCGCTCGCCCTTGTAGAGCTGCAGCTTGCCGGCCGCCTGCGGCATGAACTCGAGGCCGAACTTGAGCAGCAGCTCGAACTGCTCGCGCGAGTCGATGCGGATGGTCTGCGTGTCCTCGCTGGTCATGTCGCGCAGCACTCGCTGCAGCAGGCTCAGATCCTGGTGCAGCAGCGACATCGGCGGCATGCGCGACGACAGCTCACGGATGCGCGACCAGGTCTTGCGCAGGTAGGCGATGTCCTCGGCCAGCTCGGCATCGCTCGAGTCCTCGCCGTTGGTGCGCAGGATGAAGCCGCCGGTGTTCGCGGGCAGCACCCCGCCGCCGTCGGCCGCGGCGGCAGCCTCGATCAGCACCTGCATGCGCGTGCGCAGCGCATCGCGCAGGTCCGGCGGGATCTTCTGCGAGACGCCGACATGGTTGTCCTGCGGGAGGAAGACCAGCAGCCGGCCGGCGATGCTGATCTGGGTCGACAGCCGTGCGCCCTTGGTGCCGATCGGGTCCTTGATCACCTGCACCAGGAGCGACTGCCCTTCGAACACCTGCTTCTCGATCGGCACCACCGGCCCGCCGTTGCGGCTGTCGCGTTCGGGCTGAGCCGCGCTGGGCCGCGAGCCGGGCGTGAAAGGCGCCACGATGTCGGCCACGTGCAGGAAGGCCGTGCGGTCGAGCCCGATGTCGATGAAGGCCGACTGCATGCCGGGCAGCACGCGCGAGACCTTGCCGAGATAGATGTTGCCGACCAGCCCGCGCTCGAGCGTGCGCTCCACGTGCAGCTCCTGGACGGCGCCGTGCTCGACCAGGGCGACGCGCGTCTCCTGGGGGGACCAGTTGATCAGGATGTCTTGCATGTTTTTAGAGTCTGAAGCCGGCCCGGCGCAGCAGCTGCGCCGTCTCGAACATCGGGAGACCCATGATGCCCGAATGCGAGCCGCTGATGTGCTCGACGAAAGCTGCGGCCCTGCCCTGGATGGCGTAGGCGCCGGCCTTGCCCATCGGTTCGCCGGTGGCGACGTAGTCGGCGATGCGCGACTTGGCGACGGCGGCGAAGCGCACACGCGACACGCTGAGCGCCGAATGCCGCCGCTTGCCATGCTGCAGCGCGATCGCCGTCAGCACGCGGTGGGTGCGCCCGGACAGCAGCGCGAGCATGCGCTCGGCGTCCCGCTCGCCCTCGGGCTTGGCCAGGATGGTGCGGCCCAGGGCGACGGTGGTGTCGGCGCACAGCACGGGCGCCGGCGGCAGGCCGAGGCGCTTGTGCCGCGCCACGGCCGCATCGAGCTTGAGCGCGGTGACCCGCTGCACGTAGGCCGTCGGCGATTCGCCCGGCAGCTCGTGTTCCAGCGACTCGGTGTCTTCGTCCGGCCCCGCCAGCAGCAGTTCATGGCGAATGCCGAGCAGTCCCAGCAGTTGCGCGCGCCGCGGACTCTGCGACGCGAGGTAGACGAAAGACGAGTTCATTCGCGGTGATAAGGATGCCCGGCGTTGACCGACCAGGCGCGGTAGAGCTGCTCGACGAGCAGCACGCGCGCCATCGCGTGAGGCAGCGTCAGGTCCGACAGGCGAATGCGTTCGTGCGCCGCGGCCTTGAAGGCGGGGTCCAGCCCGTCGGGGCCCCCGATCACCAGCGCGACGTCGTCGCCCTCGCCTTGCCAGGCCTGCAAGCGGGCAGCGAGCGCCTTGGTGGTGAGCGCGGTGCCGCGCTCGTCCAGCACCACGATGCGCATGCCCTTGGCGATCGCGGCTTCGATGCGCTCGCGCTCGGCCGCGTAGAGCGTTTCGAGCGTCTTGGAGCCGCGCGGTTCGGTCTTGACCGCACGCAGTTCGAGCTTGAGTTCGGGCGGAAAACGCTTGGCGTAATCGTCCCAGGCGGTCTGCGCCCAGTCGGGCATGCGCTGCCCGACCGCGACCACCAGCAGTTTCATGACCGCGACGATGCGGTCTTGCGCGGCGCCTTCTTCGCCGCCGGCGCGGCCTTCTTCGAGGCTGCGGCCTTCTTCGCAGGCGCCTTGTTCACGACCATCGTCTTGACCGGCGTCTTCCGGGCGGCGGTCTTCTTGGCCGCAGGCTTTGCCTTGGCTGCCTTGGCGTCCTGTTCGGCCGCCCGGATCGCCGTCTTCGCCGCGCTGGAGCGGCGCAGCGAGGTGCTGTTCTTGGCCGCGGGCGCCTTGTCCTCGCTCGCCTTGGCGGGGGCGGCTGGCTTGGAAGCGCCCAGCCTGGTGCGCACCGGCTTGTCGCCCCAGATCTCTTCGAGGTGGTAGTACTGCCGGATCGCCGGCTGCATGATGTGCGCGACCGCGGCGCCGCAGTCCACGATGATCCACTCGCCGTTGTCCTCGCCCTCCACGCGCGGCTTGCTGAAGCCGGCGTCCTTCACCGCATCGCGCACGCTGGCGGCCAGCGCCTTGGTCTGGCGGTTGGAGGTGCCCGAAGCGACGATCACGCGCTCGAAAAGCGGCGAGAGATGCTCGGTGTCGAATACCTGGATGTCCTGCGCCTTGACGTCCTCGAGGCCGTCGATGATGGCTCTCTGGAGTTTCTGGGTGTCTTTCTTGGCGGCGGCTTCAGTGTTCATCAGGCGGATCGATAGAGATGGTGTTGGTCAATATAGCGTGCAACCGCCGGCGGAACCAGACGAGAAAAGTCGACGCTCGTCGCGGCGCGGGTCCGGATGTCGGTCGCGCTGACGTCCATCGGCGCGAGTTCGAGCGTTTCGACGCGCGCACCGGACGGGAGGGGAGGCAGGATTCTAGGGCCTGCGGGACCGGCAGAGCCCGCGCTGCCTGCGCGATACGCTACGGAAACGATAGCAATCGACAAAATCTCCTGCCAGCCGTGCCATTGCGGCAACGAAGCGGCCTGGTCGGCGCCCATGATCAGCACCAGTTGGGCCGCGGGCTGCTCCTGCTGCAGCTCGCGCAAGGTGTCGAGCGTGTAAGTGGGGCCCGGGCGCAGCGTTTCGCGCGCGTCGATCACCGTGCGCTCGAAGCCGCCGAAGGCCAGCCGCGCCATCGCGAGGCGGTGCTCGGCCGCGCTCAACGCCCGCTGCTTGTGCCAGGCGTCGCCGGTCGGGAAGATGCGCAACTCGGCCAGATTCAGCTGCGCCAGCGCGGCCTCGACCAGCGCGACATGCGCGTTGTGGGGCGGATCGAAGGCGCCGCCAAAGACGCCGATGCGGGGCCCGCTCACAGCCATTCGCGCCGCACGATGAAATCGCGGTAGAGCGCGGCCTCGGGCGTGCCGGGCTCGGGCGCCTGGCGGTACGCCCAGCTCGCGAGCGGCGGCATCGACAAGAGAATCGACTCGGTGCGGCCACCCGACTGCAGGCCGAAGTGCGTGCCGCGGTCCCAGACCAGGTTGAATTCCACATAGCGACCACGGCGATAGAGCTGGAACGTGCGTTCGCGCTCGCCCCAGGGCATGTCGCGGCGCCGCTTCACGATCGGCAGGTAGGCCGGGAGAAAGGCGTCGCCGACCGCGCGCAGCATCGCAAAACTCTGCTCGAAACCGAGCTCGGCGAAATCGTCGAAGAAGATGCCCCCGATGCCGCGCTGCTCGTTGCGGTGCTTCAGGAAGAAATACTCGTCGCACCAGGTCTTGAAGCGCGGGTACTTGTCGGCGCCGAAAGGCGCCAGCGCATCGCGGCAGGCGCCATGGAAATGCACCGCGTCCTCTTCGAAGCCGTAGTAGGGCGTCAGGTCCATGCCGCCGCCGAACCAGCACACGGGCTCGCCGCCCGCCGGCAGCGCGGCCAGCATGCGCACGTTCATGTGCACGGTGGGCACATAGGGGTTGCGCGGGTGGAACACCAGCGACACGCCCATCGCCTCGAAGGGGGCGCCAGCCAGCTCGGGGCGATGCTGGGTGGCCGAGTGCGGCAGCTTGTGGCCGCGTACCTGCGAAAAGCCGCAGCCGGCGCGCTCGAACAGTGGACCCTCTTCGAGGATGCAGGTCAGGCCGCTCCCCTGCAGCGGCTCGCCCGGCTCCTTGCGCCACTCGTCGCGAAGGCAGGCAGTGCCGTCGGCCGCTTCGAGCGCGCCCACGATGCGTTGCTGCAAACCCCGCAGGTAATCGCCGACTGCTTGTGGATCCTCGCGCATCAGCCTTAACCGCGCGCGTGGACGGCGCGGTGCCCGATGTCCTTGCGGTATTGCGCGCCGTCGAACTGGATGCGCGCCGCGACCGCATAGGCGCGCTGCTGCGCCTGCTTGACGCTGTCGGCCAGCACGGTCACGCAGAGCACGCGCCCGCCGCTGGTCCTGAGTTCGCCGTCTTCGATCGCGGTACCCGCATGGAACACGACGGCATCGGGCGCCTCGGGCGGAATGCCCGTGATGCGGTCGCCCTTGCGCGGCGCGAGCGGATAGCCGTGCGCCGCCATCACCACGCCGAGCGCGACGCGGCGGTCCCAATCGAGCTCGACCTGGTCCAGCGTGCCGTCGGTGGCGTGCCAGAACACCTCGAACAGGTCGGACTTGAGCCGCATCATGATCGGCTGGGTCTCGGGGTCGCCCATGCGGCAGTTGAATTCGAGCGTCTTCGGATGGCCCGCGGCATCGATCATGAGGCCCGCGTAGAGGAAGCCGGTGAAAGGAACGCCGTCTTTTTCCATGCCGCGGATGGTCGGCAGGACGATCTCGCGCATGGCGCGCGCATGCACCTCGGCCGTGACCACCGGAGCCGGCGAGTACGCACCCATGCCGCCGGTGTTGGGACCCTGGTCGTCGTCCAGCAGACGCTTGTGGTCCTGGCTGGTGGCCAGCGCAGTGACGTTGCGGCCGTCGCACAGCACGATGAAGCTGGCTTCCTCGCCCTGCAGGAACTCCTCGATCACGACGCGCGGCGAAGCCTTCCCGTCTTCGCCCTCGTTGTGCGTGATGCCGAGCTTGTTGTCCAGCAGCATGAAGTCGATGGCCTCGTGCGCCTCCTCGAGCGTCATCGCCACCACCACGCCCTTGCCTGCGGCCAAGCCGTCCGCCTTGACCACGATCGGCGCGCCCTTTGCATTCACGTAGGCGTGCGCGGCCGCGGGATGAGTGAAGGCCTCGTACTCGGCCGTCGGGATCTTGTGGCGCTTCATGAAGGCCTTGGAAAAAGCCTTGGAGCTCTCCAGCTGCGCCGCCGCCTTGGTGGGCCCGAAGATGCGCAGGCCGTGCGTGCGGAATTCGTCCACCACGCCGGCCGCCAGCGGCGCCTCGGGGCCGACCACGGTCAGCGCGATCTTTTCCTTCAGCGCCCAGGCGCGCAGCGCGGCGGGCTCGGAAATGTCGATGCACTCGTAGCGCGAATCCGCGCGCGTGCCGCCGTTGCCAGGTGCCACATAGACCCGGCTGACCCGAGCGGCCTGCGCCAGCCGCCACGCCAGCGCGTGCTCGCGGCCCCCTCCTCCAATCACCAGTACCTTCATTCGCAGGCTTTCATGGGCGCTTTCCTCATTCGGAGAGCGCTGCGTTGTGATAGACATCCTGCACGTCGTCCAGGTCCTCGAGCACGTCGAGCAGCTTCTGCATCTTCGCGGCGTCCTCGCCCGTGAGCTCGATGGTGTTCTCGGCCCGCATCGTGACTTCGGCCACCTCGGGTTGCAGGCCTGCCACCTCGAGCGCGTTCTTGACAGCTTCGAAGTCGCCGACCGCGGCCAGCACCTCGATGGCGCCGTCGTCGCCGGTCACCACGTCCTCGGCGCCGGCTTCGAGCGCCACTTCCATCACCCTGTCCTCGCTGGTGCCGGGCGCAAAGACGAACTGGCCGCAGTGCTTGAACTGGAAGGCGACCGAGCCTTCGGTGCCCATGTTGCCGCCGTGCTTGGCGAAGGCATGGCGCACCTCGGCGACGGTTCGCACGCGGTTGTCGGTCATGGTGTCGACGATGATCGCGGCACCGCCGATGCCGTAGCCTTCGTAGCGGATTTCCTCGTAGTTGACGCCTTCGAGATTGCCGGTGGCCTTGTCGATGTTGCGCTTGACGGTGTCGGCCGGCAGATTGACTGCCTTGGCCTTCTCGACGGCCAGCCTGAGCCGCGGATTGCCGCTCAGGTCGCCTCCGCCGGCGCGTGCCGCGACCATGATTTCACGGATCGCACGGGTCCAGAGCTTGCCGCGCTTCTCGTCCTGCCGGCCCTTCCTGTGCTGAATGTTCGCCCATTTGCTGTGTCCGGCCATGGCTTGCTATCTCGCTATCTCGTGTTTTCAAAGCAGGTAGCGAGTTTACTGTCCGGCGCGCGCAACGCCCCGTGTCCTACAGCGAGACCATGGATGCTTTTTGGGATAATCCGCCGCTGATGCGCCAGGTCCGAACGGGCATCTTCTTGGAATCCCCAGTCAAAGCGCATGAACACCCCTACAACAACAGCCGAGCCCGCCGCGCCTCTGCACGACAGCTGCGACGTGTTCGTGATCCGCGACCTCGGGCCGCTCGCCGGCGAAAACATCGTCGAGGCCCAGTGAGCGCGCGCGATTTCAACGGGGTGCCGCCCCTGCGCGTTCAGCGGCTGTCCTTGTCGCAAAGCCTGGCCCTGCTGTCTGCCGGCAATCCGCCCTTCGGCGCGCTGGGCTACGGCACGCCCAATGACCTGGCCTGGATGCCAACGGTCAATGCGCGCGTTCTTTCGCAGGCAGGCGCGATGGCCGACGTGTGGCACGCCAGCGAACGCATCGAATCCGGCACCACCGGCGTGGTGCGCTGGCGTTGCGACGGCCACTGGATGCTGGGCGCCATCGACCTCGACGAGGCCACCGAGAAGGCGAGCCTGGCCGCCCTCGCCCAGCGGGCCTATCGCGACCTGTTCGCGTCGCTCGAGCAGACGGGTTGCGCCCACCTGCTGCGCGTATGGAACTACCTGCCGCAGATCAACGCCGACGGCGGCGGCCTCGAGCGCTATCGGCAATTCAACCTCGGCCGCCAGCAGGCCTTCTTCGACGCCGGCCAGGCCGCCTTCGAAGGCGCGCCGGCGGCTTGCGCGCTCGGCATCCACCAGGGCGCGCTGTGTATACGCTTCCTGGCGGGACGGATTGCGCCGCTGCCGGTCGAGAACCCGCGGCAGGTCTCGGCCTACCGCTATCCGCCGACCTACGGCCCGCGCTCGCCGACCTTCTCGCGCGCGGCACTGGCCGAGATCGGCGGCGGCGACGTGGCGCTCTTCATCTCGGGCACGGCGAGCATCGTCGGACATGAAACCGTGCACCCGGACGACGTCCAGGCGCAGACCCAGGAAACGCTGCGCAACCTCGGCGCGGTGATCGCGGCGGCCAATGAGCGCGCGACCACGCGCTTCGATCTGGCGGCGCTCGATTGCGTGGTGTATGTGCGCCATGTCGCCGATGCGCCGGTCGTGCGCCGGGTGCTCGAAGAAGCGCTGGGTGCGGAGGCTCACACCGTGAGCCACGCGGTCTACCTGGAAGCAGACATCTGCCGCCAGGACTTGCTGGTGGAGATCGAGGCCCATGCGGTTGCCAACGGCTCGTTGCGCGCCTGAAGGCGCGAGTACGCCATGAACCGGCTGCTGCGCTGGATTTTCTTCATTCCGCTCGCCTTGCTGCTCTACGCCCTGCTTCTGCTGCTGGGCAGCATCTCGCTGGCCTGGAACCTGGTCGCGATGCTGCTCTACCCGGTGCTGCCGGCACGCGTGGGCCGCTCGCTCGGCCGCAGGGTCATCGCCTTCGCCTACCGCTCGTTCTGGGCCACGGCCTCGGCCATCGGCATGATGCGCATCGACGCGAACTGCCTCGATGCCCTGCGCGACGAACGCGGCGTGATCTTCGTCGCCAATCATCCGACCATGCTCGACGCCCTGCTGCTGGTGGCGCGTCTGCCGCGCAGCGCCTGCATCATGAAGGCCGACCTGATGCGCAACATCTTCCTCGGCGCCGGCGCGCGTCTGGCGCGCTACATCCGCAACGACTCGGCACGGACCATGGTGCGGCTCGCGGTCGACGACCTCAAGGATGGCGGCCAGCTCGTGATCTTCCCCGAGGGCACGCGCACCGTGACGCCGCCGCTGAATGCCTTCAGGCCCGGCGTCACGCTGATCGCCAAGCTCGCGCAGGCGCCGATCCAGACCGTCTTCATCGACACCGATTCGCCCTACCTCGGCAAAGGCTGGCCGCTGTGGCGCGTGCCGCCGCTGCCGATCGTTTTCAGGCTGCGGCTCGGCCAGCGCTTTGCGCCGCAACAGGACAGCGATGCGCTGCTGCACGAGATCGAACAGTACTTTCGCCACCCCATGGAACAGCGCGCCACCGACGCGCAGCCCGCATGCCAGACGTCTCGCGCACCCACCTTGTCCTGATTCCCAGCTACAACACAGGCGAGCGCCTGTTCTCGACCGTCAGCGCGGCCCGCGCCCAATGGAGCCCGGTTTGGGTGGTGGTCGACGGCAGCACCGACGGCACCGGCGAACGCCTGCAGCAGATGGCCGCGTCCGACCCCGGCTTGCGCGTGTGGGTGCTGCCTGAGAACCAGGGCAAGGGCGCCGCCGTGCTGCACGGCCTGCGCGCGGCGCAGGAGGCCGGCTACACGCATGCGCTCACCATGGATTCGGACGGTCAGCATCCGGCCGATCTGATCCCCGCCTTCATGAAAGCCTCGCAGGCCCGGCCGGAGACCATGGTGCTCGGCCGTCCGGTGTTCGATGCCTCGGCGCCGCTGCTGCGCGTGCGCGGACGCAAACTTTCGAATGGCTGGACCCACCTCGAAACTCTCTTCGCCGGCATCGGCGATTCGCTCTACGGATTCCGTGTCTATCCGGTGCCGCACCTGATCGCGGTGATGGCGCGCCAGCCCTGGATGCGGCGCTTCGATTTCGACACCGAGGCCGTGGTGCGCCTCGCGTGGCGCGGCGTCAAGCCGGTCAACATCGACGCGCCGGTCAAGTACCTGACGGCCGAAGAAGGCGGCGTCTCGCACTTCAACTACGTGCGCGACAACCTGCTGTTGAGCTGGATGCACACGCGGCTGATGCTGGAGTTCGTGCTGCGTCTGCCCGTTCTCCTGCTGCGCCGGCTGCGGCGCGCGCCGCCGTTCCAGCGCTGAGCGGCTTAGATCATTCCACCGTTGATGGAAATGACCTGCCCCGTGATGTAGGCCGCCTCGTCACTGGCCAGAAAACCCGCCAGCGCGGCCACCTCCTCCGGCCTGCCGGCCCGCTTCACCGGCACCAGCTGGTCGATCATGGCCTTGTCGAACACGCCGTCGGCCATCGGCGAGGCGATGATGCCCGGCGCGATGGCGTTGACGGTCACGCCGCGTGCCGCCACCTCGAGCGACAGCGCCTTGGTCGCGCTGTTGAGCGCGCCCTTGGCGGCCGCGTAGTTGACCTGGCCGCGGTTGCCGGTCAGCGAGGCCACCGACGAGATGTTGAGGATGCGGCCCCAGCGCGTGCGCAGCATCGGCAGCAGCAAGGGCTGCGTGACGCGGAAGAAGCCGTTGAGCGAGACGTCGATCACCTTGTGCCACTGCGCGGCGCTCATGCCGGGCAGCACCGCGTCGTCGTGCACGCCGGCGTTGTTGACGATCACCTGCACAGGCCCGCCGGCCAGCATGCGCTCGCAGGCGGTGCGCGAGGCCTCGTCGCTCTGCAGGTCGAACACGTGGCATTCGGCCCGGCCGCCCGCGGCGGCGATGGCGGCCGCGAGCCGCTCGACGGCCTCGGGCCGCGAGTTCGCGTGCAGCAGCACGGTGGCGCCGTCGCGCGCCAGCCGCTCGGCGATGGCCGCGCCGAGGGCGCCGCTGGCGCCGGTGATCAGTGCGCGTTTTCCAGCAAGGCTCATGACAAGGCTCCCGTGGCAAGCGGCGTATTCAGCACGACCACCGCACGGCCTTCGGCCAGCGGCCTGCCTTGCGCGTCCTTCACCGCGAATTCGTAGAGGATCTGGCTGGCGTCGCCCGAGGCGCGCTGCGCATGCACATGCAGTTCGCCTTCGACCTGATCGAGGCGCTGCACGGCAAGCCGCACGTTGCGCGCGCTGGCCAGGAAGCCGGCGGAAGGCTCGCTGCCCTCCTCCGCGATCAGGCCGCCGTGCAAGGCCATGGCCTGCGCCGCGTATTCGATCGCATTCGGCGATAACAGCCCGCTGGCCGTGCGCAAGGGGTTGTCCTCGCGCCGATGCGTCGTGGCGGTGCAATGGATGGCCTGCGCGTCCCACGACACCAGGCGCTCCAGCAGGCACATGCTGCCGCTGTGCGGAATGCGCCTTGCGATGCCCGCCTGGTCGAGCTGCTGCGGCGCGGTGGTCACGCAAGCTCCCTGCGGTCGGCCACCAGCAGCACGTTGGCGAAGGGCGTGCCCTCGCTCATCGGAATGCTCTGCACCGAGAAGCCCAGGCGCTGCAGCAGCGTCGTCCAGTCCGAAAGCGGCCGGCCCCAGGTCGGCGAGACGCGATGGCCGCGGATGCGCGTGACGGTGCGGTCCACCCACTGGCTGATCGCGAAACCGCGCCGGCTGGCCATGTCGCCGACGCGCAGCAGCAGCCGCCCGCCCGGTTGCAGCGCGGCATGCACGCGCTGCAACACGCCTTCCTGCGCGGCGTGGTCGACGTAGTGCAGCACGTCGAGGATCACGACCAGGTCGCAAGCCGGCATGGCGGCCGTGCACATGTCGCCGCAGACGAAGCGCGGCGCCGGCTGCAGATGGCCGATCGAGCTCTCGGCACGCGCCACGTCCTTGGGCATCAGCTCGATGCCGGTGTAGTCGGCGGCGAGCGGCGTCCTGGGCCACGCAGACGGCCACTGGTCGGCTCGCGACTGCATCGCGGCCATCGCCGACAGCAGGCTTGCGAACAGACCCTGGCCGCATCCGATGTCGACCACGCGCTGACGGCTGTCGCCGATCAGGCCGCGTTCGACGAGGCCGCGGAACACCGGGTCGCGCCCCAGCTTGCCGCGCGCGAAATGCCAGGCGAAGTTGCCTGCCTTCCGGTACGGCGCGGTGGCCGCTTCATGCAGTCGGCGCCATGCGGCGTCTGTTGGGGTCGTTGTCTGTGAACTCATGCGGCCAATGCTTCCGGCAAGGTGACTGCGCGCAAGCCGTTCGCATGAATGCGCGCCAACAAGGGGGGCAATACCTCGAGCACGACCGGCTGTCCGGCCGCCGTGCGCGCGGCATGGCCGTCGTGAAGCAGCAGGATGTCGCCCGCCTGCAGATCGCGCGTGAGCCGTGCCAGCACGGTGGCCGCGTCGCGCTCGCGCGTGTCGAAGCCGCGGCGCGTCCAGCTCACGAGCGAAAGGCCCATGCGATGCAGCACCGGCGCAAGAAAAGGATTGCGCAGGCCCGCGGGCGCGCGAAAGCAGGTCGGCCGCTCGCTGGTCACTTCGTGCAGCACCTGCTGCGCCCGCGAGATCTCGGCCGCGAAGCCGCGCGGCCCGAGAAAGGAGAAGTTGTGCCGATGCCGCGCCGTGTGGTTCTGGATGCTGTGGCCGCGCGCCACGATCTCGCGCGCGAGGGCCGGATGCGCCAGCACACGCTCGGCGATGCAGAAGAAGGTAGCGCGCTGGCCATGGGCGTCGAGCAGGTCCAGCACCTGCGGCGTGACTTCCGGGTCGGGCCCGTCGTCGATCGTGATCGCGACTTCGCGGCGCGCGATGGCCGCCTGCGGCAGTCGCGTGACGTTCGGCCCCAGCAAGGTGCTGCGCGGCGTGAGGCCGGCGGCCGTGATCAGCGCATGGTTGAGCACGATCGCGCCGATGGCCCAGGGCGCGGCACCCGGCACCAGCACGCCCCCCGCGATGGCGAGCAGGTGCCAGCCGACGCTGGCGCGAATGATCGGCGGCCAGGGCCAGGATTCGGAGACAACAAGGGTTTGGGACATCGGCGCGGATTTTCCCATCACTGGCGGGCTGCGGAAGCGCCGGCCGGCCCGCGCGCGAACGCGGCCGACAGCAGCAGCGCGAGCAGCGCGCCGGGCGCCACCACGCGGCCGATCGCGGACAGCGCGGGGATCTCCGAGATCGCGATCAGCGTGAAGGACACCACCGTCGTGAGGTTGGCCAGCATCAGCGAGGCCAGCGTGTCCTCGTCGGCGCGCCCGGTCTCGCGCAGCTGGTCGAAGAAGAGCGCGTAGTTCGAGCCCACGGCCACCACCAGCAGCAGGCCCACGAGATGCAGGATGCCCAGCGGCACCTGCAGCACCGCCAGGCCGCCGAGCGTGAGCAACACCGCCACCAGCAGCGGCTCGCACACGGCCAGCAGCCGGCGCCCGGAGCGCAGGTAGAGGCCCAGCAGCACCACCACCGCCAGCGCACCCAGCATCACCTGCACGAAGGCCTCGTGCAGGTAGCGCCGGTAGAGGCCGCGCAGCTCGTCGCCGACGTTGACCACCTGCACCTCGGGCACGTCCGCCAGCGCCGCCGCCAGGCGACCGGCATCGAAGCGCTCGCCGGGATGCAGCGAGATCAGGGCCGACCAGCCGCCGCCCGGGCGCTGGAACATCAGCGCGTTGACCACGGCACCCAGCGGCCCGCTTTCGAGATCGGCGCGCCGGATCATGGGCTGGGCACGCGCCTTCTCGACATCGGCAAGGAAAGGCGCCAGCCGGCTCGCCGGCAGCGGCAGGCCCTGGGTCGCCTCGGCCAGCCGCGTCTTCAGGGTCGCGGCATCGGGCAGGCTGGCGATGCGCGCGGCTTGCGCGGCCTCGCTGGGCAGCAGGCGGGTGACGCTTTCAAAGCCCGCCAGTTCGCCCTGGTCCACCAGCGCTTCGAGCTTGGCGGCGGCGGCCTCGGCATTGCGCAAGGTGGCCTGCTCGTCGGCGCCGCGGACCACGACCAGCGTGCCGCCGTCGCTGGCGCCGATGTCGGCACGCAGCTCTTCGTCGAGCTGCTGCGCCGCCTTGGGCACCGGGCTCATGGCGCTCAGCTCGGCGCGCCACAGGTGGCCGCCCTGCCACAGCACCAGCGCCAGCGCAGCAGCGCCCAGGCCCACGAACACATAGCGCAGGCGCGGCAACGCACGCACGATGACGCCGGCGACCTGGGCCATCTGGCGCCGCATGCCCATGCCGGTCGCGCCGTCGGGCGCGAGCACCGGCAGCACGTGGCGCGCGACCAGCGCCGCGGCGATCAGGCCGGCCAGCGAGAACACGCCGAGCTGTGCGAGCCCGGGGAAGCCCGAGAACACCAGCGCCGCGAAGCCGCAGACCGAGGTCAGCAGGCCCAGCCGCACGGTGGGCCAGTGGATCTCGCGCCACCGCTCCCAGCCGGTCCCCGGCACCGCGGCGCCGCGCGCCTGGATCAGGTAGTAGATCGCGTAGTCGACGGTCTCGCCGATCAGCGTGCTGCCGAAGCCCATCGTGAGCCCGTGCACTTCGCCGAACCACAGGCTGACCGCCGCCGTGCCGCCGACCACGCCGGTTGCGACCGGCAGCACCGCGATCACCAGCGCGCGCGGCGAGGCGAAGGCCAGCAGCAGCAGCACGCCCATGACGATGCCGCCGACGGTGGCGAGCTTGATCGCCTCGCCCTTGATCTGGTCGCGGCTTTGCACAGAGAACACCGGCGCGCCGCTCATCTGCAGGCGCGGGGCGGCGCTGCCCATCTCGCGCGTGGCGGCGGCGAAGGCGCTGCGCACGCGCTCGACCGCGACGGCCTGCGCGTCCAGGTCGCTGCCGGCCGCATGCGTGGTCGCCAGGATCAGCGCGCGCGGCGCGCTGCGCGAGGCCCACACGCCCTGTTCGCTGCGCGGCGAGCTCGCGGGAATCAGGCCTTCGGCGATGCGCTGCGTCTCGCCGGTCGGATCGCGTTCCAGCAGCGGCTTGGTGATGTTGCCGGCCGGCGTGCCGAGCAGCGACAAGGTGTCGACGATCGCATCGCGCAAGCCGGCGACGGTGAAGCGCTCGGGAGTGACGCCGGGCGCGAGGCGGTAGCGGTTGTCGAAGAGCCAGGTGCCGGACTCCTTCCAGTCGCTGGTGTCGCCGTTCTGGACCTGGTCGAAGAGCTTGCTCTCGCGCATGGTCGCAGCCACGGCGCGCGACACCTCGGCGCGCTGCGCGGCGTCCCTGCCGCCTTCGATGCCGATGAAGAGCGTGCGCGATGCGATGCCGCTTTGCAGCTGCTCGATCAGGACGCGCTGCCGCTCGTCCGGGCTTTCGGGCAGGAAGGCCGAGAGGTCGGCGCTGAAATGGGTGCGCGCGATCAGCGCGATGCCGGCCAGGATCGCCAACAACCAGATGCCGAGCACCAGCGCGATGCGCCGCCGGCCGGGCGCGCCAGCGTGGCGCGTCACGGCGCGTTGCGCGTGGGGGTGATGCTCATCACCGAGCGATCGCCGCCGATGAACTCCATCTCGATGCCGAGCACCTCGCCCGCGCGTCCGCTCAACCGCAGCGTGCGCACCTGGGCCGCGAGCTTCTCGTCGATGGGCACGAGCTCCAGCGTCCACTTGTCGGGCGTGCCGGAGACCGAGGTGCGGAAGTAGCGCGCGAGGCTCTGGGTGTTGCCGTTCAAGGTCCCGCGCATGGCTTCGACCATGCCGAGCAGCTCGGGCATGCTGTCGAGCGTCATGGTGCGCGTGCGCCCGCCGCGCGACAGGGTCAGGGTGTTGCCATCGACCACCATCGTCTCGGGGCGCGGCGTGAGCGTGCGGCGCGTCATCTTGTCAGGCGCCTGGAAGCTCAGCGTGCCACTCGCGTCCAGCGGGCCTTCGATGCCGCGCACGAAGCGCTGTTCGGTGAAGCGCGCCTCGCCGCTCTTCTGCTTGGCGAGCAGGCCCATCAGTTCAGGAAGGTCGAAGGCCCATGCGGACGATGCGGAAAAAGCCAGCGCCGCCACGAGCCCCCTGCACCAGCGCTCAAGCCTAATCTTCGAGCCAGAAGTCATGAAAGTTGAACCAGTTGTAGGGATAGGCACGGCACAAGGCCTCGAGCCGTGCCACATAAGTTTCGAGCGCGGCGCGGATGCGGCGTTCCCGCTCCGCCGGGTCGGACACCCGCTCGCTGAAATCGGCCAGGGGTTCGAAGCGCACATCGTAGCGCGCCCCTCCCGCATAGAGCCCAGCCATGAAGAACACCTTGCGGCGCAGCAGCGAAGCGAGCCGGAACGGCCCGTCGTTGATGAGGGCCGGTTGTCCGAGAAAAGGCAGCTCGATGCTGTTGCCGCGCTGCTGCCCCCCCTCGTCCGCACCCGCCAGCGTGCGGTCGGCCAGCAGCCCCGCGAGGCCACCGCCGTCGAGCCAGTCGCGCAGCGCGAGCATCGAATGCGGCCGGCCCAGGGCGATGATGTGGGGCCGCAGACCGGGCAGGCTGATGGTGTCGAGCACCTTGGTGATCTGCTGTGCGTTGTCTTGGTACATCAACATCGCGAGCCGCAGGTCCTCGGGGTTCTGGCTCTGGTGCTTGCAGGCGCCCATCGCCTCGAAGCTGCCGATGTGCGCCCCGAGCAGGAAGGCGCCCCGCCCCGCATGCGCTTCGGCTTCGACCGGCAGGTTGCCGTAGATCCGGATGTCGAACAGATCCATGCGGCCGCGTAGGAAATAGATGCGATCGAGCACCGTCGAGGCGAAGGCATGGAGCAGCTTGTAGCCATCGGCCCATCCCGCGCGCGGGCCGATGGCGCGGAACAGGTAGCGCTTGATGTGGCGCCGCTGTGCCGGCGAAAACAGCAGGAAGTAGAGGCTGATCGGGTGCAGGATGAGGCGCGTCAGCGGCCGTCCGCAGGTGATGGCGATCCAGCAGATCACGCGCAGCGCCAGCATGTTGCTGCGCTCGGGCATGCGCGACCAGTCGGCCTGGCGCGACTTCGCGTCGCCGGCCTCGGGGGGGATGCTGCTCATGTCGTGCTGCCCGGCGTCCAGCGCCCGCTCGCGGCCAGCACGCCGGCCGCGCGCACCTCGAAGCGCAGTCCGCGCGAGGCGCCGGTTTCGGGAATCAAATCGATCACGAGCGTGCTGCCCGGGCGCACCGGCGCGAGAAACTTGGCGGCTGCCAGCGTCGGCTGCCGGCCGAGCCGCGCCGCCAGCGCCGGCACGACCTGCACGGCTTCGAGCACCTCCGACAGCAGCAGCGCGCCCGGCAGCAAGGGCTGGCCCGGGAAGTGGCCCGCGAAGGCCGGATGGTCCGGCGGCACCTCGTGCGTGAGCTGCACCGGCGTGCCGTCCGAGGCGAGCTGCGCCAGCGCAAACTCGCGCAGCGCCTTCGCCGTGAGCTTGCCCGTGCCTTCGCGCGGCAACGCCGTGACGTGCACCACGCGACGCGGCACGAACACGGCTTCGAGCCGCTCGCGCAGCGCCGCGATGATCGCGTGCGCATCGAGCGTCGGCGCCGCCACGAAGGCGACCGGCCGCACCACGCCGTCGGTCACGTCGTCGGGCAGCCAGAAGGCGCCGTCGACGACGCCCGGAATGCTGTTGAGATGGTGGTTGAGGTAGCCCAGCGAGCTGCGCCGGCCTGCCACGTGGATCAGATCGTTGGCGCGGCCCAGCAGGCGGAAGCGGCGCTCGTCGACCAACTCCAGCACGTCGGCCAGGGGCGTCGGCTCGGGAATGAAATCGCCTTCGAAGATGAAGCGCTCGCCGCCCTCGGCGTCGTGCTCGGCATGCAAGCGGATCTGGCCGAAGGTCTCCCAGATCTCGCTCTGCGTGGGCCGCCGCGTCGCGACCTGGCCCGACTCGGTGCTGCCGTAGATCTCGATCAGCATGCCGCCCGTGGCCTGCTCGGCCTGCGCCGCGAGCTGCGGCGAGAGCGGCGCGGTGGCCGAGAGGATCAGGTCCACGGGCGGCAGCGCCACGCCCGAAAGCAGCAAGGTCTTGAGGTGGAAAGGCGTGGTCACCAGCGCGCGCGGCTGCGGCACCGAAGCCAGCGCCGCCGCGACGTCGGCCGGGAAGAAAGGCCGGCCGCTGTCGAAGGCGGCGCCGCCGAGCATCGCCAGCAGCACCGAGGATTCGAGGCCATAGCTGTGCTGCACCGGCACCGTCGCGACCAGCGTGAGGCCGGACAGCGAAGAGCGACCGAGCAGGCCGGACAAGCGGCCGACCGCCGCCGCCACGTCGCCCACCAGCGTCTGCCACGACTTCGCATGCGGCTGCGGCGCGCCGGTCGAGCCGGAGGTCAGCAGGCTCACGGCATGCAGGTCGCTTGCGATCTGGGGCACGGGCTGGTCGCCCGCGTCGACCACCGGCGGCCGGTGCTCCATCAGGATGCGCGGCATGCCCGGCGTCTCGACCTGTTCCGCATCGATGATGGCGAAGGTGTGGCCGCCGGCCTCGACCAGGCGCGCCAGCGTGTCGGGCCGCGCATCGGGCGGCAGCAGGCTGGTCTCGCCGCGCACCAGGGCGGCCGCCAAGCTGACTGCGAAGGCATAGCGGTCGACGCAGAGATTGATCACCGGGCCGCCGGCCTCGAGCTCTGGCGCAAAGCGCTCGACGTCGGCCAGGAACTGGCGCGCGCTCACCGGCACGCCGTGACGCCAGGCGAACGGCGCATCGAGGTCGCGATCGGAAAGAAGCGGGATCGGATTCATCGCCGGGTGTGGGTGTCGACCGGCGCGTTGTAGAAGGCGCGCACCGTGTCGATCAGGCGGGTGCGCTCGAACTCGGGATGCAGCCGGTAGCGCAGAAGGTACTCGCCCACGAACAGCCCCGCCACCATCACCGGCGTGAGCAGGTTGGCCAGCACCGACCAGGCGGCGAAAGGCAAGAAGGCGTAGACCGCGATCGAAGCCACGGTCATGAGCGCGAAGTAGCCGCTCCAGACGCAGGTCACCCGCGCGGTGTAGGCGCGCATGGCCGGCGACAGCGGGTGGATGCGCGCGGCGAACTGGCCGATCAGCGACAGGCGGTCGCCGCGCAGCGTGCTGCCGAACCATCCGCACAGCAAGGCGTTGATGCCCGCATGCTGGAACACATAGAGCCGATTGGGGTCCCCCGCCTCGCCGCGCAGCACCAGCGCGAAGCCGATCACGCCGACGGCGCCGGCCGCCGCAAGGCCCCAGGCGCCGAAACGGCTACCGGCCAGGCCCAGCGCCGCCAGCCACAGCGGTGCGAGCAGCAACCCTACCGCCCAGGGCTCGGCGGCGTGGAACAGCATCATCCAATGGGAAACGCCGGCATAGGCCACCCCCGCGAGCAGCAGGAGCGCCATGCGCCATCGAGACATGGATCAGGAGTCGCCGCGATTCTGCGCGACGTGGGCCGCAAGACTGCGCAGCGACTGGAAGATTTGCTGGTTGCGCTCGTCGTCGGAACGCAGCTGGAAGCCGTACTTGCGCGAGACTTCGAGCGCGACTTCGAGGATGTCGATCGAATCGAGGCCCAGGCCTTCCCCGTAAAGCGGCGCCGTGGGCACGATCTCGGAGGGTGCGATCTCGAGATTGAGCGACTCCACCAGAAGCACGGCCAGCTCGTTCTCGAGGGCTGACTGTTCGGGCGCATCGCCGACGGCGGAAATAGGGGGCTGGGTCGATGACAAATCTAACTCCGAGAACTTTTGGATAACTTATCGCACGGGGTGCGAATTATAGGAGGCCGCCCTGAGCCGCTTCGCTAGACTGCGCACCGTACCACTTGACCGGGAGCACCCATGGCCGACCCTCTTCTGATTGCCCGCCACGACACCATCGAATGCGCCCTGCTGCCGGGCCTCGCCAATCGCCACGGCCTGATCACCGGCGCCACCGGCACCGGCAAGACCGTCACCTTGCAGACCATTGCCGAACAGCTCTCGAACATCGGCGTGCCGGTCTTCATGGCCGACGTCAAGGGAGACCTGACTGGTGCCAGCCAGAAAGGCAGCATCGGCGAGAAGATGGCCGCCACGCTCAAGGAACGCGGCATCGAGCTGCCCGCGCCCCTCGCCTGCCCCGTGACGCTGTGGGACGTGTTCGGCGAACAGGGCCACCCGGTGCGCGCCACCGTCTCCGACATGGGCCCGCTGCTGCTGGGCCGCATGCTCAACCTCAACGAGACCCAGGCCGGCGTGCTGAACCTGGTGTTCAAGATCGCCGACGACAACGGCCTCCTGCTGCTCGACCTGAAGGACCTGCGCGCGATGCTGCAGCACGTGGGCGAAAACGCGAGCCAGTTCACCACCGAGTACGGCAATGTCAGCGCCGCCAGCGTGGGCGCGATCCAGCGCGGCCTGCTTTCGATCGAGAGCCAGGGCGGCGACAAGTTCTTCGGCGAGCCGATGCTCAACATCTCGGACTTCATGCAGACCGCGGACGGCAAGGGCGTGGTCAACATCCTCGCCGCCGACAAGCTGATGAACTCGCCGCGGCTCTACGCGACCTTCCTCTTGTGGCTGCTGTCGGAACTGTTCGAGCAACTGCCCGAGATCGGCGACCCCGAGCAGCCCAAGCTGGTGTTCTTCTTCGACGAGGCCCACCTGCTCTTCAACGAGGCGCCCAAGGCCCTGGTCGAGCGCATCGAGCTCGTGGTGCGGCTGGTGCGCTCCAAGGGCGTGGGCGTGTTCTTCGTGACGCAGAACCCGCTGGACATTCCGGACACCGTTCTGGCGCAGCTGGGCAACCGGGTGCAGCATGCGTTGCGCGCTTTCACGCCGCGGGATCAGAAGGCGGTGAAGGCCACGGCGACGACGATGCGGCAGAAGCCGGGGTTGGATATCGAGACCGCGATCACCGAGCTGGCGGTGGGCGAAGCGCTGGTGAGTTTTCTCGACGCGAAGGGGCGGCCCAGCATCACCGAACGCGTCTATGTGCTGCCGCCGGGGAGCCAGATCGGGCCGATCACGGCCGCGCAGCGGCAGGCGTTGATTGCGAATTCGCTGGTGGCCGGTGTGTACGAAAAGGCGGTGGACCGGGAGTCGGCTTACGAGAAGCTGAAGCAACGCGCGGAGACCGCCCCTGATGCGCAGGATGTCAAGGGCAAGCTTGGCACAGCGGGCGCGGAGGAATCGGGCGGGTTGATGGGTGGGCTGAACGAGATCCTGTTCGGCTCAACCGGCCCTCGCGGCGGCAAGCGCGATGGACTTGCCCAGACGATGGCGAAGTCGGCCGTGCGGACCATGGGAACGACCGTAGGCAAGGAGATCCTGCGCGGCGTGCTGGGCGGTATCTTCGGCGCAAAGAGCCGTCGACGCTAACGGGCCGTTCACCAGCGCAGCAGCCGATGCCCGATGGCCGCCCCCGCCAGCACCGGCAGCGCCATCCCCGCCACGTACCAGATCGCCAGAAACGGCGCTGCCAGCTCCTGGCAATGCAAGGCATAGACCGCCGCCCCCACCCCCGCTGACATCGCACCCGCCGCCGCACCGGCAAGCGCCGGCTGCGTCGGCGCCAGGCCCTTCAACGCGATCAGCGAAGCCACGAACACCGGCAGCGAGATCACTGCGATATTGAAGGCGCAACTGCGCCAGGTCTGGCCCCAGACCAGGGCCGCGCGCTCGTCCGCGGGCGCGAGGAACCAGGCCGCGAAGCCCAGCACCCACAACGCCAGCACCGGCAGCGCCAAACCCAGCCATGCGGCGCGAACCCGCGCGCCGGGGCGCGCAAGACGCTGCACGACCACGAAGCCGGCGATGGCGATGGCGAGTGGAACCACCAGCTTGACCCAGAACATCGGCCAGAACATGGTCTGCACCAGGTCGCGCCGCACGCCGTACTCGAACATCATCCATGCGATCGACAGCGGCACGCCGGCCAGCAGCGCGATCGAGATGCGCCGTGCCGCCGCGTGCCGGGGCACCGGTTGCGCCTCGCGTGCCAGCAGGGATACGAGCTCGTCTGTTTTCACGAAGAGGACTCCTTGATCTTCAGCGCCAGCGCCTTGAGCCCGCGGTGGATGCCGACCTTGATCGCCGATTCCGACATGCCGGTCTTGCGCGCCGCCTCGGCCACCGACAGGCCTTCGAGCTTGACGTGGACGATCGGCAGGCGATGCCGATCGGGCAAGGTGTCGAGCAGGCCCGCCAGGTCGCGGCGCGCGTCGCTGGCTTCGGTGGCCGACTCGGCGAAGACGGCCAGATCGTCGTCCAGCGGATCGTTGAGCGCCTCGCGGCTGGCCTTGCTGCGCAGCAGGTCGATCATCTTGTAGCGCGCGATCGCATGCACCCAGGCCGTCAGGGGCTGGTCGATCTGGTAGGTGTGGCGCTGGTTGTGCATGGCTAACAGGCATTCCTGGACAAGGTCTTCCACTTCGTCGGGCCAGCCGAACAGCCGCCGGCCCAGGAACGCGCGCAGGTGTGCGCTGAGCTTCTGCAGGAAGGCGCGGTAGGCCTGGGCGTCGCCGTCCAGGCCGCGCACGAACAGGTCGTGCAGCACCGTCTCCGCTTCGCTCTTTGCCATCGGGCTCCCACTTGTCATTCGTGCTTTCACTCAAGCCGGTTACAGGCACAGCCAAAAAAAGAAATCCGGCGGATTGTGCCGTGCGCTGTAACCCTGTTCGCGCAGACTGCGAAGTAGAAACGACTGCGCCGAGCGGCGCGGTTGAAACGAACCTTCACTCAACCACTGGAGCTCATCCATGATCACTCGTCCTCTCGCCATCACCGCTCTCGCCCTGGGCGCCCTCGCCGCCGGCTCCGCCATGGCGCAAGACAAACCGATGGCCGACAAGAAGGCCGCGATGGAGAAGTGCTACGGCGTCTCGATGGCCGGCAAGAACGACTGCGCTGCCGGCCCCGGCACCACCTGTGCAGGCACCTCCAAGGTCGACTACCAGGGGAATGCCTGGAAGAACGTGGCCGCAGGCACCTGCACCACGATCAAGACGCCGAAGGGCACCGGCTCGCTGACGCCCATCAAGTCCTGAAGATGTCTGTCCGCCGGCTTGCCGCTTCGTGTGCTTCGCCACCCCCCGAGGGGGAGGCGCGGCCGCCTTGGGGCGGCCCGGCGGCGTCCGCAGACCCCGCCGCCGCCATGTCCAGCGCGCTCACCTCAGGCCTCGGCCTCAAGCCGGAGCACTACGACTCTGCGCTCACGGCGCAGGTCGAGGGCCTGTGGTTCGAGGTGCATCCCGAGAACTACATGGTGGCGGGCGGGCCGCGGCTCGGATGGCTGGAAGCGATCCGCGGGCGCCATCCGCTGTCGCTGCACGGCGTCTCGCTCTCGCTGGCCGGCGATGCCGAGCCCGATGCCGCGCACCTCCAGCGGCTGGCCGCGCTCGCGCGGCGCATCCAGCCTGCATTGATTTCCGAACATCTCGCATGGTCCGCCTGGAAGGGCCAGCACTTCCCCGACCTGCTTCCCTTTCCTCGCAGCACCGAAGCGCTGCATCGCATTGCCGCGAACATCGCGCGCACGCAGGATGCGCTCAACACCACGATCGCGATCGAGAACCCTTCCCACTACCTGCGCTTCGACGGGCACGAGTGGGACGAGATCGACTTCCTCGCCGAGCTCGCGCGGCGCACCGGGTGCACGCTGCTGCTCGACATCAACAACGTTCATGTGTCGGCGCGCAATCTCGGCTACTCGGCCGAGCAATGGCTCGACCGCTTTCCGCAGGCATTGGTGAGCGAGATCCACCTCGCGGGCCATGCACTCGACCCGACGCTGGGCGAGGCGCTCTTGATCGATTCGCACGACGCGCCGATCGCGCCGGAGGTCTGGCGCCTCTACCGTCGCTTCATCGAGCGTGCCGGCGCCCGCCCCACGCTGATCGAACGCGACGGCAATGTGCCGGCCTTCGACGAACTGATGGGCGAGCGCTCGCAGGCCGATGCCGAGCTGCGCCGCATCGCGCAGGAGACCACGGCATGAGCGCGTCGCTCACACAGTTCCAAGGCGCCTTCGCCAAGGCCTTGTTCGCACCGCAGGGCATCACGGATCCGGTGGTGCAACAGCTCGCGTCGCAGCCCGCCTTCGCGGTCTACCGCAACACCGTGATGAAGGGCTGCATCGATGCCCTCGACGCCAATTTCCCGGCCGTGGCGCGGCTGGTGGGCAGCGAATGGTTCCGTGCCGCCGCGGCGCTGCATGTGGCGGCCGAGCCGCCGCACGATGGCCGGCTGATGAACTACGGCAGGGGCTTCGCCGAGTTCCTGCAAGGCTTCGAGCCGGCCGCCGAACTGCCCTACCTGCCCGGCGTGGCGCGGCTCGATGCCCTGTGGTGCGAGGCCCATGCCGCGCTGGATGCGCCCGTGCTCGATGCGGCATGGCTCGCCCGCTGCGCGCCGGAGTTGCTCGCGACGCTGGTGCTCAATCCCCATCCGGCGGCGCGCTGGGCCTGGTTCGACGAGCAGCCGGTCTACAGCATCTGGGCGCGCAACCGCAGCCCCGCCGACGACGAGGAAGAGCTTGTCTGGCAAGGCGAAGGCGCATTGCTCACGCGTCCCGCCGACACCGTGGTCTGGCGCGCGATCACGAGGGCCGGCTGCGCTTTTCTCGACGCCTGCGCCGCCGGTCTGCCGCTGGCCGAGGCGGCCGAACGCGCGCTCGCCGCCGACCCCGATGCCGATCTCGCCGCCCTCCTCGAAAGCCTGCTGCGCGCGGGCGCCTTCACCGAAAGAACGCCATGAACTCGAACGCCACCGCCTCCAACGCCCCGGGCTCCACCGAGGGCCATGGCCTTCGCGCACGCTGGAACCTGCTGGCCGAATGGCTCGCGCGCATCGTGTCGCACGATGTGCTGGCCCTGGCCACGCGCGTCGCCATCGCCGCGATCTTCTTTCTCTCGGGCCGCACCAAGGTCGAAGGTTTCCTCACGCTGACCGACAGCGCCCAGGAACTCTTCCGCACCGAGTACAAGCTGCCGCTCGTGCCGCCCGAGATCGCGGCGCACCTCGCGGCCTATGCGGAGCACCTGTTTCCGGTGCTGCTGGTGCTGGGCCTGCTCACGCGGCTGTCGGCGCTTGCGCTCCTGGGCATGACGCTGGTGATCCAGGTCTTCGTCTATCCGGACGCTTGGCCCACGCATCTTTCGTGGGCTGCGCTGCTGCTCTACCTGGTGGGTCGAGGAGCAGGTGCCTTGTCAATCGACCGCCTGCTTCGAGTGGCCTAGCTGCTTGCCAGTCGCAGAAGCCCTCGCTACATTGTGTTTTTTGAGGGCCTGCAATGTCTGTTGACACCGTTCCGACTCCTTCCACGCCACCTCTTTCCGCGAACCTCGAGCCCTCCTCCGTACCGTCCCAGCGGCCCCACATTCGCCTGACCTCCCACGCGGGCGGCTTCGGTGCCCTGCCGATCCAGTGGGGCGCCGCCACCGCCGCCGAGCGCGGCCCGGTGGTCGGCACCACGACCAAGCGCGCGCACCGCAACGTGATCGGCACGCACAGCGGCTCCTATAGCGTCTACCGCGCGCTGGCCGTCGCGGCCGGTGCGCTCAAGCGCGAGCACAAGGCCGACCTCACCAACACCGCGCCGACCGACGTGATCGGTCCTTATCCGCAATGGAGCGAGCCCGGCCGCATCGTCTCGCTCGATCCCTGGGGCGCGCTGGTGGCCGACGTGTTCTCCACCGAGCTGGCAGCCGGCTACGACATCCGCCCCACCATCGCCATCACCAAGGCGCACGTGATCCTGCCGGAGGTGATCGAGGCGCTGCAGACCGGCCGACTGAAGGCCGACGGCAAGTTCCTCACCGCCGGCGGCGCGGCGATGGTCACCAAGGCGGCGATCGAGCCGGTCTGGTACCTGCCCGAGGTCGCCAGGCGCTTCGGCTGTTCCGAGACCGACCTGCGCCGCGTGCTCTTCGAAGAGACCGGCGGCATGTACCCCGAGCTCGTGACGCGTTCCGACCTCGAGGTCTTCCTGCCGCCCATCGGCGGCCAGACCCTCTACATCTTCGGCAACGCGCGCGACCTGGCCAACCCGGATGTCGAACTCACGGCACGCATCCATGACGAGTGCAACGGCTCCGACGTATTCGGCTCCGACATCTGCACCTGCCGGCCCTACCTGACGCACGCCATCGAGGAGTGCATCCGCGGCGCGCAGCGCGGCGGCGTCGGCCTGATCGCCTATTCGCGCAAGGAAGGCCGGGCGCTGGGCGAAGTGACCAAGTTCCTGGTCTACAACGCGCGCAAGCGCCAGGTGGGCGGCGACACGGCCGACCAGTATTTCGCGCGCACCGAGTGCGTGGCCGGCGTGCAGGACATGCGCTTCCAGGAGCTGATGCCCGACGTCTTCCACTGGCTCGGCATCCGCAAGATCCATCGCCTGGTCTCGATGAGCAACATGAAGTTCGACGCCATCACCGGCTCGGGCATCGAGATCGGCGAGCGCATCAACATCCCCGACGAACTGATCCCGGCCGATGCCCGCGTCGAGATGGACGCCAAGATGGCGGCCGGCTACTTCACGCCCGGCGTGGTGCCGGACGCCGAAGAACTCAAGAAGGCCAAGGGCCGGAAGCTGGATCAATGAGCAAGGACAACTACGGGCTCGATCCCGATCGCCCCACCTCGAATGCGGCCGTGCGCCATGCCGATGCCGACGGCCATGTCGACCCGGCGCTCGAATTCGTGGCCGACACCACGCAGCCCGCGGGCGCCGCGGCCTTCCTGCGCACCACCCGGGCGGTACGCATCCGCGCTGCCCAATTGCTGGGGCGTGCGCGCCGCGGCGAGTCGCAATGGTTCACCATCGGCGACGAGGCAGCGCTCGAGGACACGGCGCGCACAGTGGCCGAGGTGACGCGCGAACGCTACCCCTGGGACACCATCCCGTACCACAGCCGCTGGCGCCACTTCGAGGCCGGGGACGTGAACCGTCTGAAGGAACTCGATCGCCTGCTGGGCCCCGTGGACGGGCCCCAGCGTGCCCGCGCCCACATCGACCTGGTGCTGGTGAGCGTGCTGCTCGATGCCGGCGCCGGGCCCGAATGGCACTACATCGAGCCGTCCACCGGCAAGCGCTTCACCCGCTCCGAAGGCCTGGGCGTCGCCAGCTTCCACGCCTTCACGAGCGGCCTGTTCTCCTCCAATCCTGACCGCCCCTTTCAAGCCGACGCGGCCGGCCTGCGCGGCCTGGTGACCGACCGGCTGGGCGACGCCTTCCAGGTCAGCGAAGTCAACCCGATCGTGGGCCTCGCTGGCCGCGCCACGCTGCTGCGCCGGCTCGGCGAGGCCATGAGCGAACAGCCCGAGACCTTCGGCGACGACGGCCGGCCCGGCGGCATCTTCGACGCGCTGGTCAGCCCGCTGGGACCGGCCGCGCCACCGACGGCCGAGATCACGGCGCACGAGGTCCTCTCGCTGCTGCTCGAATCGCTGTCGCAAATCTGGCCCGCCGCCAATGCGATCGACAGCCTCGCGGCCGACGGCAGCGATGCGACCGGCGGCATCGGCTCGAGCGACCCGGCACTGGCGCTGGGCGACTGCTGGCGCCACAGCGCGGTGCGCGGGCCGGGGCTCACCAACGGCTGGATGCCCTTCCACAAGCTCTCGCAATGGCTGACCTATTCGCTGCTCGAGCCTTTCGAGTGGGCCGGCGTCAAGGTGCGCCACCTCGATGCGATGACTGCACTGCCCGAGTACCGCAACGGCGGCCTGCTGCTCGACGGCGGCGTGATCGTGCCCCGGGACCCGGCCCTGCTCGAACGCACATGGAAGGTGGGCGACGAGTTCATCGTCGAATGGCGCGCGCTCACCGTCGCGCTGCTCGACGAGCTCGCGCCCCGGGTGCGCAAGGTGCTCGACCGCAGCGAGGAAGAGCTGCCGCTGGCGCGCATTCTGGAAGGCGGCACCTGGGCCGCGGGCCGCGCGCTGGCACAACGCTTGCGTGGCGGTGAGCCGCCCTTGCGCATCGAGAGCGACGGCACGGTCTTCTAGACTTCTCACTTTTCTCATAACAACTCTCATGAGCAACGTCCACCTCGTCGACCATCCCCTCGTCCAGCACAAACTCACGCTGATGCGCCGCAAGGAAGCCAGCACCAACAGCTTCCGGCGCCTGCTCAACGAGATCAGCATGCTGATGGCCTACGAGGTCACGCGCGACATGCCGATGCAGGACATCGAGATCGAGACCCCCCTCGAGACGATGAACGCCAAGGTGATCGACGGCAAGAAGGTGGTGCTGGTCTCCATCCTGCGCGCCGGCACCGGCATCCTGGACGGCATGCTGAGCGTGGTGCCGGGTGCGCGCGTGGGCCACATCGGCCTGTACCGCGACCCCAAGACGCTGACCGCGGTCGAGTACTACTTCAAGATGCCCGGCGGCATGGAGGAGCGCGACGCGATCGTGGTCGATCCGATGCTGGCCACCGGCAACTCGGCGGTCGCTGCGGTGGAGCGGCTCAAGGAGCTGAATCCGAAGTCGATCAAGTTCGTCTGCCTGCTGACCTGCCCCGAAGGCATCAAGACCTTCCAGGCCGCGCACCCCGACGTGCCGATCTACACCGCGGCCATTGACCGCGAGCTCAACAGCCATGGCTACATCTTGCCGGGGCTCGGCGATGCGGGCGACCGCATCTTCGGCACCAAATGAACTTGATTTCAACGAGGAGAAGTCCGTGTTCCTACGCCGTCATCTGATCATCCCTTCGGTCGCCATTGCCGCCGCGCTCGCGGCCGGTGCGCCCGGCCTGGCGCTCGCGCAGGCCAAGCTCAAGGTGGCGGCGGTCTACACCGTGCCCTTCGAGCAGCAATGGGTGGGCCGCATCCACAAGGCGCTGAAGGCGGCGGAGGCGCGCGGCGAGATCGAATACAAGGCCACCGAGAACGTCGCCAACGCCGACTACGAGCGCGTGATGCGCGAGTATGCGCAGGCCGGCAACCAGCTGATCCTCGGCGAGGTCTTCGGCGTCGAGGCGGCCGCGCGTAAGGTGGCGAAGGACTTTCCGAAGACGGCCTTCCTGATGGGCTCCTCGCTCAAGCCGCAGGCGCCCAACTTCTCGGTCTTCGACAATTACATCCAGGAGCCGGCCTACCTCTCCGGCATGGTGGCCGGCGGCATGACCAAGACCAACAAGATCGGGATGGTCGGCGGCTTCCCGATCCCCGAGGTCAACCGCCTGATGAACGCCTTCATGGCCGGCGCGAAGGAAACCAACCCGAAGGTGGAGTTCAGCGTGAGCTTCATCAACAGCTGGTTCGATCCGCCCAAGGCCAAGGAAGCCGCCTTCGCGATGATCGACAAGGGCGCCGACGTGATGTATGCCGAGCGCTTCGGCGTCAGCGACGCGGCCAAGGAAAAGGGCAAGCTCGCGATCGGCAACGTGATCAACACGCAGGACAAATACCCCGACACGGTGGTCGCCTCGGCGCTCTGGAACTTCGAGCCCTCGGCCGACCGCGCGATCAAGCTGGTGAAGGAAGGCAAGTTCGCGGCCGAGGACTACGGCCCCTATTCGATGATGAAGCACAAGGGCTCCAAGCTTGCGCCTCTGGGCACCTTCGAGAAGAAGGTGCCGGCCGACATCGTCGCCAAGGTCAAGGCCAGGGAGGCCGAGATCCTTTCCGGCAAGTTCACGGTGAAGGTCGACGACAGTCAACCCAAGTCCACCGCGAAGTAAGCGCGATGGGTCGTTCCTGCTCCCTCTCCCTCCGGGAGAGGGTTGGGGTGAGGGCACCGGGCCGTGGATAGCGAGAGGCAGCAAGAGACCGTCCTCTCGCTTCGCGGCATCACCAAGCGCTTCGGCGCGCTGGTGGCCAACGATGCCGTCTCGCTCGAACTGCGCTCCGGCGAAGTGCTGGCGCTCCTGGGCGAGAACGGCGCCGGCAAGTCGACGCTGATGTCGATCCTGTTCGGCCACTACACGGCCGACGCGGGCGAGATCGAGGTCTTCGGCCGGCCCCTCGCGCCCGGCAATCCGAAGGCGGCGCTGGCCGCGGGCGTGGGCATGGTGCACCAGCACTTCACGCTGGCGGACAACCTCAGCGTGCTCGACAACGTGATGATGGGCACCGAGCCGCTGTGGCAAGGGTTCTCGCGGCGCAGCGCAGCGCGTGCCAGGCTGCTCGAAGTTTCGCGCCGCTTCGGCCTGCCGGTGCAGCCGGACGCAACGATCGGCAGCCTCTCGGTCGGCGAGCGGCAGCGCGTCGAAATCCTCAAAGCGCTGTACCGCGGCGCGCGCATCCTGATCCTCGACGAGCCGACCGCTGTGCTCACGCCGCAGGAGAGCGAGGCGCTGTTCCACACCCTGGCGCAGATGGTGGCGCAGGGCCTGTCGATCATCTTCATCAGCCACAAGCTGGCCGAGGTGCTGCGCGTGTCGCATCGCATCGCGGTGCTGCGCGGGGGCAAGCTGGTGGCCGAAGCGCGCACCGCCGAGACCACGCAAGCGCAACTCGCGCTGTGGATGGTCGGCCATGCGATCGAAGGCGTGGTGCGCAGCCCCGCGCGGCAGGTGGGCGACGCGGTCTGCGTGCTGGACCATGTGCAAACGGCAGGCAGCGGTCATGACCGGCTGGCGGATGTGACGCTCACGCTCAAAGCCGGCGAGATCACGGCGATCGCGGGCGTTTCCGGCAATGGCCAGGTCGCGCTGGCGGAACTGCTCTGCGGCACGCGGCGCGCGACCGGCGGCACGGTGCGGCTGATGGGTCGTGCCTTGCCGTCCTCGCCTGCGCGGCTGGTCCAGCGCGGCGTGGCGCGCATCCCGGAAGACCGGCACGCGGTCGGCGTGCTGGGCGACCTGCCGGTATGGGAGAACGCGGTGTCGGAGCGGCTGCGCAGCACGGCCTTCTCGCGCTGGCTGTGGGTGCGGCGCGCCGGCGCGCGAGCGCATGCGCGGCGCATCGAGAAAGCCTACGACGTGCGCGGCGCCGGGCTCGAATCGCCGGCGCGCTCGCTCTCGGGCGGCAACATGCAGAAGCTGATCCTCGGCCGCGCGCTGCTGGCGCCCGATACGCCGAAGAGCCACGGCAAGACCGCGCGGCTGATCGTGGCGCACCAGCCGACCTGGGGGCTGGACGTCGGCGCCGTTGCCTATGTGCAGCAGCAGCTGATCGCGGCGCGCGATGCCGGCGCCGCGGTGCTCTTGATCTCCGACGATCTCGACGAGGTGCTGGCGCTGGGCGACCGCGTGGCCGTGATGCACGGCGGCCAGCTCGGCGAGCCGCGGCCGGCCTCGGCCTGGACGCGCGAAGCCATCGGCTTGGCGATGGCAGGTTCATGAGCGCAGCGCCGGGTCGCCCCAAGCGAGCTCGCGCCCCCTCGGGAGGCAACGAGGACACGCAGTGCCGAGCCTGGGGGCCACATCCATGAGGCTGGAGCGCCGTCATGAAATATCTCGCGCGGCCCTGGTGCTCGCGCCCTTCGGCGCGGTCGGCTTCACCCTGCTGGTCAGCGCGCTGCTGGTGCTCTGGGCCGGCGCACCGGTGGGCCGCACCTACGCCCTGCTTCTGCAGGGCGGCTTCGGCTCGGTGTTCGCCTGGAGCGAAACGCTGACACGCGCGATTCCGCTGGTCCTCACCGGCCTGGCCGCCACCGTGGCCTTCAAGGCCCGGCTCTTCAACATCGGCGCCGAGGGCCAGCTCTACGGCGGCGCGCTCGCGGCCGTGGCCGTGGGCGGCCTGCATGGCGGCACCGGCTTCGCGCTCCCGACTTGGGTGCTGTTCCCGCTGATGATGGGGGCGGCCGCGGTCGTCGGGGCCCTGCTGCTGCTCGGCCCGGCGCTGATGAAGAACAAGCTCGGCGTCGACGAAGTGGTGACCACGCTGCTGTTCAATTTCATCGTGCTGCTCGGCGTCTCGGCGATGCTCGACGGGCCGATGAAGGACCCGACGGCGATGGGCTGGCCGCAGAGCGTGTCGCTGCAGCCCGAGCTCGAACTGGGGCGGCTGATCGCGCAGACCCGCGTCCATACCGGCCTGCTGTGGGCCGGCGCGCTGGCGTTGATGGTCTGGGTGCTGTTCAAGTACACGGTAATCGGCTTCGATATCCGTGCGACCGGCGCGAATGCGCGCGCAGCCGCCTTTGCGGGCGTGCCGGTCACGCGCACCGTCGTGCTGGTGGCGCTGCTCTCAGGCGCGCTGGCCGGGCTGGCGGGCGCGATCGAGGTGGCGGGCCGCACCAGCTACGTCACCCTCGACATGTCGCCCGGCTACGGCTACAGCGGCATCGTGATCGCGATGCTGGCCGGGCTACATCCCTTGGGCGTGCTGGCGGCGGGCGTGTTCGTCGCCGGCGTGCTGGTCGGCGCCGACACCATGAGCCGTGCGATCGGCGTGCCGACCTACATTGCCGACGTGATCGTGGCGGCCTCGCTGATCGCGGTGCTGGTGGCGACCCTGCTGACGCAGTACCGGGTGCGGTGGAGATGAGCGACATCGCCGACATCCTGTCCAACGCCTCGTTCGGGGTCGCGGTGCTGCGCATCGCCACGCCGCTGATCTTCGGCACGCTGGGCGTGCTGCTGTGCGAGCGCGCGGGCGTACTGAACCTCGGCATCGAAGGGATCATGGTCGCGGGCGCCTTCGCCGGCTGGCTCGCGGTGTATGCCGGCGCACCGCTGTGGATCGGCGTCGCGGTGGCGGCGCTGACGGGCGCCGTCTTCGGCCTCTTGCACGCCTTCCTGACCGTAGGCCTCGCACTCTCGCAGCATGTGTCGGGCCTCGGCATCACGCTGCTGGCGACGGCGCTCAGCTACTACGGCTACCGCGTGAGCTTTCCGAAGGTGAACACGCCGCCGACCGTGACGCCCTTCGCGCCGATGGAATGGCTGCACATTCCGGTGCTCGATGCGCAGACGCCGCTCACACTGTTCGCGCTGCTGCTGGTGCCGGTGCTGGCGTACATCCTCTACCGCACGCCGCTCGGCCTGGCGCTGCGCATGGTCGGCGAGAACCCGCAGGCGGCCGAGGGCCAGGGCGTCTCGGTCGCGGCCACGCGCAGCGGCGCCATCGTCGCCGGCTCGGCGCTGATGGGCGTGGCGGGTTCCTTCCTCACGCTGTCGGCCTTCAACGCCTTCTTCTTCAACATGGTCAACGGCCGCGGCTGGATCTGCGTGGCGCTGGTGGTCTTCGCCTCCTGGCGGCCGGCCAAGGCCCTGCTGGGCGCCCTGCTGTTCGCCTTCTTCGACGCGCTGCAGCTGCGGCTGCAGCAATCGGGCGATGCGGCACTGCCCTACCAGCTCTACCTGATGCTGCCCTATGTGCTGTCGATCGTGGCGCTGGTGCTGGTGGCACGCAGAGCCAGCTATCCGCAAGCCCTCATGAAGCCGTACCGCAAAGGCGAACGCTGATCCGGCTTCAAGGCGGTCCCAGCGGGTTGATCACGCCCGCCGCCGGAATATTCGACTGGCCCTTGCGCTTCTCGACGAAGTTGAACAGGTCGTTGATCTTGAAGGCGCCATCGGCCGAAGGCAGCACCGTGCTCTGCGGGTTGCTGAGCACGCTCTCGGGATCGTCCCTGAGCAGCCCGATGAATACCTCCGCGACGATGGCCGCGCCGGCCGGGCCGAGATGCTCGCCGCCGGTCTTGATCTCCGCCTCCTTGAGCAGATAGAACCACAGCGGCGTGTGCCGGCCGATGTTGAACTTCTTGACAACTTTGCCGCCCGTTCCCGATTCGAGTTGGGCTTTGGTCAGCAGGGGCATCTTCATGCGCGCCGCCACCGCCTGCCCGGTGGGCAGCTTGTAGTGGCGCGAGCTGCGCAGCAGGTTGAGCCTGGCCAGTGGAATGCCCTTGACGGGCGGATCGGCCGCAGGGTCGCCGCCGATCATCAGTTGATCCGACAGGCTTGCATCGATGGCGCTGGCCATTTGCGGCTCCACGCCGAGACCGGGGAAGAAGGCGCTCCAGTCGAGCAGCCAGTTGGTCGGGTACTGCAGGCCACCGAAGAACCCGCCGTCACCGGTGAAGGTGAAAGCAAGCCTGAAGTCGGTGCCTTGGGGAAACACGCGGTTGAAGTTGTAGACGGAACGCACCATGCTGTGTCCGTAGCGATAGGCCGCGCCCGAGAACTCCAACGGAATGAAGGCCTGCGTCGCCAGAGCGCAGGGGCCGATCCGATAGAAGCGCAGCTTGTCCAAAGCGTCCTTCAGCGCCTTCTTGCCCACGATCAGCGGCAGAAACTGGTTCAGCAGGATCTGCTGGTAGTGCTGGATGACGATCAGGCGCACCTCCTCGAAGGACTTTTCTGGAAACTCGGCGCACACGGCATTGTGGAAATGCAGCATCGTGCGGTGCAGCTGCGCGATGATCAGGTTCTCGTCGTTGCGCTTGTCGCCCAGGATGGCGGTGCGATCGCCGAGCCCGAAGCAGGCACGAGGCAGGTCGTACAGTGCGCCGTCCAGATCCTTGACGGCCTGCACGTCCTGGCCCGGTCCGCCCTTGGGGTCGGCCGCCGGGCCGATGAGGAACTGATTGCTCTTGGTGCCGGTCTGCCGGCGGTAGAGGAAGGGCTGGTCGCGCGGGCCCGAGCCGTAGAGGCTGTCGAGGTCCAGCGCCGGAGTCCGGAAGTTGACGAGATCGGCGACATCGACCGCGTTCTCGCCGATGCTGGTCGGATCGAAGGTGATGTCGTGGTCGACGAACTGGCCGAAGTAGGTGAAGCCCGCCGGGATCACGCCGGGCTTCGGCGGCCCGCTGGCATGCATCGCGTCGCCGAGTTCCTCGGCCACCTGGGCATCGGTTGCCGCGCTGCCGGTGGTCCACGGGCTGCTCGACAGCTCGGGGAACAGGAAGCCGAAGCGGCCCGGCTTGACCATGTTGCTGCGCACCGGGTCGGCATTGGCCGTGCTCTCGCCATGGCTGGTCGGCGGCTTGGGTGGCGGGGGAGACTTCGAGGACGGGCTGTTCATCACGGAACTCCTTGGGGGAGTAGTTCGACTAAAGAGGAAAGCACACCCCCGCGACCCTCGTTGCCTTGGGCCTGATCGTTAAGTAGGGGGTGTCGAATCTCCGCGCAGATGCGCGGATCGTGTCGGCCGCCGTTCATGGCGCCGAATGAGCGCGACATCGAAGTGCCGAACAGTCCGGCATCGATGCGGGTCATTGTGGGCGCCGCAACTGTGATTTTTCAAAGGTTTGCGGCGCGGCATTCGCCATACGACACCCGCTCTAATGCACGCCAACTACGACGGGGGCCATAGCCGGAAGACCTCTTCCGCGGACCCACATAATCCGAACAGCAGGCACGATTGCTGCAGGCCACGAGACCCGCCCATGCTGAATCTCCTCATTACCCACGCCACTCTCCCCGACGGTCGCACCGACATGTCGATCGCCGTGCAGGACGGCCGCATTGCCGAAGTGACGGCAGGTCTCGATGCACCGGCGCACGAAAAGCTCGACGCTCAGGGCCTGCTGGTCGCACCGCCTTTCGTCGACCCGCACTTCCACATGGACGCCACGCTGAGCTACGGCCTGCCGCGCGTCAACCAGAGCGGCACGCTGCTCGAAGGCATCGCGCTGTGGGGCGAGCTCAAGCCGATGCTGACGGCCGAGGCGCTGATCGAGCGCGCACTCGCCTACTGCGACTGGGCCGTCGCCAGGGGCCTGCTCGCGATCCGCAGCCATGTGGACACCAGCGACCCGAGCCTGCTCGCGGTCGATGCGCTGCTCGAAGTCAAGCGGCGCGTATCACCCTACCTGGACCTGCAGCTGGTCGCCTTCCCGCAGGACGGCGTGCTGCGCTCGCCGGGCGGTGTCGACAATCTCAAGCGTGCACTCGACATGGGCGTGGACGTGGTCGGCGGCATCCCGCACTTCGAACGCACCATGGCCGACGGCGCCGCGAGCGTGAAGCTTCTGTGCGAGCTGGCCGCCGAGCGCGGCCTGCCGGTGGACATGCACTGCGACGAATCGGACGACCCCCTCTCGCGCCACATCGAGACGCTGGCCTTCGAAACACAGCGCCTCGGGCTGCAGGGCCGGGTCACCGGCTCGCACTGCACCTCGATGCATTCGATGGACAACTACTACGTGAGCAAGCTGCTGCCGCTCATCGCCGAGGCCGGCGTCAGCGTGATCGCCAACCCGCTGATCAACATCACGCTGCAGGGCCGCCACGACAGCTACCCCAAGCGGCGCGGCATGACGCGCGTGCCCGAGCTGATGCGCCAAGGCGTGAACGTCGCCTTCGGCCACGACTGCGTGATGGACCCCTGGTACGGTATGGGCTCGGGCGACATGCTGGAGGTCGCGCACATGGGCCTGCACGTGGCGCAGATGACGAGCCAGCACGGCATTCGGCAATGCTTCGACGCGGTCACGGTCAATGCCGCGAAAGTGTTCGGGCTCGACGGCTACGGCCTCGAAGCGGGCTGCGATGCGAGCTTCGTGGTGCTGCAGGCGCGCGACCCGGTAGAGGCGATCCGGCTGCGCGCGACGCGGCTCAAGGTGTACCGCGAGGGCCGGCTATTGGCCGAGACGCCGGCTGCGACGGCGGCCCTGCACCTGGCGGACCGGCCGGCAGCCACCGCCTGGATGCATCCGAAGCACTGAGCTCAGGCGAGCGCGGCGACCGCGCGCCACATGTGGACCTTCGACCGGAAGGTTCCGCCCTGCGCAATGGCGAACGGTTCGATGCCGAAGGCGGCAAAGCCGCAACGTTCGTAGAGCGCCTGTGCGGCATGGTTGCCCTCGGTCACCGTCAGCTGGACCAGCTTGACGCCCTCGCGCGCCGCAGCCTCCGCCAGCAGGCCCAGCACCAGCTGGCGGCCGAAGCCGCCTTGCCGGGCGGCCGGCGCGACATACATGCCGAACAGGCTCGCCTTGTGCCGCGCCTTCTCGCGCGACTCGAACAGCAGGCCTGCCGCGCCTGCCAGAAGGCCCATCGCGTCGAAGGCGCCCAGCACGACCTGCGGTGCCTGCGGCGAGGCATCGAGCCGCGACCTCCACCACGACAGCGGCAAGGCCTCGCGTTCGGCCACGGTGGAGGTGAAGGCGTCGGGATGGCGTGCGTAGGCTTCGAGCATCAGCGCCCGGTAGGCTGCGGCGTCGTCGGGGGTCAGGCGGCGAAGGCTCACGGTTTCAGATCGAGGGCGCAATGGCCTCGGCGTACTCATACAGCGCGCCGAGAATTTCTTCACCGCGCCCGTCGGCCGTCTCCGCCAGCACGTCGATCTCGGCAAAGAGCTGGTCGACGTTGCGCACCCCGCCTTCGCCTTCGAGCAGCCGCGCGACGCGATGCGCCTCCCAGCGTTCGGCTTCCTCTTCGCTCAGCGTTTCGGGAAAGTTGCGGGCGCGGTAGCGGAACAACAGCTCTTCGAGCCGGGGATCGTCGAAGCCCGTGCGCGAATGCGCGAGCTCTGCCGGCGACAGGCTGCGCAGCTGGGTGAGCCGGCGGCGATCGCCATTGCCGACGAAGCCGCCATAGAGGTCTTCGTCGACGTCCGGCGCCGCCTCGCGCGGGCGTTCGTAGACCTGCGGCCAGATCGCGCTCATGTCGGGCAAGGCGGCCGCCAGCGCGGCGTTGCGCAGCGCCGCTTCGATATCGATGCTCCAGCGCGTGGCCATGGCCGGCGCCAAGGTCTTCAGGTTGCCGACCACCATCGGCGACTTGTTCAAGTGCACGCTCTTTACCGGCAGGCGCAGCACGCCTTCGGGAAGATCTGCGCTGCGCGTGAAGAGGCGCTGGCGCAGCGTCGCGACGTCGAGGTCGCGCAGCTCGCTCGGGTCGTGCGCCAGGTCCCAGGCGATCAGTTCGTTCTTGTTGGTCGGATGGCTTGCGAGCGGCCACATCACGGACAGGCAGCCGCGCTCGGCCGGGAACATGCCGGAGACGTGCAGGAAGGGCCGCGCCGTCTCGCGCGTGGCCGGCAGGCCCAGCTCGCTCGCGACCCGGTCTTTCCTGTGCAGCGCGAAGGCGAAGTCGAAGAGCTTGGGCTGCTTGTCGCGGATCAGCCGCGCCAGCGCGATGGTGGCACGCACGTCCGACAGCGCATCGTGGGCCGATTCGTGGAGCAGCCCGTTGGCGCGCGCCAGGTCTTCGAGCCTGAAGCTCTGCGTGCCGTCATCCTTCTTCGGCCACTCGATGCCGTCGGGCCGCAAGGCATAGGTGAGCCGCACGACGTCGAGCAGGTCCCAGCGGCCGCAATCGTTCTGCCATTCGCGCGCATAGGGATCGATGAGGTTGCGCCAGAACAGGAAGCGCGTCACCTCGTCGTCGAAGCGGATGGTGTTGTAGCCGACGCCGATGGTGCCGGGCTGCGAGAACGCTCGCTCGATCTGCGCGGCGAACTCGTGCTCGGGGATCCCGCGTTCGAGGCAGACCTGCGGCGTGATGCCGGTGATCAGGCAGGCCTCCGGGCTCGGCAGATAGTCCGGCGCGGGCTTGCAGTAGATCATCATGGGCTCGCCGATCTCGTTGAGCGCAGCGTCGGTGCGGATGGCGGCGAACTGCGATGGCCGGTCGCGGCGCGGCACGGCACCGAAGGTTTCGTAGTCGTGCCAGAGGAAGGTTTGGGACATCGTCAGAGCAAGGGTGAGAAAAGGCGTGCCGTCGCATCGCCGAGCTGGGGAAGGAAGCTGCGCTTCCGGTTGGCGCGCACGGCCGCGGCGCTGTGAAGGTCGGTTTCGAACTGGGCGGCGAGCGGCTTGGCGAGCGCCGGACCATAGATGACGGCGCAAACCTCGAAGTTGAGCCGGAAGCTGCGGTTGTCGAAATTAGCGGTGCCGATCATCGCGCAGTTGTCGTCCACCACCAGCGTCTTGGAGTGCAGCATGCGCGCCTTGTACTCCCAGATCTTGACGCCAGCCGCGATGAGCTCGTCGTAGTAGGAGCGCGCCGCCGCGCTCACGATCAGCGAATCGCTGCGCCTCGGCACCAGGAGGCGCACATCGACGCCGCGCAGCGCCGCGCTGGTGAGCGCCATCAGGGCCGGCTCGCCGGGCACGAAGTACGGCGTGGTCAGCCAGGCGCGCTGCGCGGCCGAGTGGATGGCCGCGACATGCATCCGATGGATGGCTTCGAGGCCGCTGTCGGGACCGCTGGTGACGATCTGCACCGGAATGTCGCCCGCGCCCTCCTCGGCCGGAAGCCGCGGCAGCAGCCTGTCGATGGCTTCGTCCATGCGGCGCGGGTCTTCGCCGGTGGCGTAGGCCCAGTCTTCGAGAAAGGTGGTCTGCAGCCAGCGCACCGCGCTGCCTTCGATGCGCAGGTGGACGTCGTGGTACGCGTCGGGCCGCACCCGCCGGTCTTCCTCGTCTGTGATGTTGACGCCGCCGGTGAAGCCGATGCGCCCGTCGCACACCACGATCTTGCGGTGGGTGCGGTAGTTGGTCACCGGCCGCAAGCGGCGGCCGATGCGGGTGTCGTGGAACAGCGCCACCTGGATGCCGGCAGCATGCATCGGCGCCATGAAGCTGCGGCCGATGCGCTTGGAGCCGAGCGCATCGAGCAGCAGGCGCACGGTGATGCCCGCCCGCGCGCGTTCGACCAGCAGGTCGCGCAGCGCGGTGCCGATGGTGTCGGGCTCGAAGATGTAGTACTCGAGGTGGATGTGGTCGCGCGCGCTGCCGATCGCTTCGAAGATGGCGTCGAAGGTGCTGGCGCCGCCGGACAACAAGCTGGTCGCCGTCGCGCTCGACACCGGCAGGCCGCAGGCGGCCGTGCCGAGCGCGGCCATCTGACGCAGGGCCGGTGGCGCACGTTCCGCGGCCTCGCGCAGCGTGGCGACGTCGGCCGGCGCCTGGGCGATCGCGCGGCTGCGCAGCCGCTTGAGGCGCTGCTTCTTCAAGCGCTGCGGCCCGAGGAAGTAGTAGATGACGAAGCCGGCGAAGGGCAGCAGCGCCAGCGAGAGGATCCAGCTCATCGTCGACACCGGCGCGCGCTTCTGCATCACGATCCAGACGGACAACACGGCGATGTAGCCGCTCCATGCCAGGGAGAGGCCGGTCTTCCATTCGTGGCTGAGCTCGGGGAGGATCAAGGGCAAAGGAGGTCGATGAATGAAAAAGGCCGGTAGCGCAATGCTACCGGCCCTGTAAACGGACTCCGGAAGAGCGGATCAGCCCGTTGCAGCCTCTTCCGCTTCGGGTTTCGCGCGCCCTTCTTTCTTCGCGATCGGCTGGATGTCGAGCTGGACCTCTTCCTTGTCGTCGAGATCCACCGTCAGGCGGCCACCCTCCTGCAGGCGGCCGAACAGCAGCTCGTCGGCCAGGGCGCGGCGGATCGTGTCCTGGATCAGGCGCTGCATCGGGCGTGCGCCCATCAGCGGATCGAAGCCCTTCTTCGCCAAGTGCTTGCGCAGCGCGTCGGTGAAGGTGACGTCGACCTTCTTCTCCGCCAACTGGGTTTCGAGCTGCAGCAGGAACTTGTCGACCACGCGCAGGATGATCTGCTCGTCGAGGGCCTTGAAGCTCACGGTCGCGTCCAGGCGGTTGCGGAACTCCGGCGTGAACAGGCGCTTGATATCGGCCATCTCGTCGCCCGCCTGGCGCGGGTTGGTGAAGCCGATGGTCGCCTTGTTCATGGTCTCCGCGCCCGCATTCGTTGTCATGACGATGATGACGTTGCGGAAGTCGGCCTTGCGTCCGTTGTTGTCCGTCAGCGTGCCATGGTCCATGACCTGCAGCAGCACGTTGAAGATGTCCGGATGCGCTTTCTCGATTTCGTCGAGCAGCAGCACCGCGTGCGGCTTCTTCGTGATGGCCTCGGTCAGGAGGCCGCCCTGGTCGAAACCGACGTAGCCCGGAGGCGCACCGATCAGCCGGCTCACCGCATGGCGCTCCATGTACTCCGACATGTCGAAACGGATCAGCTCGATGCCCATGATGTAGGCGAGCTGCTTGGCCGCCTCGGTCTTGCCGACGCCGGTGGGGCCGCTGAACAGGAATGAGCCGATCGGCTTGTCTTCGCGGCCCAGACCCGAACGCGCCATCTTGACGGCCGAGGCCAGCACTTCGAGGGCCTTGTCCTGGCCGAACACGACGCTCTTCAGGTCGCGCTCGATGGTCTGCAGCTTGCCGCGGTCGTCGTTCGAGACGTTGGCCGGGGGGATGCGCGCGATCTTGGCGACGATTTCCTCGACCTCAGCCTTGCTGATGGTCTTCTTGCGCTTGTTCGCGGGCAGGATGCGCTGGGCGGCGCCGGCCTCATCGATGACGTCGATTGCCTTGTCGGGCAGGTGACGGTCGTTGATGTACTTGGCGCTCAGCTCGGCCGCAGCCTGCAGCGCAGCCACGCCGTACTTCACGCCGTGGTGCTCTTCGAAGCGCGACTTCAGGCCCTTCAGGATGTCGACGGTTTCCTGCACCGTCGGCTCGACCACGTCGACCTTCTGGAAACGGCGCGACAGGGCCGCATCCTTCTCGAAGATGCCGCGGTACTCGGTGAAGGTGGTCGCGCCGATGCACTTGAGCTGGCCGCTGGACAGCGCCGGCTTCAGCAGGTTCGAGGCATCGAGCGTGCCGCCCGAGGCCGCCCCGGCGCCGATCAGCGTGTGGATCTCGTCGATGAAGAGGATCGCGTTCGGCTTGTCCTTGAGCGACTTGAGCACGCCCTTCAGACGCTGTTCGAAGTCGCCGCGGTACTTGGTGCCGGCCAGGAGCGCGCCCATGTCGAGCGAGTAGACATGGGACTCGGCCAGGATCTCGGGCACGTCGTTCTGCGTGATGCGCCAGGCCAGGCCCTCGGCGATCGCCGTCTTGCCGACGCCGGCCTCGCCCACCAGCAGCGGGTTGTTCTTGCGCCGGCGGCACAGGATCTGGATCACGCGCTCGACCTCGTACTCGCGGCCGATCAGCGGATCGATCTTGCCTTCCTTGGCCAGCTGGTTGAGGTTCTGCGTGAACTGCTCGAGCGGGGACGATTTCTCGTTCTTCTCGCCGCCGCCCTCCTCGCCTTCGCCGGAGGACGATTCGCTGCTGCCCTTGGCGGCTTCCGGCGGATCGCTCTTCTTGATGCCGTGGGCGATGAAGTTCACCACGTCGAGCCGCGTCACGCCCTGCTGATGGAGGTAGTAGACCGCGTGCGAATCCTTTTCGCCGAAGATCGCGACCAGCACGTTGGCGCCGGTGACTTCCTTCTTGCCGTTGCCGGTGGACTGCACATGCATGATGGCGCGCTGGATCACGCGCTGGAAACCGAGCGTGGGCTGGGTATCCACATCGTCGGTACCCGCCACCTGAGGCGTGTTGTCCTTGATGAAATTGGTGAGCGACGCCCTGAGGTCGTCGACGTTGGCCGAGCAGGCGCGCAGAACCTCTGCGGCACTCGGGTTGTCCAGCAAAGCGAGCAGCAGGTGCTCCACCGTGATGAACTCATGGCGCTGCTGCCTGGCTTCGACAAAAGCCATGTGCAAGCTGACTTCCAGTTCCTGGGCAATCATGTGATTTCCTTTTGCCTTGCTGTAAATAATTTCTCAGATGGGTTGGAGCGCGATTTATTCAACCGGTTCACTGACGCACTGCAACGGATGCCCGGCCTGGTGGGCCGCCTCCATCACCTGATTGACCTTGGTAGCTGCCATGTCGCGGGAATACACCCCGCAGATGCCGCGACCGTCGAGATGAATCTTGAGCATGATCTGGGTGGCGGTTTCCCGGTCCTTGTTGAAGAACTCCTGGATCACGACGATCACGAACTCCATTGGCGTGTAGTCGTCGTTGAGCATCACCACCTGATACATCTGCGGCGGCGCGGTTTTTTGCGGCCGCCGCTCGATCACGACCGCATCGCCGTCGTCCCGCCCCGGCTTCACGGCCGGCGGCGTAGGTGGAATCGAGGGGATTTTGGTAGCCATGAAAATCATTTTATAGAGCCGCCGCCGGTTGTACTTGCGCAAGGGACACAACTGGTGGCGGCTTTGTGACATTCAAGACGGATGCCTGGCGAACTGCCGGCATCGGCGCATGCAAGCTGCGTGCCGCCGGCTCCACGAAAAAGCCCCGGCGCCTTGCGGTGCCGGGGCTTTACCGATGAGGCGTCAGCCGACGCTTCGGACACCGGGATTTACATGTTGTCGATCATCACCTGACCGAAGCCCGAGCAACTGACTTGCGTGGCGCCATCCATCAGGCGGGCGAAGTCGTAGGTCACCTTCTTGCTGGCGATCGATTTTTCCATCGAGCGGATGATCAGGTCGGCCGCCTCGGTCCAGCCCATGTGGCGCAGCATCATCTCGGCCGACAGGATTTCGGAACCGGGGTTCACATAGTCCTTGCCGGCGTACTTGGGCGCCGTGCCGTGGGTGGCCTCGAACATGGCGACGGTGTCGCTCATGTTGGCGCCCGGGGCGATGCCGATGCCGCCGACTTGCGCCGCCAATGCGTCGGACACGTAGTCGCCGTTCAGGTTCAGCGTGGCGATCACGCTGTATTCGGCCGGGCGCAGCAGGATTTGCTGCAGGAAGGCGTCGGCGATCGAGTCCTTGACGGTGATTTCCTTGCCGGTCTTGGGATTCTTGAACTTCATCCAGGGGCCGCCGTCGATCAGCTCGGCGCCAAATTCCTTGGCGGCCAGGCCATAAGCCCAGTCGCGGAAGCCGCCTTCGGTGAACTTCATGATGTTGCCCTTGTGCACGATCGTCACGCTGGGCTTGTCGTTGTCGATCGCATACTGGATCGCCTTGCGCACCAGGCGCTCGGTGCCTTCGCGCGACACCGGCTTGATGCCGATACCCGAGGTATTCGGGAAACGGATCTTCTTGACGCCGAACTCGTCCTGCAGGATCTTGATGAGCTTCTTGGCCTTCTCGCTTTCGGCTTCGAACTCGATGCCGGCATAGATGTCTTCCGAGTTCTCGCGGAAGATCACCATGTTGGTCTTGTGCGGCTCCTTGACCGGGCTGGGCACGCCTTCGAAGTACTGGATGGGGCGCAGGCAGACATACAGGTCGAGTTCCTGGCGCAGCGCGACGTTGAGCGAGCGGATGCCGCCGCCGACCGGCGTGGTCAGCGGCCCCTTGATCGAGACCACGTAGTCGCGCACCGCATGCAGGGTTTCTTCGGGCAGCCAGACGTCGGGGCCGTAGACCTTCGTCGACTTCTCGCCGGCGTAGACCTCCATCCACTGGATCTTTTTCTTGCCGCCGTAGGTCTTGGCCACTGCGGCGTCGACCACCTTGATCATCACGGGCGTGATGTCGAGACCGGTACCGTCGCCCTCGATGAAGGGAATGATCGGCTGATCAGGCACATTGAGCGAGTTGTCGGCATTGACCGTGATCTTCTGGCCTTCGGCCGGGACTTTGATGTGCTGATAGCTGGACATGAGGCAAGGGCTCCGGGGATGAATTGGAGGCTGGAAGACACTAGGTTTCCAGCCGGCTGAATAGCCGTAGAATTTTAGACGCAACCGGAGGAGTCCGAAGGTTCTGTCAACCGAGTCCATGGGGGTCTCGTTGTTGGCTGACCTTCTGCTGGCCGGGAGGCATTTTCAATCCATCTCCACAGAGGAACCCGTAATGAGCAAAGTTCTCGCAGTCATGATCGCCGGCCTGTTCGCCGTTGGCGCATATGCCCAGACGAAGCCCGCCGAAGTCGACCCCACAGGCAAGGGCAAGGCGGCCGAGCGCGCCGAAGCCAAGAAGGACGCGAGGCCTGCCGGCCAAGTCAAGGCTCCTGGTGGCGACCAGGGCAAGGTGGCAGAGGGCAGCGGCGGCGTGACCGAGACCGGCGCCGACAAGGCCGCCCAGGCACGCCGTGACTCGCGCGACGCGCGCCGCCCCGCCAAGGGCGGCGGCAAGAAGCCGGTTCCCGCGCAAGGCACCACGCCCCAGTAAGCTGGTTGGCGCCACAAAAAAAGAAAGCGTTCTTCGGAACGCTTTTTTTCGTCTGCACTCAAGAAGATGTAAGCTTCCAGGCAAATGGACATGCCCGCAATCAGCGGGCATTTTTGTTTGCACTCCACCGTTTAAGAAAGTCGACTCATGTTCCAGCGTTTTGTGGCCCTGCTTGCGCTGTCAGCTTCATTGATGCCCCTTGCACACGGTCAGGAAGCTCAAACCAATCTCCAGCGCGTGAAGCTGTCTGCGGGCATGTACCAGATCGATGCGCAGGTCGCACAGACCCCAGAACAGCGGCAGATCGGCCTGATGTTCCGCAAGGAAATGCCGCAAACCGAGGGCATGATCTTCGTCTTCGAGCAGCCCGCGACCCAATGCTTCTGGATGAAGAACACCCTGCTGCCGCTGACTGCAGCCTTCGTGGCCGACGACGGCCGCATCGTCAACCTGGCCGACATGAAGCCGCTGACCGAGGAGTCGCATTGCTCCGAAGAGCCGGTGCGCTTCGTGCTCGAGATGAACCAGGGCTGGTTCGCCAAGAAGAACATCAAGAAGGGGGCGAAGCTCGGCGGCGAACTGTTTGCGGCCAGGCGCTGAACTATCGCCCGCTCATCAAAAAAGCCGACCCGCGGGTCGGCTTTTTTGCAAGGCCACGGCTCAGCCGAAGTTCTTGCCCGCGAAGTCCCAGTTCACCAGCTTGGCCAGGAAAGTCTCCACGTACTTGGGCCGCAGATTGCGGTAGTCGATGTAGTAGGCGTGCTCCCAGACGTCCACAGTCAGCAGCGCCGTGTCGCCCGTGGTCAGCGGCGTGCCCGCTGCACCCATGTTCACGATGTCCACCGAGCCGTCGGCCTTCTTCACCAGCCAGGTCCAGCCCGAGCCGAAGTTCCCCACCGCCGACTTCACGAAGGCCTCCTTGAAGGCCGCATAGCTGCCCCACTTGGCATCGATGGCCTTCGCCAGCGCGCCCGTGGGCTCGCCGCCGCCCGAAGGCTTCATGCAGTTCCAGAAGAAGGTGTGGTTCCAGATCTGGGCGGCGTTGTTGTAGATCCCGCCGCTGGACTTCTTGACAATCTCTTCGAGCGTCATGCTCTCGAACTCGGTGCCCTTTTGCAGGTTGTTCAGGTTCACCACGTAGGCGTTGTGATGCTTGCCGTAGTGGTATTCCATCGTTTCCTTCGAATACTCGGGCGCCAGTGCGTCCAGCGCGTACGGCAGGGGTGGGAGGACGTGTTCCATGTCTTTTCTCGCGGGTTGGTTGTGGGACGAAGCATTCTAAAAAGGAATCACGAGGCTCGCGTCGGACGCTTTCCCGTCGTACCCGTTTGATTGACCGTCATGTCGATCGTACCGTCCGCCAGGCGCGCGCGCACCGCATCGCCGGGTGTCAGGCCGCGCACGCTGGTGACAGCCTGTCCCTGTTCATTCGTGAGCCATGCGTAGCCGCGCTGCAGGACCAGCGCCGGATCGAGCAGTTGCAGGCGCAGCGCAGCCCGTTCGAGCCGCTCCTTGCGCTGCACCAGGGCACGCGTGAACTTGAGCGGCAACTCGGCCTGCAACGCCTGCTGCGTTTGCGCGAACCGCTGCGTCCTCGAGAGCACGGCGTATTGCAATCGTTGCGCATGGTGCGCCAGACGCAGTTGCTGGCGCGTCACCAGCGCCGATGGGCGCCCCAGCCTGCCTGCCGCCACATCGAGGCGCTGGCTCAGGGCATCGAGGCGCGTGGAAATCGCATCGCGCAGCCGCTCTTCGAGCAGATCGATCGCACCGAGCCACACATCGCGCGGCGCAGCGACCAGTTCGGCCGCGGCGGTCGGCGTCGGTGCGCGCAGATCGGCGCAGAAGTCGGCGATGGTGAAGTCGGTTTCGTGGCCGACGCCGCTGATCACCGGCACCGGACTCTGCACGATGGTGCGCGCCAGCGACTCGTCGTTGAAGGCCCAAAGGTCCTCGATCGAGCCGCCGCCGCGCACCAGCAGGATCACGTCGACCGCCGGCTGCTGCGCGTAGAGCGACTGCAGCGAGCGCACCAGCTCTGCCGGCGCACCGGCACCCTGCACCGCTGCCGGCGCCAGCACCACGGGAATGTGCGGCACGCGGCGGCGCAGTGCAGTGACAACGTCATGCAACGCTGCCGCGCCGAGCGAGGTCACGACGCCGATCGCGCGTGGCATGACCGGAAGCGGTCGCTTGCGGGCGGCATCGAAAAGGCCCTCGGCCTCCAGTTGGGCCTTGCGCTGCAGGAACTGCTCGAACAGCGCGCCCTGCCCGGCTCGACGCAAGCTCTCGACCACCAGTTGCAGATCGCCGCGCGGCTCGTACACCGCCAATCGGCCGCGCACCTCGACCTGGTCGCCATCGCGCGGTGAGAAATCAAGCAGCCCTGCTGCGCGCCGGAACATGGCGCACCGCAACTGGCCCGACTCGTCTTTCAGCGCAAAGTAGCAATGGCCGCTGGCCGCACGCGAAAACCCGGAAATCTCGCCGCGCACCGCGACCGGATTGAAGCGCGCATCGAGCACATCGGCCACGGCGCGACACAGCGCGCCCACGGCCCAGACCCGCGGTCCCGCCGGCGGAATTGCTTCACGCTCGTTCATGTCGAGGCGGTGTTACAGGTGGGCAGTCGTCCACAAGCGGGGCTGCTGCCTTCCAGCCGAATGAGGCATCCGCGCGACACCCACGACTTCACGTGCAAACCATTGATTTGATTGAAAAAAGTGCTGCTCAAAATTCAGTCGATCCGGCGAAAGGCCCGCCGCATGTGGTCCCAGATGAGTTGCTCCGCGGGTTAGCCACAAAGTTATCCACAGAAACTGTGGGTCGGAACCTACAGCGAATACAAATCGGAACAATGCCTTGCGCCGGTGGATAATCGCCGCGCATTTGCAGTCCACGGGGCCGGAGGAAATACTTGTTTTCGATCATAGTTGCTGCGGGCTGGCCGATCTGGCCGCTGCTCGCTTGTTCGGTGATTGCGCTCGCGCTCGTCATCGAGAGATTCACCAGCCTGAAGACATCCAAGGTTCTGCCGCCCAAGTTGCTCGACGAGGCCATCACGGTCTCGCGCACCGCGGTCCCGGGCCCGGACGTCGTGACCAAGCTGGAAAGAAACTCGGGGCTGGGCGAGGTGCTGGCCGCCGGCTTCCGCACTTTGAACTCCAACCCCCTCTCGACCGAAGACGACCTGCGCGCGTCGATGGAATCGGCCGGACGCGTGGTCGCGCACCGGCTCGAGCGCTACCTGCCGGCGCTCGCGACCATCGCGTCGGCGGCCCCGCTGCTCGGGCTGCTGGGCACGGTGATCGGCATGATCGAGATCTTCGGTTCGCAGTCGCCCAGCAGCGGCGCCGTCGGCACCGGCAACCCGGCACAGCTGGCGCACGGCATCTCCGTGGCGCTCTACAACACGGCCTTCGGGCTGATCGTGGCGATCCCGGCCCTGATCTTCTGGCGCTATTTCCGCAGCCGGGTCGACGAGTACCTGCTGAACCTGGAACTCGCCGGCGAACGCTTTGCCCGCCACTTGAATACGCTGCGGTCATGAACGCCCCCACGCTTGCCACTTCGGGTCGGCCCTGCGGAGGCTGGATATGAGACGCATGCATTTCAGCCACGGCTCGAAGGAAGAGCCCGAGATCAACCTGATCCCGTTCATCGACGTGCTGCTGGTCGTGCTGATTTTCCTGATGCTCTCGACCACCTACAGCAAGTTCACCGAGATGCAACTGCGCCTTCCGGTGGCCGACGTGGAGGCCCAGCGCGACTACCCGAAGGAAGTGATCGTCGCCGTGTCGGCCGACGGACGCTATTCGATCAACAAGACCCAGCTGCCCGACCGCAGCGTGGAGACTGTGGCCGCAGCGCTGGGCGCCGCGGCGAACGGCGGCAAGGACAGCGTCGTGATCATCAGCGCCGATGCCAGCGCCGCACATCAGTCCGTGATCACGGTGATGGAAGGCGCGCGGCGCGCGGGCCTCATGCAGATCACCTTCGCCACGCAGTCGGCCGCGCAGGCGGGACGCTAGTGCTGCAGAGGGCCTGGCTGCAACGCGGGACGCTCGCGCGGCTGCTGTGGCCTCTCTCGCTGCTCTATGGCGCTTTGGCCGCAATCCGGCGCGCACTCTATCGCCGAAGCATCCTCCAAACCGAGCGCGTCGGCGTGCCGGTGATCGTGGTCGGCAACGTCATCGCCGGCGGTTCCGGCAAGACGCCGGTCGTGATGGCGGTCGTGCGGCGCCTCCAGGCCCGCGGATGGAAGGTCGGCGTGGTATCGCGCGGATACGGGCGAGCGACCGACGACTGCCGCGCGGTGCAGGACGACAGCGATCCGCGCGAGGTCGGCGACGAACCGACGCTGATTCGCCGCTCGACCGCGGTGCCGGTCTTCGTGGCGCGGCGGCGTGCCGAAGCGGCGCGCGCCTTGCTGGCTCTTCACTCGGACACGCAGCTCATCGTGAGCGACGACGGCCTGCAGCACCTTGCGCTGGCGCGCGACATCGAGATCTGCGTCTTCGACGACCGTGGCACGGGCAACGGCTGGCTGCTGCCCGCCGGCCCGCTGCGCGAGCACTGGCCGCGCCGCTGCGACCTGGTGATTCACACCGGCACGCGACCCGCCTTCGCCGGCTTCACGGCACGGCGTGCGCTGGCCGACCATGCGCTGCGCCTCGACGGCACGCCGGTTCCGCTCGCCTCCCTGGCCGGCCGGGCGCTGGTCGCGGTTGCCGCGATCGCGAAGCCCGAGGCTTTCTTCCAGATGCTGCGCGAACGCGCCCTGGTGCCGCAGCAGTGCATCGCCTTGCCGGATCACCACGATTTCAGCGACTGGACCCCGCCGCCCGGAAGCGGCTACACGCTGATCTGCACCGAGAAAGACGCGGTCAAGCTGTGGCGCCGCGTCCCCGACGCGCTGGCGCTGCCGCTGGTGTTCGAACCCGAGCCCGCATTCTTTTCAGCGCTCGACGCAAAGCTATCATCGCTCGATGGACACCAAGCTGCTTGAACTGCTCGTCTGCCCCGTGACCAAGGGGCCGCTCACGTGGAATGCCGAGAAGCAGGAGCTCGCCTCGCGCAGCGCCCGCCTCGCCTACCCGGTGCGCGACGGCATCCCGGTGCTGCTCGAAACCGAGGCGCGTACCCTTTCGGACGAAGAACTGGGACTTTGACCTTGCGTTTCGCCGTCCTGATCCCGGCTCGGCTCGCGTCCACACGATTGCCCGACAAGCCGCTGGCCGACATTGCCGGCCTGCCGATGGTGGTGCGCGTCGCGCAGCGCGCGCTGCTGTCGAGCGCCGAGCGCGTGGTGGTGGCCGCCGACGATGCGCGCATCGTCGCCGCCTGCGAGGCGCACGGCGTCCAGGCCCTGCTCACGCGCACCGACCACGCGAGCGGCAGCGATCGTCTCGCCGAGGCCTGTGCGCAGCTCGGCCTCGCCGACGACGCGATCGTCGTCAACGTCCAGGGCGACGAGCCGCTGATCGACCCGGCGCTGATCGACGCCGTGGCCCACACGCTGGCCTCGCATCCCGACGCCTCGATGAGCACGGCCGCCCATGCGATCGAATCCATCGACGACTACCTCAATCCGAACGTCGTGAAGGCGGTGCTCGACGCGCAAGGCAATGCGCTGTACTTCAGCCGCGCACCGATTCCCTGGTGGCGCGACGGCTTCGCGAAAGGCGGGGCCATCGTGTTGCCGGACTCGCCCGCAGCGCTGCGCCACATCGGCATCTACGGCTACCGCGCCGGCTTCGTGCGGCAGTTTCCGGGCCTGCCGCCGGCGCCGGTCGAAGCCACGGAGGCCCTGGAACAGCTGCGCGCGCTGTGGCACGGGCACCGCATCGCCGTGCACGTGAGCGCCCATGCACCCGGCCCGGGCATCGACACCCCGGAAGATCTGGAGCGGGTCCGGGCACTGCTCTCCGGCGCCTGATTTCGTCCCTGCGCAGGCCGAATCGGCCGTGGAGCGCGTGCTATCCTCGACGCAACTCCGCCCTGCGATCTCACTCGTGAAACGCGTGGCGCGACAGAAATCGAAGAACCGTCCGAGGACACCATGAGACTGATTTTGTTGGGCGCCCCCGGGGCAGGCAAAGGCACGCAAGCGGCCTTCATTTGCCGGAAATACGGCATTCCTCAAATCTCGACCGGCGACATGCTGCGCGCCGCCGTCAAGGCCGGTACACCGCTCGGGCTCCAGGCCAAGGCCGTGATGGATGCCGGCGCCCTGGTGAGCGACGACCTGATCATCGACCTCGTCAGGGAACGCATCGCGTTGCCGGACTGCGCCCAGGGCTTTCTGTTCGATGGCTTCCCGCGCACCATTCCGCAGGCCGAGGCCATGCGCTCGGCGGGCGTGAAGATCGACTACGTACTCGAGATCGACGTGCCTTTCGCCGACATCATCGAGCGCATGAGCGGGCGCCGCTCGCACCCGGCATCGGGACGCATCTACCACGTCAAGTTCAATCCGCCGAAGATCGAAGCCAAGGACGACCTCACCGGCGAAGACCTGATCCAGCGCGAGGACGACAAGGAAGAAACCGTGCGCAAGCGGCTCGAGGTCTACAGCCAGCAGACCCGGCCGCTGGTCGACTACTACTCGGCCTGGGCCAAGGCGGATCCGGCTGCGGCGCCGAAGTACCGCGCCATCAGCGGCGTCGGCACGGTCGACGAGATCACGCAGCGCGCGCTGGCCGCCCTCGGCAGTTGATCAGGCCGGGCTGGAACGCAGCCCGTAGACCTTGCCGTCGGCGAACAGGTATTCGACGCGCATCACCGGCTCGCCCTTTTCTTCCTTGAAGGTGAAGCCCACCGCCGAGATGGTGGCGCCGGGCTTGATCTCCGCAACTTTCCAGGCCTCCATGCGTGTCAGCGGCGCCAGCTCGAGCGTCCACTGGCGATCGGCGCGGCGCGGGGCGCTCGCCTTGGCAAGAAGCCCTGGGCCGTCGACCGGCGCGCTCTGCGCGGGCGGCTGTCGCGTCGCGAGATCGGCCGGCACCTTGAGACTCGGCGGAACCTCGATCACCAATTCGGCATGCGGGTTCTGCCAACGCGCGCGCACGACCTTTCCTTCGAGGTAGAGCGGACGGTCCTGGTCGAAGCTGCTCCAGCCGTGATGCGCCCAGGCGAACGGAGCCGCAACGGGAAGGGATGCGGCGGCGATGACGATGCTGCGACGTTTCATCGAAAAAAACTCCTTCTTCTCTTCAGTATGCGATCCAGCGGCCGCAGAACACGACGGCCAGCCAGATCGCAGTGGACAACAACATCTGTACCCGCGCCAGCGCGTCGAGTTTGCGCAAGGACCCTCGCGCGTGAAACCACCCGGCGTTGCATCCGGCCGCCAGCAGCAATCCCATCTTGATCAGGAAGGCCCGGTTGGCGAGCAGTTCGCCCGGCTGGGTCGCGAACATCAGCGAGCCGCTGGCGGCTGCGAGCGTGAAGCCGCTGAGCGCGATCGACAGCGACAGCCTGGCCATCGGCTGAACCGGCAAGGCGGCCCCGCGCCCGAACACCCGCAGCTCGAGCGCGACGAGATTGCCGAGCAGCAACGCGATACCGACGATGTGCACCGCCTCCAGCGCCGGATAGGCCCATGAGTGCGACTGCAGGGCGCTGAACATGCCTCAGGCCGCGGCTGGTTGATCGGCCATCAGCTCCAGCACCAGCGCGACGCGCGCCTTGACCGGCGTCAGTGCGCCCGCGGCGCGCAAGAGTGCGTTCGGCGCCGGCAGGATGCAGCCTTGTGCGCACCGCGTGGCACGCACGACTGCCATGCCGGCGGCCTGCGCCCGCAGCGCGGCTTCTTCCAGCGCAAGGTGCAAGGTGCCGTTGCCGGTGGCTGCGAGCACCAGGCCCTCTACCGGCTCGGAGGCGCCGGACTGCCGCTCGCGGACCAGTGCATCGATCAGGCTGCCGCGCGCCTCCGCATGGCTCACCACGATCTCCACACGCGGCCAACGGGCGCCCTGGGTCATTCTTTCAAACAGGTCGCGCGCATGCTGCTGCGGCGACACCGGCCAGCTTCGGAGACTGCGCAGCGCGCCCTCCTCCACATAGGCCACGGGTCCTGCATCCCCGGAGTCGAAGGCATCGAGCCGGTAGGTGTGGCCCTTCTGAACGTCGAAGGCGCTGTGCACCGTCCCCGCGCAGACGGCCACGACGCCCCGCGCGCCGGAGCTGGACGCCACCGCGATCGCGTCGCGCACGTTCTGCGGCCCGTCGGGCGACAGCGCGGTCGCGGGCCGCATCGCGCAGGTCAGGACCACCGGCTTCGACGGCGCCAGCACCGACTGCAGGAAGAAGGCCGTTTCCTCCAGCGTGTCGGTGCCATGGGTAATGACGAGGCCCGCCACGTCGGGCTCGGCCAGCCAATGGGCGCAGCGCTCGGCCAGCGTGCGCCAGATCGCGAAGCTCATGTCCTTGCTGTCGACCTGCGCCACCTGCTCGGCCGCGAGCGCAATGCCGTCGGGCGCTTCGATGCCGCCCAGCAACTCCGTCACGCCCACCTGGCCGGCGGTGTAGCCGATGTTGTCGCCGGCGGCCGCGGCCCGGCCGGCGATGGTGCCGCCGGTGCCCAGAACGATCACGCGGCGCTTGCCTTCTCGAGGTGTTTCGACCATGGCTTGCCAAACTTCCGGAAACTGGTTAAAAATACAGGTACTGGATATTCAGCCAGTGCCGCAAGGAGTCATCAATGCAGTTCGCCGTCAAGCTTACCGCCCGCCAGCAACAGATTCTGGACCTGATCCAGAGCGCCATCGCGCGCACCGGCGCCCCGCCCACGCGGGCCGAGATCGCCGCCGAGCTGGGCTTCAAGTCGGCCAACGCGGCCGAAGAGCATTTGCAGGCCCTCGCACGCAAAGGCGTGATCGAACTCGTGAGCGGCACCTCGCGCGGCATCCGCCTCAAGGGCGACGCGCTGCGCTCGCTGAACGAATCGCGCAACAACCAGTTCTCCCTGTCGCTGCCCGGCATGGCCCAGCTCGCTCTGCCGCTGATCGGCCGCGTGGCTGCGGGCTCGCCCATCCTCGCGCAGGAGCATGTCGATCAGACCTACTACGTCGAGAACACCCTGTTCCAGCGCCAGCCCGACTACCTTCTCAAGGTGCGCGGCATGTCCATGCGCGACGCCGGCATCATGGATGGCGACCTGCTGGCGGTGCAAGCCACCAAGGAAGCCCGCAACGGCCAGATCGTGGTGGCCCGGCTGGGCGACGAAGTCACGGTCAAGCGCCTCAAGCGCAACAAGCAGGTCATCGAGCTGCACGCCGAAAACCCCGACTACCCCACCATCGTCGTTCAGCCCGGCGAGCCTTTCGAGATCGAAGGCCTGGCCGTGGGCCTGATCCGAAACACGATGCTCATGTAAGGGGTCCAGACCCCGGCCGCGACAGGTGGCGGGCGTATGGCCGAGGGCCATCACCCTGTAGCAGCCGACGAAAGCAATCCTGCCTGTGTTCAACCTCTGACTTTTCTGGAGTTCACATGGGAATCGCTCTTCTCAGTCTTGCTGATCTGTTCATGCCGCTGCAGTCTCTGGCCGATCGCTGGATGCCTTCGCGCCGCCGGCGCTCGTCCGGCCTTCACTATGTCGGGATCCGGCCCAGCTGCGGCTCGCGCGCCGGCGCTGCAGCCTTGGCCCACGTGTCTGCACCGGCGCGTCCCCTGCGCGTGGTGCGCACGGTCGACGCGCAGCAATCCGGCCGGAACGCGGGCCGCGTCGTGATCTCGGGTCGCATGGCGGATGTCTGCGCCGAACTCGACCGACTGGCCGCCCTGGAGGCGGCGGGCACGATATCGAACGCCGGCCGTCTGCATTGAAGTAGTTCCGGGCGAGCTTGTCCCCGGACGCCATGCGTCTGCGGGAGACGGACTACGGAGCCCGCGGATGGTGCGAGGCACAATGGCATGCCATGAACATTGTGATCCTCGACGACTACCAGGACGCGGTGCGCAAGCTGCGCTGCGCTTCCAAGCTCGACGCGTACGCGGCCAAGGTCTACACCAACACGGTCAAAGGCATCGGGCAGCTCTCGGTGCGGCTCAAGGATGCCGACGTGATCGTGCTGATCCGCGAACGCACACAGATCTCTCGCCAGCTGATCGAGAAGCTCCCCAAGCTCAAGCTCATTTCGCAGACCGGCCGGGTCGGCAGCCACATCGACGTGCATGCCTGCACCGAGCAAGGCATCGCGGTGGCCGAAGGCACGGGCTCGCCGCTGGCGCCGGCCGAGCTCACCTGGGCGTTGATCATGACGGCGATGCGCCGCCTGCCGCAGTACATCAGCAACCTCAAGCATGGCGCCTGGCAGCAGTCGGGGCTCAAGTCGGCGTCGATGCCTCCCAATTTCGGGCTTGGCTCGGTGCTCAAGGGCAAGACGCTTTGCATCTGGGGCTACGGGCGCATCGGCCAGCTGGTCGCACGCTACGGGCAGGCCTTCGGCATGCAAGTCGTGATCTGGGGCCGCGAAGAGAGCTGCGCCAGGGCAAGGTCGGACGGCTTCCAGGTGGCGCCGAACCGTGAAACGTTTTTCAGCGTGGCCGACGTGCTGTCGATCCATCTGCGGCTGGCCGAGGAAACACGCGGCCTGGTCACCCTCGAGGATCTCTCGCGCATGAAGCCCACCGCACTGTTCGTCAACACCTCGCGCGCCGAGCTGGTCGAACAGGACGCGCTGCTTGCGGCCCTCAATCGCGGACGGCCCGGGCTGGCAGCCGTCGACGTGTTCGAGAGCGAGCCGCCGCTGCAAGGCCATGCGCTGCTGCGCCTGGAGAACTGCATCTGCACTCCGCACATCGGCTATGTCGAGCAGGACAGCTACGAGATGTACTTCGGCCAGGCCTTCGACAACGTCGTCAGCTTCATCAAGGGCAACCCGACCAACATCGTGAATCCGGGCGCCCTGCAGGTCCGCCGTTGAAGCAGCCTGCGCTCCCGGCGGCGTTGTGGGCCCTGCTGGCGGGCAACTTCGTGATCGGGACGGGCGTGATGGTGGTGCCCGGCACGCTCAACGAACTCAGCACTTCGCTGCAGGTCAGCGCAGCCACCGCCGGCCAGCTGATCACCGCAGCGGCCGTCGTGATGTGCCTCGGCGCACCTTTGCTGGCAGCCGTGGTCGCGGGTTGGGACCGCCGGGTGCTGCTGGCCTGCACCATGCTGTGGTATGCGGCGGGGCATCTTCTCGCGACGTTGATGCCGAACTTCGGCGGGCTGCTGGTGGTGCGCATGCTGACGGTCGTCGCCCCCGCGATCTTCACACCGCAGGCGGCGGCCTGCGTGGGACTGCTGGTGCCGCTCGAGCAGCGCGGCCGCGCCGTCACCTTCGTTTTTCTGGGATGGTCCATGGCCTCGGTGCTGGGCCTTCCGCTCGGCACGCTGATCGGCGGCCATTTCGGCTGGCGCACCGCGTTCGCGGCGATCGCGCTCCTGTCGCTCCTCAGCGCTGCCTGGATCTGGCGCAAGCTGCCACCGGGCATCCGGCCGGCCGCGCTGTCACGCGCGGCCTGGGCCCAGGTGCTCAAGAGTCCGCTGCTGATGGGCGTCGTCTCCGTCACCGCGCTTCAGGGCGCGGGCCAGTTCGTCCTGTTCAGCTATTTCGCACCCATCCTCAAGCAAACGCTGGGTGCGGACGCCACGGCACTGGGCCTGGTGTGGGGCTGGTTCGGCGTCTGCGGCCTGCTCGGCAACATGCTGGTGAGCCGGTACATCGACCGCATGGGCGCCTCGCAGATGGTGCTGCTCACGACATCGCTGATCGCGCTGAGCCTTCTTCTGTGGCCCCTGGGCGTGACGCTCGCAGGGCTGGCGCTGATCATCGTGCCCTGGGGCTTCGGCTGCTTCGCCACCAACTCGGCCCAGCAGGCGCGCTTGGTTGCGATGGCGCCCGCGCTCGCGCCGGGCTCGGTGGCGCTCAACAGTTCCGGCATCTACGTGGGGCAAGCGGTGGGTGCCGCGGCCGGAGGCTGGCTGCTGGCCCATGAAGCGATCGCCTGGATGAGCTGGGCAGGCCTGGCGATGGTGCTCTGCGCGCTGGCGCTCAGCTTGGCGGTCGACCGGGCGCAACGCCGCGCCCCGGCGGCGTTCAACGCTTGAGCGGCCTGGTCGGCTTGGGAGCGATCTCCGCCTCGGTGGCCGGATCGAAGAGCTCGAAATCGATCACGTGAGGGTCGCTGGATGGCGCCGGTGGCGGCTTCGGCGTCTCGATCGGCGCTCGCATGGTTTCGAAGGCCGTCTTGTCGAATTCGGCGAGGTCCAGGTCGATGTCGGGCTTGGCGCGCGGCACCGTTGCGGCGCCTGCGGAACGCGCCGGCGGCGGCGCATCCGGCGCCAGCACGGTCTCATGGTTCAGATGGTCGTCGATGGCGCCGTAGATCGAGGGGGGCAGCGTCGGGGCGTACTCGACGGCCTCGGGCGCACTCTCGCGAACGAGCGGCGCAGGCGTCGTGGCCAGCTGGTCGTGGCCGAAGGTGTCGACGAAGGAGTGCGGCGTCACGGGCGCCGGCGGTGCGCTGTTCGGATCGATCACTTCCTTGGCCACGGAATAGAGCAGCAGCAGTTCCTGGTACGCCGCCAGGTCGAAGGCCTCGTCCTCGTGCGCGCCGGGCTTGCGGAATATCAGTTCCTCGATCAGCGCCAGGGTGCCCGGCGCCGGCCACTGCGATTCGATGCGCGCGAGCGTGCTGCGATAGTGTTCGAGACCCTTGCCCGTCTCATTGAAATTCTCGAACGCCGGCACGTCGGCATTGAAGGCCCGTTCGAATTCCTCCGCCAGGCGCGCATAGTCTTCCTTGCGCCCCAGCGAATGAAAAATCCGCAGCAGGTCCAGGTAGGCCAAGGCACTGGTGCCGGGACTTGTCGCGATGTGTTCGCGCAGCACCGCGATCGCCTGATCGTGCTGGCCGAGCGAGAGGAAGAAGTCCGATTGCTGCTGCACGTCGAACAGCTCTTCGGTGTTGACCGGCCGCACCGGCGCGCCATCGGGCGTGCGTGCCGGCTGGGGTTCGGGTTCGCCAAAGCCGCTGTCGTCGTCGGGCTCCACGGCCGCAAAGGTGGCCGCGCCGAAGCTGGTGGAATTCGCGCTGCGCCGCCGCGGCGGTACGGAGTCGACGTCCGGTTCCTCCTCGAGCAGTGCGCGCAAGGAGCTCGGCCGCGTGGGGCCGCCCTCGCCCCTCGACGGCGTCTCGCCCCACCAGGCCGGCGCTGCGGCTCGGCGCGCCATGCGCCACAGCAGCACGATCGCCACAAGCGCGATCAGCAACAGGGCGACCAGCGCGTAGACCAGTGGATTGCGGTAGCGGCTGTCGCGCGCCTGCGCGAGCTCGCTGCGCATCTCGAGCAAGGTGCGCTGGTTCTGCGCCGTCTGCTCGCGCAGCGCGGCCAGCGTGGCTTCCAGGGCTTGCATGCGCTGGGCCTCGCGCTGCGCCGTTTCGGGCTCGGTGTTGAGCGCGCGCCACTCGGCGGCGGCTGCCGCGCGGCGCGCGAGGTCTTCGCTGCCCGGCAGCGTCAGTTGCGGGCTCGTCTTGAGGCCAGGCTGCGCGGCGGGAACCGGCTCCAGCGTTTCGAGTTGGAGCCGGGATCCGCCGGCGGCGGCCTCGCGCTTCGGTTCTGCGGCCGCAGCCGCCGAAGCGGTGCGCGGTGCAGCCGTGCGCGGTGCGGCGGGCGGTTGTGCGGCGGCAGTCCGGCGCGGCGCGGTGGCAGGGGCAGCGCCGGAACGCGGCGACTGCGCGTCAGCGTCGCGCGTGCGTGCGGCAGGCGCCGCTGCGGCGCTGCGCGGCGCCGCAGCCGGGCCTTCGAGGCCCGACGATGCGCCCCCTGCAGCAGCACGCGGCGGTGTCCGCGCAGGCGCTCGCGCCTGGGCCTCGGACGCTGCCCTCGCACCCGAAGGCGGCGCAACGGCGGGCAGCACGGGTTCGGACGGAACGTCGGCCAGCAGCACATAGCTGCGCGTCGACTTCGTATCGCAGCCGGCACGCACGCTCACATTGACCACGGGTTCGTCCACGGCGACGGTGGAACGGATGTGCATGCGCGGGCTGCTGGCGTTCGGCCCCGGCTCCAGCGATACAGTCAGGCTCCGATCGGCAATGCGGGTGTCCCCCTGCACCACCTCGGCCTCGAGGCACAACCCGCCGCTGTCTCCGGCAGCATCCAGCGAAAGCGGAATCACCACATCCAGCGGCTTGCCGATCCAGACAGCCCCTTGGGGCCGCCCGATCGTCAAGGCAGGCGAGTCAAGTGCGAACCCGAATAAAAACAGGGCCGCCGCGAGGCGTGGGAGTTGCAAAATGGTTCGACAAAAAGTAATCGAAAGTAGACACATTCTGGCATGGGCATCCGTGGCAGCCATCCTCAGAGAGACAATTATCAAATGACTGTGAACTTTTCCAATGTGGGCATCATCGGTGCCGGCGCCATGGGGCGCGGCATCGCGCAGATCGCCGCGCAGGCCGGGAGCGAAGTCCTGCTGCTCGACAGCTTCGAAGGCGCTGCGGTCCGCGGACGCGATGCCATCCTCGCACAGTGGCAGAAGCAGCACGAGAAGGGCAAGCTGGACCAGGCGCAGCGCGACGCGCTGTCCGCACGAGTCCGCGCCGTCGAATCGGTGCAGGCGCTCGCCGGCTGCGAGCTCGTGATCGAAGCCGTGGTCGAAGACCTCGAGGTCAAGCGCAAGCTGTTCCGCGAGCTCGAAGCAGTGGTTGCGCCCTCGGCCGTGCTGGCCACCAATACCTCCTCGCTCTCGGTCACCGCCATCGCCGCGGTGATGACGCATCCGCAGCGCATGGCGGGTTTTCATTTCTTCAACCCGGTGCCCTTGATGAAAGTGGTCGAGGTCGTGGCCGGCTTCAAGACCGAGGCCGAGGTCTGCCGCCGGCTTGCCGACTACGCCGCGCAGATGGGCCATACCGCGGTGCAGGCCAAGGACACGCCCGGCTTCATCGTCAACCACGCGGGCCGCGGCTACGGCACCGAGGCGCTGCGCATCGCCGGAGAAGGCGTGGCGGACTTCGCCACCATCGACCGCATCCTGAAGGACCAGGCAGGCTTTCGCCTCGGGCCTTTCGAGCTGCTCGATCTGACGGCGCTCGATGTTTCCCATCCCGTGATGGAGTCGATCTACCGCCAGTACTACGAGGAGCCGCGCTTCCGGCCCAGCGTGATCACCGCGCAGCGGCTCGCCGCCGGTGCGCTCGGCCGCAAGACCGGCGAAGGCTTCTACCGCTATGTCGACGGCGTGGCCCAGTCGGCGCCCGAAGCACCCGCGCCGACCATCGACGCGAATCCGGCGGTCTGGGTCTCACCCCGCGCGGCACGGCGTCCTGAGCTGCTGCGGCTGGTGCACGCGCTGGGCGCGCAGCTCGAAAGCGGTGCCACGCCTTCGTCGGCCGCCTTGATCCTGGTCGCGCCGCTGGGCTTCGACGTCACGACCGTGGCCGCCGTCGAGCGGCTCGACGCAACGCGCACGGTCGGCATCGACCTGATGGTGGACGACGCCGCCACCAAGCGCCGCGTGCTGGCCACCAATCCCGCCACGCGGCGCGATGTGCGCGATGCGGCCCATGCGCTGTTCGCGCGCGACGGCAAGGCGGTGAGCGTGATCCGCGACAGCGGCGGCTTCGTCACCCAGCGCGTGATCGGCACCATCGTGAACATCGCCGCCGACATGTGCCAGCAGCGCGTCTGCTCGCCCGCCGACCTCGACGTCGCCGTGCGCCTGGGCCTCGGCTACCCGCAGGGCCCGCTGGCCATGGGCGACCTCTACGGGCCGACCAACGTGCTGGAGGTGCTGTTCAACCTCCAGACCGTGTACGGCGACCCGCGCTATCGCCCAAGCCCGTGGCTGCGCCGCCGCGGCGCACTCGGCCTGAGCCTCACGCATGAAGAAGAGTAAGAGACAACGACCATGAGCGCAGAACTGAAAAGCACGAGCGAGGGACACACGATGGTCCTCACGCTCTCCAATCCCTCGCAGCGCAATGCGCTGGGCCCGGAGATGTACGCGGCCGGCATCGAGGCGCTCAGCGGCGCCGAGAACAGCGACGAGATACGCAGTGTGGTGCTGGTGGGCGAAGGTGCATGGTTCTGCGCCGGCGGCTCCCTGCAGCGCCTCTCGGCCAATCGCGAACGCGATCCCTCGGTGCAGGCCGAAAGCATCGAGGCACTGCACAGCTGGATCGATTCGATCCGCACCTTTCCCAAGCCGGTGATCGCAGCCGTCGAGGGCGCTGCGGCCGGCGCCGGCTTCTCGCTCGCCGCGGCCTGCGACTTCATCGTCGCCGCGCGCGATGCGGTATTCGCCGCCTCCTACAGCACCGTCGCGCTGTCGCCGGACGGCGGCTTGAGCTGGCATCTCGCGCAGGCGCTGCCTCGGCAGCTCGCGAGCGAATGGCTCATGCTCGGAGGCCGCATCGAAGCACAGCGCCTGCATGCGCTCGGCCTGGTGAACGAGATCACCGAGAACGGCCAGGCCTTGAGCGCGGCGCTCGCGCTGGCGAACCGCCTCAACGCACGCGCGCCCAACTCGCTGGCCAGCATCAAGGAGCTGCTGAGCGAGGCGCGAGGCGCCACCCTGGCTTCGCAACTTTCGCAGGAGCGCGATCACTTCGTGCGCAACCTGCACCACCGCAACGCCGGCATCGGGATCGCCGCTTTCCTCGCCAAGGAGACGCCGCGCTACGAGTAGCGACGCGTCGCTCCCGCGACAACCCCCAGCCTTTCAGTCACGCACAGGACAGTCCATGGACGACCCCATTCTTACCATCGAAGAACGAGAAGCGATCAATGGTGGTCGCTGGTTTTCTTCTCTTTCACCATCGCTTCGTCACGACATCCTCCGATGTGCTTTCGTCAAACGCTACAAGGACGGCGAGCTGATCGCTGCGCGCGGCGATCCGCCCGAGCAGTGGATCGCTTGCGCCAAGGGCGCGGTGCGCGTGAGCTCGACGGCGGTCTCGGGCAAGCAGGTCACGCTGACCTACGTGGAGCCGGGCATCTGGTTCGGCGACGTGGCGATGTTCGACGGCGACCGGCGCACCCACGATGCCTATGCGCATGGCGAGACCACGATCCTCTGCGTGGCGCGCGCCGATTTCCAGAAGATCCTGTCGAACCACGTCGAGCTCTACGAGGCGCTGATGCGCCTGCAGGCGCGCCGCATCCGCCAGCTGTTCGGGCTGGTCGAAGATCTCAACACGCTGCCCTTGCGCGCCAGGCTGGCCAAGCAGTTGATCCACCTGGTTCGCAGCTACGGCGTGCCGAACCTGGCGGACGGCAGCCAGATGCGCATCGGGCTGCACCTGGCGCAGGAAGAGCTGGCGCAGCTGCTCGGCGCCTCGCGCCAGCGCGTGAACCAGGAACTCAAGGCCATGGAGCGCGAGGACGCGATCCGCATCGAGCCCGGCGGCCTGGTGGTGCTGGACCGCGCGGCACTGATGCGAATTTCCGAAGCAGATCAATAAAAGACCGCAGAGACATGACCCAGGACTTCGACAACTTCGTCGGCACCCGTGCCGTATCCAAGCAGCACGTCTTCGACGTCGATGCACTGACCGCGTGGCTCGACAACAACCTCGAGGGCTTCAAGGGACCGCTCACGGTCGAAATGTTCAAGGGCGGCCAGTCCAATCCGACCTACAAGCTCGTCACGCCCACGCAAAGCTACGTGATGCGCGCCAAGCCCGGCCCGGTCGCCAAGCTGCTTCCTTCGGCCCATGCGGTCGAGCGCGAGTTCAAGGTCATGAGCGGCCTGGCCGGCACCGGCGTGCCGGTGCCGCGGATGTACTGCCTGTGCGAGGACGAAGCCGTCATCGGCCGCGCCTTCTACGTCATGGAATTCATGGCCGGCCGCGTGCTGTGGGACCAGTCGCTGCCCGGCATGAGCAATGCCGAGCGCGCCGCCGTCTACGACGAGATGAACCGCGTCATCGCGGCGCTGCACACCGTGAAGTTCGCCGAGCGCGGCCTGGCCGACTACGGCAAGCCAGGCAATTATTTCGAGCGCCAGATAGGCCGCTGGAGCAAGCAGTACGTGGCCTCGATCACGCAGCCCATTCCCGAGATGGACCGCCTGATGGAATGGCTGCCAGCCCACATCCCGGCCAGCGCGCGCGACGAGAAGATGACCTCGATCGTGCACGGCGACTACCGGCTCGACAACCTGATGTTCCATGCCACCGAGCCGCGTGCGATCGCCGTGCTCGACTGGGAACTCTCGACACTGGGCCATCCGCTGGCCGATTTCAGCTACCACTGCATGTCGTGGCACATCGCGCCGGGTTCGTTCCGCGGCATCGGCGGGCTCGACCTGAAGAGCCTCGGCATCCCGACCGAGAGCGAATACATCCGCAAGTACTGCGACCGCACCGGGATCACCACGCCAGAGGCGCTCGCGACCGACTGGAACTTCTACCAGGCCTACAACCTGTTCCGCATGGCCGCGATCCTGCAAGGCATTGCCAAGCGGGTCGAGGCCGGTACCGCATCGAGCGAGCAAGCCGTGGCCTCGGGCCGCGGTGCGCGACCGATGGCCGAGATGGCCTGGCAATTCGCACAACGGGCCTGAGCCTTCCCACACCTTCAGAGGAGACACCATGGATTTCGAATATTCGGCCAAGACCAAGGACTTGCAGAAGCGCGTCACCGCCTTCATGGAAGACCACATCTACCCGGCGGAGGCCGAGTACGCAGCCGAACTGGCCGCCAACACCACGGCAGGCAAGCGCTGGACCGCACTCAAGACCGTCGAGAAGCTCAAGCAGAAAGCCAAGAACCAGGGCTTGTGGAACCTGTTCCTGCCGGTCGACAGCGCCGCTGCCTCGGGCTACGAAGGCGCCGGCCTCACCAACCAGGAATACGCGCCGCTGGCCGAGATCATGGGCCGCGTGCCATGGGCCAGCGAGGCCTTCAACTGCTCGGCGCCCGACACCGGCAACATGGAAACCATCGCGCGCTACGGCTCGGACGAGATCAAGGCGCGCTGGCTCAAGCCGCTGCTGGAGGGCGAGATCCGCTCGGCCTTCGCAATGACCGAACCCGAGGTCGCGTCGAGCGATGCCACCAACATCGCGACGCGCGTCGAGCGCCAGGGCGACGAGTACGTGATCAACGGCCACAAGTGGTGGATCTCGGGTGCAGCCGATCCGCGCTGCGCGGTCTTCATCACGATGGGCAAGAGCGATCCGGAGGCGCCGCGCCACTCGCAGCAAAGCATGATCGTGGTGCCCGCCGATGCCAAGGGCATCCGCATCGTGCGCCCGCTCAACGTGATGGGCTACGACGATGCGCCGCACGGCCACGTCGAGATGTACTTCGAGAACGTGCGCGTGCCGGCCGGCAACATGCTGCTCGGCGAAGGCCGGGGCTTCGAGATCGCGCAGGGTCGCCTGGGCCCGGGACGCATCCACCACTGCATGCGCCTGATCGGCCTGGCCGAGCGTGCGTTGGAACTGATGTGCAAGCGCGCGTCGTCGCGCGTGGCCTTCGGCAAGTCCGTCGCCTCGCAGACCGTGACGCAGGAACGCATCGCCGAAGCGCGCTGCAAGATCGACATGGCGCGCCTGCTGACGCTGAAGGCCGCCTGGCTGATGGACGTGGCCGGCAACAAGGTCGCCAAGAACGAGATCGCGATGATCAAGGTGGTCGCGCCGAGCATGGCTTGCCAGGTGATCGACTGGGCCATGCAGGTGCACGGCGGCGGCGGCATGTCCGACGACTTCCCGCTCGCCTACGCCTATGTCGGCGCGCGCGCCCTGCGCTTCGCCGACGGTCCGGACGAGGTGCACCGCAATGCGATCGCCAAGTGGGAGCTGGGCAAGTACGGCACCGGCAAGAACGACGCCGAAATGCCCGTCACGCGCTTCTGATCAGAGCTTCTTCTGCAGGAACATCGCTGAGCCGAAAGCCGGGTCGAGCTGGTAGCCGGCAAAGCCTTCGCGCTTGTAGGCACGCAGCGCGCTCCGGTTGCCCGACAGCACCTCGAGCGTGAGCTTGCAGGCGCCGCGAGCGCGGGCCTCTTCCTCGACACGCGCCAGCATGCGCTGCGTAACCCGCCGGCCGCGGTGGCTGGCCAGCACGACCACGTCGTGCACATTGACCAGCGGTCTGCAGGCAAAGGTCGAGAAGCCTTCGATGCAGTTGACGAGGCCGATCGGCTGCGCTGCGTCGTAGGCCAGCACGCTGAAGGCCTGCGGCCGTGCCGCCAGCGCCTCGGGCAGCTCGGCCAGCACCTCGGGCGCCAGCGGCGCACCGCCGCCCGCGGGATCGCGCGCATAGCTGTCCAGCAGGTCGACCAGCGCACGCGCATGCGCGGGGTTGCGGTAGTCCGCGAGCAGGATGTCGATCATGAGATTCAACCCGCCTCGACAACCGCCGCCAGGCGCTTTGCACAGGCTTCGGCCTGCGCTGCGTCGCGCGCCTCGACCATCACGCGCAGCAGCGGCTCGGTGCCGCTGGCGCGAATCAGCACGCGGCCTGCATCGCCAAGTTCAGCCTCGGCGCGCCGGATTTCGGCCGCCAGTGCCTGGTTGGCCTTCCAGTCCTGCCCTTCGGCCAACCGGACATTGATGAGGGTCTGCGGAAAGAGCGTGACGTCAGCCAGCAGCTCGTCCACGCGCTTGCCGCTGCGCTGGCAGGCCTGCAGCACCTGCAGCGCACTCACGATGCCGTCGCCGGTCGTGTGACGGTCGAGCGCGAGCAGGTGGCCGGAGCCCTCGCCGCCGAGCAGCCAATGGCGCTTTTCGAGCTCTTCCAGCACGTAGCGGTCGCCCACGCGGGCGCGCACGAACTCGATGCCCTGTCCGCGCAGCGCCATCTCGACGGCCTTGTTGGTCATCAGGGTGCCGACCACGCCCGAGGGCTTCTCGCCGCGCGCGATGCGCTCCATCACCATCAGGTACAGCAGTTCGTCGCCATTGAACAGGCGCCCGCTTGCGTCCACGAGTTGCAGGCGATCGGCATCGCCATCGAGCGCAATGCCGTAGTGCGCGCCCTGTGCCCGCACCGCGTCGATCAACGCCTGCGGATGCGTGGCGCCGAAGCCCTTGTTGATGTTCAAGCCGTCCGGCGCGCAGCCGATGCTGACCACGTCTGCACCGAGCTCATGGAACACCTGCGGCGCCACCTGGTAAGCCGCGCCGTGGGCGCCGTCGACCACCAGCTTCAGACCGCGCAGTGTGAGGTCGTTGGCAAAGGTGCTCTTGCAGAACTCGGTGTAGCGGCCCGGCGCATCGTTGAGCCGGCGCGCCTTGCCGAGCTGCGCCGAATCGGCCCAGACGGGCGGCTCTTCGAGCGCGGCTTCGACCGCCAGCTCCCATTCGTCGCTGAGCTTCGTGCCATGGGCGCTGAAGAACTTGATGCCGTTGTCCGGATAGGCGTTGTGGCTGGCGCTGATCACCACACCCAGACTGGCCCGCTGGGCACGCGTCAGGTAGGCCACGCCCGGTGTCGGCAGCGGCCCCAGCAGGACCACATCGACGCCGGCCGAGTTGAAGCCCGATTCGAGCGCCGACTCCAGCATGTAGCCCGAGATGCGCGTGTCCTTGCCGATCAGCACCGTCGGACGCGACTCCGTCTTCTTGAGCACGCGGCCGACGGCATGCGCGAGCCGCAGCACGAAGTCGGGCGTGATCGGCGCCTGGCCGACCGTGCCGCGGATGCCGTCGGTGCCGAAATATTTTCTTGTCATGGATGTGGCTCCTGTCGTGCTTGTTGTTCTTGCCTCATGGCGCGCCATACGGCCAGCGCGGCGACGGTTTCGCGCACATCATGCACGCGCACGATGGAGGCGCCGCGCTCGACGGCCAGGATCGCCGCCGCCACGCTGGGCACCATGCGCCCGGCCGCCGATTCGATGCCGGTGACGGCGCCGAGCGAGGACTTGCGCGACCAGCCGATCAAGAGCGGCCGGCCGGCGGCGAGCAACTCCTGCTGGCGTGCGAGCAAGGAGAAATTCTGCGCCACGGTCTTGCCGAAGCCGATGCCCGGGTCGAGCACGATGCGGCTTGCGTCGACCTTCAATGCCAGTAGCAGCTGCGTCTGATCTTCCAGAAAGGCGCGCACTGCTGGAAGCACGTCGCCCTCCATCGGCGCCGCCTGCATGGTCTGCGGATCCCGGTGCATGTGCATCAGGCAGACGCCGCACGAGGGATGGGCCGCCACGGCCTGCCGTGCGCCGGGTTGCCGCAGGGCCCACACGTCGTTGACGATGTCGGCGCCGAGCTCCAGCGCTGCGCGCATCGCTTCGGGCTTGTAGGTATCGACCGAGACCGGCACGCCCAGCTTCACTGCCTCGCGCACCACCGGCAGCACCCGATCCAGCTCCTCCGCCAGCGGCACGGCAGGACTTCCGGGCCTCGTGGACTCGCCGCCGATATCGAGGATGTCGGCACCCTCTTCCACCAGTTGAACGCAATGCCGCACCGCAGCCTCGGTCGAGGCATGGGCGCCGCCGTCGGAAAAGGAATCGGGCGTGACGTTGACGATGCCCATCACGCGCGGCTGCGCGAGATCGATGGCAAAGCGCGCGGTGCGCCAGATCGTCATACGCCCTTCCAAAGAAAAAACGGGGCCACAGGCCCCGTCGATTGCCAAAGCGTCATGCTCAAGCCGCTGTCGGCGCCGGATCCGGGTTGACCGCCGGCGTACCGCCACTGCCTCCGCCGCTGCCCGAGGGCGGGATGCGCGGCGTCCAATCCTTGGGCGGACGCGGCGCGCGGCCGGCCATGATGTCGTCGAGCTGCTCGGTGTCGATGGTTTCCCATTCGAGCAGCGCCTTGGCCATGGCGTGCATCTTGTCGCTGTTCTCCTCGATCAGGCGGCGCGCCAGGGCGTACTGCTCGTCGATGATGCGACGCACCTCGGCATCGACCTTCTGCATGGTCGATTCGCTCATGTTGGTGGTCTTGGTGACCGAGCGGCCGAGGAAGACTTCGCCTTCGTTTTCGGCGTAGACCATCGGGCCCAGCGATTCGGTCATGCCGTAGCGCATCACCATGTCGCGCGCGATCTGCGTGGCGCGCTCGAAGTCATTGCTGGCGCCGGTGGTCATCTGGTGCATGAACACTTCTTCCGCGATGCGGCCGCCGAACAGCATGCTGATCTGGTTCAGCATGTACTCGCGGTCGTAGCTGTAGCGGTCCTGCGCCGGCAGGCTCATCGTCACGCCCAGCGCGCGGCCGCGCGGAATGATGGTGACCTTGTGGACCGGGTCGCACTTGGGCAGCAGCTTGCCGATCAGCGCGTGGCCGGACTCGTGGTAGGCCGTGTTGCGGCGCTCTTCCTCGGGCATGACCATGCTCTTGCGCTCGGGGCCCATGAAGATCTTGTCCTTGGCCTTCTCGAAGTCCTGCATCTCGACCACGCGCGCGTTGCGGCGCGCGGCCATCAGCGCGGCCTCATTGCACAGATTGGCCAGGTCGGCGCCCGACATGCCAGGGGTGCCGCGCGCGATGATGCTCGGGTTCACGTCCTGGCCGAGCGGCACCTTGCGCATGTGCACGTTGAGGATCTGCTCGCGGCCGCGGATGTCGGGCAGCGTCACGTAGACCTGGCGGTCGAAGCGGCCCGGACGCAGCAGCGCGGCGTCCAGGATGTCGGGGCGATTGGTCGCAGCGACCACGATCACGCCGAGATTGGTTTCGAAACCGTCCATCTCGACCAGCATCTGGTTGAGGGTCTGCTCGCGCTCGTCGTTGCCGCCGCCGAGGCCGGCACCGCGCTGGCGGCCGACCGCATCGATTTCGTCGATGAAGATGATGCAGGGGGCGTTCTTCTTGGCGTTCTCGAACATGTCGCGCACACGGGCCGCGCCCACGCCGACGAACATCTCGACGAAGTCCGAACCGGAAATCGAGAAGAACGGCACCTTGGCCTCGCCGGCGATGCCCTTGGCCAGCAAGGTCTTGCCGGTGCCGGGCGGGCCGACCAGCAGCAGGCCGCGCGGAATGCGGCCGCCGAGCTTCTGGAACTTGGCCGGGTCCTTCAGGAAGTCGACGACCTCCTTGACCTCTTCCTTGGCCTCGTCGCAGCCCGCGACGTCGGCGAAGGTCACCTGGTTGTTGTTCTCGTCGAGCATGCGCGCCTTGCTCTTGCCGAAGCTGAAGGCGCCGCCCTTGCCGCCGCCCTGCATCTGGCGCATGAAGTAGACCCAGACGCCGATCAGCAGCAGCATCGGACCCCAGCTCACGAGCAGCGTCATGAGGAGCGAGCCCTCTTCGCGCGGCTTGACGTCGAACTTGACGTTGTTGGCGATCAGGTCGCCGACCAGGCCGCGATCGAGATAGGTGGCCGTCGTGCGGATCTTGCGGTCGTCGTTGGTGATCGCGACGATCTCGCTGCCGCCCTGGCCTTCCTGGATGGTTGCGCTCTTGATGCGGTTGCTGCGGACTTCCTCGAGGAAGTCGGAGTAACCGACATTGCCGGCCCCGGCGACGCCGCGGGTGTCGAACTGCTTGAACACAGTGAACAACACCATCGCAATGACGAGCCAGACGGCAACTTTGGAAAACCACTGATTGTTCAAACGAAGCTCCAGTCGAAAGCGCGTGACACGAAAACAAAAAACGCGCTAGGGCACGCAATTGGCACCCATTTTAGGCTTTTCAACCTGCGAAATGCCGGAATTTCCCTATAGCAGCCATAGGACGCGCACGGTTTTGGGATTCAAATGCTGGGCCGGCGCCCGGGTATCAATTCGTATCGACGTTCTTGAGCCCGATGCCCACCATGAAGGTCTCCGACGATTTGTCGCGCGAAGCCTTGGGTTTCAGGGGCTTTACCACCCGGAAGTTGCTCTTGAAAAGCTGCGTCAGCTCGCCGTAGCCGCTGCCGTGGAACAGCTTGGCGACCAGCGCGCCTTCAGGCTTCATGTGGTGGCGTGCGAAGTCGATTGCAAGCTCGATCAGATGCGCGATGCGGGCCGCGTCGGCTGAGGCGATGCCCGACAGGTTGGGTGCCATGTCGGACACGACGACGTCGGCGAGCCGGCCGTCCATGGCCTGAGCGAGCCGCTCCAGCACTTCGGCCTCGCGGAAGTCGCCCTGCAGGAAGGTCACGCCCTCGATCGGCTCCATGGGCAGGATGTCGAGCGCGATGATGGTGCCGTCCAGCTCGCCGGCCGCCGCCCCGCTCGGCGACAGCCTGCGCCGCACGTACTGGCTCCAGGCGCCGGGCGTCGAGCCCAAGTCGACCACCAGTTGACCCGGCCGGATCAGGCCCAGCGTCTCGTCGATTTCCTTGAGCTTGTAGGCTGCGCGGGCCCGGTATCCCTCGCGCGTGGCCAGCTTCACGTAGGGGTCGTTGATGTGGTCATGCAGCCACGCCTTGTTGAGCTTTTTGCCAACCTTATCGCTTCGGGGTTTGGGATTCATTGACGCTCGATAATACGGGGATGCCCGCCATTCAACTTACCCCTGCGCAGCGCAAGGTGCACCGCTCCGAAGCGCACCATCTGGACCCGATCGTCATGATCGGCGGCGACGGGCTGACGCCAGCCGTCAAGAAGGAAGCCGATGCCGCGCTCAAGGCCCACGGCCTGATCAAGGTGCGCGTTTTCTCCGACGACCGGCCTGCCCGTGAAGCCATGCTCCAGACCCTGGCCGACGACCTGAACGCCGCGCCGATCCAGCACATCGGCAAGCTGCTCGTGCTCTGGCGCCCCATCCCCGAAAAAGCGCGCGAGATCGACGAGGACCGCATGCCCGGCCCGCGTGACGTCAAGGTGATCAAGTACAGCAAGCGTGGAGGACAGCGCCCGGAGATCAAGACCCTGCGCGTGCTCGGCAACCAGCGGCTGACGCCCGGCGGGACCATCAAGCGCGCCAAGGCCAAGAAGCCGCTGTCGGTCAAGAAACGTCGCCAGGCGGACTGAGGATGCCGATCGAGCCGACGGCAGCGCCGCAGCGTCACATCCTCTGCATGAAATGGGGCACCAAGTACGGGCCCGAGTACGTCAACCGCCTCTATGCCATGGTGCGGCGCCACCTGAGCGGCGACTTCAACTTCGTCTGCCTGACCGACGACAGCCAGGGCATCCGCAGCGAGGTGCAGTGCTTCCCGATCCCGCCGCTCGACCTCGAGCTCAAGCCGGGACAGGTGGACCGCGCCTGGAAAAAGCTGACCACCTTCGAGCAGGACCTGTACGGCCTGCGCGGCCGCGCGCTCTTCATCGATCTCGACGTGGTCGTCGTGGGCAGCCTGGATGCCTTTTTCGAGCATCCGGGCGAGTTCCTGATCATCCATGACTACGCCCGCCCCTGGCGGCGGCGGCGCATCACGGGCAACTCGTCGGTCTACCGCTTCGAGCTCGGCGCCCATCCCGACGTGCTGGCGCATTTCCGCCAGAACATGGACGCGGTACAGGCCGAATACCGCAACGAGCAGGCCTACCTGTCGGACTTCATGGACCGCAAGGGCAAGCTCGCCTACTGGCCTCCCGAATGGTGCCCGAGCTTCAAATACCACGGCATTCCGACCTGGCCCACCAACTACTGGCGCGAGCCCTTCGTGCCGCAGGGCGCGCGGATCATGGTGTTTCACGGGGAATGCAATCCGCCGGACGCGCTGGCGGGGCGGCGCAACCGGCGCTTCCGCTTCATCCGGCCGGCGCGCTGGATCACCAGCTTCTGGAAGGCCTGATCAGTCGGGGCGGCGCCCCATGCGCCAGAGCAGCACTCCGGCGCAGAGCCACTGGCCAAGGTACATGGCACTGCCGAGCGAGTGCCAGAGCCGGAGGTTTTCGCGCGCGAGAATCCGGGGCGCGACGGCGTATTCCTGCAGCAGGGCCAACAGCAGCGCCACGACGATCCAGGCAACGGCAGTACGCGACGACGGGTCCGCGAGCTCCTGGATCTTCGACCTGAAATAGGTCAAAAGCGCCAGTCCGCAGGCCAGCGCAACCCAGCTTTGGGCCGCGAACAGCCGCCCCGCGAAATTGCCTGCAAGGCTCGGATTGCCGAGCTGGGCGAACAGCATCGGCACGACCAGAAAGCCGATCGTCGTCAGGCTGCCCCACCAGAGGGCGGCCAGCAGCAGCGCGATGCGGTCTTTCACGAAAGGCGAATCAGAGATAGCTAACGCCGACGATCTCGTAGCGCTTCACGCCACCCGGCGCCTGCACCTCGGCGGTGTCGCCCTCCTCCTTGCCGATCAGCGCACGCGCGATCGGGCTGGAGACGTTGATGAGGCCCAGCTTCAGGTCGGCTTCATCCTCGCCGACGATCTGGTACTTCACGGCCTCGCCGGTGTGCTCATCCTCGAGCTCCACGGTGGAGCCGAAGACGATCTTGCCGCCCGCATCGAGGTCTGTGGGATCGATGATCTGCGCATTCGAGAGCATGCCTTCGACCTGCTTGATGCGGCCTTCGATCCAGCCTTGGCGCTCCTTGGCGGCGTCGTAGTCCGCATTTTCGCTGAGGTCGCCCTGGGCGCGGGCCTCGGCGATCGCAGTGATCACGGCGGGCCGCTCGACGGACTTCAGTCGTTGCAGCTCGTCACGGAGTTTCTCCGCACCGCGCTTGGTAATCGGAATGGTGGTGGCCATGTTTTGTCTCTCCAGAAAGCGAAACCGCCGAACGCTGCCGTTCGGCGGTTCATGGAAGGGAATGATCAGACGAGTTGACGTCCAGTGAGCCGGCTCAGGATGGCGAGCGGGCTCGAACCGGGATTGTATTGCCTTGCGGCGGGCAGGTGCAGCGTCTGCTCGAGCATGTACTGGCCGGACATCACGGCATGCGAGGTCTGGTCCGAGAAGCACACCCACACCGATCCGGCCGGGAAGGCCACGGTCTCCTGCTGGGCGTTCTTCTGGTATTCCAGGTCGGACTTCATGCCGTCGTGCAGCTGCAGCATCAGATGATCGTATTCGCTGCGCAAGGACTTGGTGACGCGCAGCGCCCGCAGCAGGCGCGCCTGCCAGCGCGAGTAAGGCTTGGCGCGCGGCAGGAAGCGCTTCGCCACGGCCTCAAAGGGCTCGCCGACCCGCCAGACGCGCGGCGCGCCCTCGGGATTGACATTGGTGAAGACGCGCAGGATGCGCTCGCCGTAATTGGGGCGCGACGGAAACGAATCGATGTGCAGCCGCCGATCGTCGGCCCGCCACGACTGAACGCGTGTTTCCACCTGCGCCGGGCGGTAGCTGGTCGGCGCCAGCCGCAGGGCCGGCGTGTAGTGCGGCAGCAAGCCGTCAATCAGTTGCTGCGCCTGCGCGCGGAAGCGCCCGACCATCGCCGCCACGGCGCGCTGCATGTTCTCGTCGCCCGCTACGCCTTTCAAGCGCCCATTGGCATCCAGGCTGATGTTGCGCACGTCCGGCGACAACACGGCGGGCGACAGCAAAGCGCGCTCTTCGGTCAGCACCTCGAAGCCCAGCCGCGGGAAATACAGCACCTTGCCGGCTTCGAGCGCGGCGATCCACGCCTCGTTCGGCGCAGCGCCGTCCCAGTCGGCCAGGTCGAGTTCGACGAGCTGCGTTTCCATCGGCCGCCTCAGGCGAGCGGGAGCTGCGCGAGCTGCGCGTGCATCTCCTGGATCGAGATCACGTCGAGTTCGTCCATGTGCCGCATGCCTTCGACCGCGGCTTCGGCACCGAAGATGGTGGTGAAGGTGGTCACGCGGGCCAGCAGCGCCGAGGTGCGGATCTGGCGCGAGTCGGTGATCGCATTGCGGCGCTCTTCCACCGTGTTGATGACCAGCGCGATCTCGTTGTTCTTGATCATGTCGACGATGTGCGGGCGGCCCTCGGTGACCTTGTTCACCACGGCGCAGGCGATGCCGGCCGCGTTGATGGCAGCGGCGGTGCCCTTGGTCGCGATCAGTTCGAAGCCAAGCGCCGCCAGGCCGCGCGCCACTTCCACCGCGCGTGCCTTGTCGTTGTTCTTGACCGAGATGAAGACCTTGCCCGACTTCGGCAGGTGCGTGCCGGCGCCGAGTTGCGACTTCACGAAGGCCTCGCCGAAGGTCTTGCCCACGCCCATCACTTCGCCGGTCGACTTCATCTCAGGGCCGAGGATGGTGTCCACCCCGGGGAACTTGACGAAGGGGAACACCGCTTCCTTGACGCTAAAGTACGGCGGCGTGACTTCGCGCGTGACGCCCTGCGAAGCCAGAGACTGGCCCGCCATGCAGCGCGCCGCCACCTTGGCCAGCTGGATGCCGGTGGCCTTGCTCACGTAGGGGACCGTGCGCGAGGCGCGCGGATTCACTTCGAGCACGTAGATGACGTCCTGGCCGTTCTTCTCCTGAATCGCGAACTGCACGTTCATGAGGCCGACGACATTGAGCGCCTTGGCCATGGCTGCGCTTTGCCGCTTGAGTTCGGCCACGGTGTCGGCCTTGAGGCTGTAGGGCGGCAGCGAGCAGGCGGAGTCACCCGAGTGCACGCCGGCCTGTTCGATGTGCTCCATCACGCCGCCGATCAGGGTGTTGCCCTCGGCATCGCGCAGGCAGTCGACATCGCATTCGACGGCGTCGTTCAGGAATCGATCCAGCAGCACCGGCGAATCGTTGCTGACCTTGACGGCTTCGCGCATGTAGCGCTCGAGGTCGCGCTGCTCGTGCACGATCTCCATCGCGCGGCCGCCGAGCACATAGCTCGGGCGCACCACCAGCGGATAGCCGAGCTGAGCGGCCTTCTCGAGCGCTTCCGCCTCGGTGCGCGCGGTCGCATTCGGCGGCTGGCGCAGGTGGAGCTCGTTCAAGAGCTTCTGGAAACGCTCGCGGTCTTCGGCCGCGTCGATCATGTCGGGGCTGGTGCCGATGATCGGCACGCCGTTGGCTTCGAGGTCGAGCGCGAGCTTGAGCGGCGTCTGGCCGCCGTACTGCACGATCACGCCGGTCGGCTTTTCCTTGTCGACGATCTCGAGCACGTCCTCGAGCGTGAGCGGCTCGAAGTACAGGCGGTCGCTGGTGTCGTAGTCGGTCGAGACGGTCTCGGGGTTGCAGTTGACCATGATGGTCTCGTAGCCGTCTTCGCGCATCGCGAGCGCGGCGTGCACGCAGCAGTAGTCGAACTCGATGCCCTGGCCAATGCGGTTGGGACCGCCGCCGAGCACCATGATCTTCTTCCTGTCCGTCGGCGCGGCTTCGCACTCGTCCTCATAGGTCGAGTACATGTAGGCGGTGTTGGTTGCGAATTCGGCCGCGCAGGTATCGACGCGCTTGTAGACCGGACGCACGCCGAGCGCGCGGCGCTTCTCGCGGATCGCGGTGTCGGTGGTCTTGAGCTGCTTGGCGAGACGGCGGTCCGAGAAGCCCTTCTTCTTCAGCGCGAGCAAGGTGTTCTTGTCGATGTCGTCGAGCGACTTGGTTTCGAGTTCGAGCTCGATCTTCACGATCTCCTCGATCTGCACCAGGAACCACGGATCGATCTTGGTCAGCGCGAAAACCTCATCGACGGAGAGGCCCATGGCGAAGGCATCGCCGACGTACCAGATGCGGTCGGGGCCGGGCTCGCCGAGCTCTTTTTCGAGCACTTCGCGATCCTGCGTCTTCTCGTTGAGGCCGTCGACGCCGACTTCCAGGCCGCGCAGCGCTTTCTGGAACGACTCCTGGAAAGTGCGGCCCATGGCCATCACCTCGCCCACCGACTTCATCTGGGTCGTCAGACGCGAATCGGCCTGCGGGAACTTCTCGAAGGCGAAACGCGGAATCTTCGTGACCACGTAGTCGATGCTGGGCTCGAAGCTCGCCGGCGTGGCGCCGCCGGTGATCTCGTTGCGCAACTCGTCGAGCGTATAGCCCACGGCCAGCTTGGCGGCGACCTTGGCGATCGGGAAACCGGTGGCCTTGGAGGCCAACGCCGATGAGCGCGAGACGCGCGGGTTCATCTCGATCACGACCATGCGGCCGTCCTTCGGATTGATCGAGAACTGCACGTTCGAGCCGCCGGTGTCGACGCCGATCTCGCGCAGCACCGCCAGCGAGGCGTTGCGCAGGATCTGGTATTCCTTGTCCGACAGGGTCTGGGCCGGCGCGACCGTGATCGAGTCGCCGGTGTGCACGCCCATCGGGTCGAGGTTCTCGATCGAGCAGACGATGATGCAGTTGTCCGCCTTGTCGCGCACCACTTCCATCTCGTACTCTTTCCAGCCGAGCAGCGACTCCTCGATCAGCAGCTCGTTGGTCGGCGAGGCTTCGAGGCCGCGCTTACAGATGGTCTCAAACTCCTCCGGGTTGTAGGCGATGCCGCCGCCGGTGCCGCCGAGCGTGAAGCTGGGGCGAATCACCACCGGGAAGCCGACGGTCTTCTGCACCGCCCAGGCCTCGTCGAGCGAATGGGCGATGCCCGAACGCGCCGAGCCCAGGCCGATCTTGGTCATCGCGTCCTTGAACTTCAGGCGGTCTTCGGCCTTGTCGATCGCCTCGGGCGTGGCGCCGATCAGCTCGACCTTGTACTTGTCGAGCACGCCGTTGCGCCAGAGGTCGAGTGCGCAATTGAGCGCGGTCTGCCCGCCCATGGTCGGCAGGATGGCGTCGGGGCGCTCCTTGACGATGATTTTTTCGACCGTCTGCCAGGTGATCGGCTCGATGTAGATGACGTCGGCCGTGGCCGGGTCGGTCATGATCGTCGCGGGGTTGCTGTTGATCAGGATGACCTTGTAGCCCTCCTCGCGCAGTGCCTTGCAGGCCTGAACGCCGGAGTAGTCGAACTCGCAGGCCTGGCCGATGATGATCGGGCCGGCGCCGATGATGAGAATGCTTTGGAGGTCGGTGCGCTTAGGCATTCTTCTGTCCTTCTTTGTGACTTTGCATGAGTGCCGTGAAGCGGTCGAACAGGTAGCCGATGTCGTGCGGCCCGGGCGAGGCCTCCGGGTGGCCCTGGAAGCAGAAGGCCGGCCGGTCGGTGCGCGCCAGGCCCTGCAGCGTGTTGTCGAACAGGCTGATGTGCGTCGGCCGCAGGTTGGCGGGCAAGGTCTTTTCGTCGACCGCGAAGCCGTGGTTCTGGCTCGTGATGCTCACGCGGCCGTTGTCCAGGTCCTTCACGGGATGGTTGGCGCCGTGGTGGCCGAACTTCATCTTGAAGGTCTTCGCGCCGGAGGCGAGCGCCATGATCTGGTGGCCCAGGCAGATGCCGAAGACCGGAATGCCGGTTTCGATCAGCTCGCGCGTCGCCTCGATGGCGTAGTCGCAGGGCTCGGGATCGCCCGGGCCGTTGGCCAGGAAGATGCCGTCCGGACGCAGCTTGAGCACGTCGGCCGCCGGCGTCTGGGCCGGCACCACCGTGATGCGCGCGCCGCGCTGGGCGATCATGCGCAGGATGTTCTTCTTGACGCCGTAGTCGAAAGCGACGACGTGGAACTTGGGCGTGATCTGCACGCCGTATCCCGCACCGAGCTTCCACTCGGTTTGCGTCCACTCGTAGGTTTCCTTGACCGACACGACCTTGGCGAGGTCGAGGCCGGACATGCTGGGCGCGGCCTTGGCAGCGGCCACTGCCTTGTCGATCAGCACCTGCGTCACGGCTTCGCCCGCAGCGAGGCCGAGGATGCAGCCGTTCTGGGCACCGTTCGTGCGCAGATGGCGCGTGAGCTTGCGCGTGTCGATGTTCGCAATGGCGACCGTGTTGCCGCGCACCAGGTAGTCGGTGAGCGTGGCGGTCTTGCGGAAGTTGGACGCGATCAGCGGCAGGTCCTTGATGATCAGGCCCGCGGCATGGATCTTGTCGGCCTCGATGTCTTCCTCGTTGACGCCGTAGTTGCCGATGTGCGGATAAGTGAGGGTCACGATCTGCTGGCAATAGCTCGGGTCGGTCAGGATTTCCTGGTAACCGGTCATGGCGGTGTTGAACACCACTTCGCCGGTGGTGGCGCCTTGGGCGCCGATCGAGTTGCCGAGAAAGACCGTGCCGTCTGCAAGCGCCAGGATGGCGGGCGGGAAATTTCCCTTGAGAGACAAAAGCACTGGGATCTCCGGATGGATGACGCCCAAAGCGAACCCAAGAAGTGACTTTGGGCTGCGACTTTCGTCGAGGAGTTGGCTTGCGTGCGCTGTGGGCGGGGTGTGAGCGGGAAAGCCCTTGATTATAGCCGGCGCGGGCTTATCCCTTGGCCGCGGCGGCACTCGCGTGCAGGCAAATCGCCGCCGCCGCCGCGACGTTGAGCGACTCCTCGCCGCCCGGCTGCGCGATGCGCACGTGCCGCGCCGCGCGCGCCTCCAGAATGTCGGAAACGCCCTGCCCTTCATGCCCCATCAACCAGGCGCACGGGTACGGCAGCTGCGTGCGATGCAGCCAGTCGCCGCGGTGCGAACTGGTGGCGATCCAGGGCACGGCCAGCGCATCGAGCGTCTCTACGCCCGCTCCCTCGATCAGCCGCAGCCCGAAATGCGCGCCCATGCCGGCGCGCAGCACCTTGGGCGCCCACAGTGCAGCCGTGCCCTTGAGCGCGATCACCTGGCCGAAGCCGAAGGCCGCCGCGCTGCGCAGGATGGATCCGACATTGCCGGCGTCCTGCAGGCGGTCGAGCACCACCGTGGGCGCATCGGGGGCGACCGGCGGTCGCGCCGGCAGATCGAGCACGAAGCCCATCGGCGCGGGCGACTCCAGGCCGCTCACGCCGGCGAGCAAGGCATCGGCCAGCACCATGGTCTTGGCCGCCACGCCACTCCATTCGGAGCGCGCCGAAGGCCACAGCGACTCGGCAAAGACCGCCACGGCCGGCCGGACGCCGCGCTCGCGCGCCGCCCGGCACAGGTGATCGCCTTCCAGCCAGACCCGGCCCGCCTTGCGGTAAGCACCCGGGTCGTGCGCCAGCTTGCGCAATTCCTTCAGGAGCGGGTTGTCCCGCGACGTGATGTGGCTGACCTCGTCCGCGGTCATTGAGCGATCCGCACCTCGAGCTGGGCGGTTTCCGCGACCATCTCGCTCAGCATCGCGGCCGTCATGGGCTCCGCTTGCCCCTGCCCGCGTGCGAGCACGGCAGCGACCGGGCTGAAGGATCTGCGGTGGTGCACGCAAGCGCCGTGGCGCAGCAGCGCCTCCAGATGCTCGGGCGTACCGTAGCCTTTGTGGCCCGCGAAGCCGTAGTGCGGGAATTCGGCGTGCAGTTCCTGGCAGAGCCGGTCGCGGTGCACCTTGGCCAGGATCGAAGCGGCCGAGATCGCCTTCACCCGCGCGTCGCCTCCGATGACGGCCTCGGCCAGCACGTCCAGCGTGGGCAGCCGGTTGCCGTCGACCAGCACCTTGGCCGGCTTGAGCCGCAGGCCTTCGACCGCCCGCCGCATGGCCAGCATCGTGGCCTGCAGGATGTTGTGGGTGTCAATCTCCTCGACACTGGCGTGGGCGACCGAGCAGCACAGCGCCTTGGCCAGGATCTGGTCGTTCAGGCGCTCGCGCTGCAGTGCGGTCAGGGTCTTCGAATCGGCCAGGCCGCGGATCGGCCGCAGGTCGTCGAGGATCACGGCCGCGGCCACCACCGGCCCGGCCAGCGGCCCGCGGCCAGCCTCGTCGACGCCGGCCAGGAGCCCGGGCGCGTCCCAGGCCAGCCTGGCCTGCTCAGCCTTCAAGAACTTTCTGGATCGCATCGGCGCACAGTGTCGGCGTATCGCGCTGCAATTCGGCATGCAGCGCGCAAAAACGTTGTTGCAAGGCGTGAACCTTGTCCGGGGAAGCGAGCCAGGCGAGCGTCGCATCGGCCATCGCCTGCGGGGTCGCCGCGTCCTGCAGCAGCTCGGGCACGACGAATTCGCTGCACAGGATGTTCGGCAGGCCCACCCAGGGCTGCAGCTGCTTGCGGCGCATGAGTGCCCACGAAAGCATGTTCATGTTGTAGGCAATCACCATCGGCCGCTTGAACAACGCGGCTTCGAGCGTCGCGGTCCCGCTGGCGATCAGGGTGGCGTCGCAGGCCGCGAGCGCGGCGTGCGAACGGCCGTCGAGCAGTTTCACGCGGCCGACCATGCCGCTGGCCTGCAGCAGCTGCTCGACCTGGTCCCGGAGGCCCGGCAGCACGGGCACGATGAACTGGAGTTCAGGCCGGGCACGCTGCATCAGCGCGGCGGCCTCGAAGAATCTGGCGGCGAGGTAGCGGATCTCCGAACGCCGGCTGCCCGGCAGCAAGGCGACCACCGGCGCTTGCGCGTCCAGTCCGAGCGAGGCGCGTGCGCCGGCCTGGTCGGGCGTCATCGGGATCACATTGGCGATCGGATGGCCGACGTAGCTTGCCTCGATCCCGTGTTCGGCCAGCAGCGCGGGCTCGAACGGAAAAATGCACAGCACATGGTCGGCCGCCGTCCGCAGCTTCTGCACGCGCTCCGGGCGCCAGGCCCAGATCGAAGGGCAAACGAAATGCGCGGTCTTCATGCCGCTGGCCCGCAAGGCGGCCTCGAGATCCAGGTTGAAGTCCGGCGCATCGACGCCGATGAAGAGTTCGGGCCGCTCGAGCACCAGCCTGGCGCGGAGCTGGCGCCGGATGCCGGCGATTTCGGCGTAATGGCGCAGTACCTCGACATAGCCCCGCACGGCCAGCTTTTCCTGCGGCCACCAGCTTTCGAAGCCGCGCGCGAGCATCTGCGGGCCGCCGATGCCGATTGCCTTCATGGCCGGCCAGCGCGCCTGCAGGCCGTCGAGCAGCAGCCCGGCCAGCAGGTCGCCCGAGGGCTCGCCTGCGACCAGTGCGAACTGCCGCTGTGTGTCGGACATGAGCGACCTAGCGCGCGATGCCGCGCGTGGCGCTGGACAGGAAGCCGCTCATCAGCGCGACGTCGGCGGCGGATTCGGGCACCTCGACGGCCAGCGCCGCGATCCCTGCGCGCGCTTCCTCAAGCGTCTTGCCCTGGCGGTAGAGCAGCCGGTGCATCTGCTTCACCGCCCCGATCCGCGCGGCGGAGAAGTCGCGGCGACGCAGGCCGACTACATTGAAACCGCGCACTGCGAGCGGGTTGCCGTCGACCAGCATGAAGGGCGGCACGTCCTGCGCCACCGCGCTGGCGAAACCGATCATCGCGTGGGCGCCGACCGAGACGAACTGGTGGATGCCGGTCAGACCGCCCACCGTCACCCAGTCCGCCAGGTGCACGTGGCCCGCGAGGGTCGTGTTGTTGGCGAGCGTGGTGTGGTCGTCGACCCGGCAGTCATGCGCGATGTGCGTGTAGGCCATGATCCAGTTGTCACTGCCCACGCGCGTCACGCCGCCGGCACCCGGCACGCCGATGTTGAAGGTGCAGAACTCGCGAATCGTGTTGCGGTCGCCGATCACGAGCTCGGTCGGTTCGCCCGCGTACTTCTTGTCCTGCGGGACGGCACCCAGCGATGCGAACTGGAAAATGCGGTTGTCGCGGCCGATGGTGGTGCGGCCCTCGATCACGCAATGCGACCCGATCGTGGTGCCGGCGCCGACCCGCACGTGCGGGCCGATCACGGCATAGGGGCCGACGCTGACCGTCGGGTCGAGTTCGGCCTGGGGGTCGACGATGGCCGTCGGATGAACCTGCGTCATGCCTCGAGCACGATCAATTGATCTGGCGCATCGCGCACATCAGGGTGGCCTCGCACGCCAGCTCGCTGCCGACCAGCGCGCGCCCCTTGAACTTCGAGATGCCGGCCTTCATGCGCTCGATCTCGACCTCGAGCGTGAGCTGGTCGCCCGGCTCCACCGGGCGCTTGAAGCGCGCGCCGTCGATGGCCGCGAAGTAGTACACGGTGTTGTCGTCCGGCACGATGTCCAGCGAATGGAAGGACAGCAAGGCGGCGGCCTGTGCCATCGCCTCGAGCATCAGCACGCCGGGCATCACCGGACGGTGCGGGAAGTGGCCGTTGAAGAACGGCTCGTTCATGGTCACGTTCTTGAGCGCGGTGATGCGCTTGCCCTTTTCCATCTCGAGCACGCGGTCTACCAGCAGGAAGGGGTAGCGGTGCGGCAGCAGTTTGAGGATCTGATGGATGTCGAGCGTCATGATTTTCTGTCTTGCATCGCCGGTTTTTCAAGCGCCTTCAGGCGCTCGCGCAGAGCGTGCAGTTGTTTGAGCGTGGCGGCGTTTTTCTCCCAGGCGGCATTGTCGTCGATGGGAAACACGCCGGTGTACTGGCCGGGCTTGAGAATGGACCGGGTCACCACCGTCGCGGCCGAAATATGCACCCCGTCGGCCAGCTTCAGGTGGCCGAGCACGATCGCGCCGCCGCCGATGGTGCAGTTCGCACCGATGTCCGCGCTGCCCGCCACGCCGACGCAGCCCGCCATGGCGGTGTGCTTGCCGACGCGGACGTTGTGACCGATCTGGATCAGGTTGTCGAGCTTGACGCCATCTTCGATCACGGTGTCCTCGAGCGCTCCGCGATCGATGCAGGTGTTGGCGCCGATCTCCACGTCGTCGCCGATGCGCACCGCGCCGAGCTGCTCGATCTTGACCCAGGCGCCCTCGTGCGGCGCGAGCCCAAAGCCGTCGGCCCCGATCACCACGCCCGGATGCAGCAGGCAGCGCGCGCCGACGACGCAGTCCTCGCTCACCGTCACCCTGGACTTCAGCACTGTCTGCGCCCCGATGCGCGCGCCGCGCTCGACCACGCACAGCGCGCCGATGCGGGCGCTGGGGTCGATCTGCGCGTCGGGGTCGATTACCGCGCTCGGATGGATGCGCGCGCTGTCCGGCCTGGCGTGAGACTGCTTCCAGAGCTGGGTCAGCCGCGCGAAATAAAGGTACGGGTCGGCGGTCACGATGAAAGCGCCGCGCTGGACCGCGACTTCTCGCATGGCGGGCGACACGATGACGCAGCCGGCCTGCGAGGCGGCGAGTTCCTTGCGGTACTTGGGATGGCTCAGGAAGCTGAGCGCATCGGCCTGCGCCGTCGCCAGCGGCGCAAGCCGCTCGATCGACAACGCGGGGTCCCCCTGCAGTTCGCCCCCGAGGGCTTCAACGATTGCGCCTAGCCGCAGTGCCACGCCAATTCGCGGCGCTACTTGCCGCCGGCAGAAGTGGACGCGTTCAGCGCCTTGATCACCTTCTCGGTGATGTCGTGCTTCGGATTGATGTAGATCGCCTCCTGCAGGATCGCGTCGTACTTCTCGGCCTCGGCCACTTGCTTGACCACGCGGTTGGCGCGTTCGTAGACCTGCTGCAGCTCTTCGTTCTTGCGTGCGTTGAGGTCTTCCTGGAATTCGCGGCGGCGGCGCTGGAAATCGCGATCCTGATCGACCAGGGAGCGCTGGCGGGCCACGCGCTGGCTTTCGGACAGCGTCGGCGCCTCGCGCTCGAACTTTTCGGATGCCGCCTTGAGCGCCTCGCCCTGCGCCGTCAGATCCTTCTCGCGCTTCAGGAACTCTGACTCGAGCTTCGCCTGCGCGGCCTTGGCCGGCTGCGCTTCACGCAATACGCGATCGGGATTGACGAAACCGATGCGGAAAGTTTCTTGCGCGTGCGCGGGCGCACCCATGAGGGCGAAGGCGGGGATCAGCAGCGCACCGGCGGCACGAAGCAATGGATTCATTAGAAAGAGGTTCCGATCTGGAATTGCAGGCGTTGAATTCTATCCTTCGGGATCGGATGCAACGGGTCGGTCAGGTCTTCATCCTGCTTCCTGACCGGGATGGCGTAAGCCAGGCGCAGCGGGCCCAGCGGCGAGATCCAGCTGATGCCCAGGCCGACGGAGGCGCGGAGCTTCTTCGCAGCCTTCCACTGGGCGTCGGTCGAGAAGGCGTCCCGCGTGCCAAACACGTTGCCGATGTCGAAGAAGCCGTAGAGGCGCAGCGTGCGGTCGTTGCCGGCGCCGGGGAACGGCGTGCTGAGCTCGGCGTTGAAGATCGCCTTCTTGGTGCCGCCCAGCGCAGCGCCTTCGGTCTGCCCCAGCAGCGGAACATCGCGAGGTCCCAGCGAGTTCTGCTCGAAGCCGCGGACCGAACCCAGGCCGCCGGCGTAGAAATTCTTGAAGATCGGGTATGGCTTGCCGCCGTACGCCTTGCCGTAGCCGACCTCGCCGTTGATCGCAAAGGTGTATTGCTTGCTGATCGGAAAGAACTGCTGGTACTGGTAGTTGGTCTTCAGGTACTTCATGTCGCCGCCCACGCCCACCTCGAGGTTGGCGCGCTGCAGGCGCCCGCGGGTCGGCACCAGGGCGCTGTCGCGGTCGTCGCGCGACCAGCCGACGGTCAACGGCACGCCCCAGACGCTGTCGTTGGTGCAGCCGGTGACAAGACCCGACGCGCTGGTGCTGCAGCCGAAGTAGTTGCGGTACGACTGCGGCGTCAGGAAGGCGACATTTCCGCCCGGGTCGAAGCGGTAGCGCTCCAATCCGATGCCGAAGAAGACCGTGTCGACTTCACTGAACGGCACGCCGAATTTGATGGTGGCGCCTTCATTGACCAGCCGGTAGTCGCCGTCGACGCTGTAGTAGGGCCGCGTGGTCGTGTGGTAGATGCCGAAGGTGCGCGAGATGCCGTCCTTCGTGAAGTAGGGGTCCGTGGTCGTCAGCGAGAGCGCGCGGTTGTACTTGCTGGTGTTGACCTGCAGCCCCAGGTAGTTGCCGGAGCCGAAGACATTCTCCTGCGCGATGCCGAAGGTGAAGGACACCTTCTCGGCGCTCGAAAAACCCGCACCCAGCTGCAGCGTGCCTGTCGGCTTCTCCGCCACATTGATCGCCAGATCGACCTGGTCCGGCGAGCCCGGCACCTCCTGCGTCTCGACGTTCACCTCGGTAAAGAAGCCCAGGCGGTCCACCCGGTCGCGCGACAGCTTGATCTTGTCGCCGTCGTACCACGACGCCTCGTACTGGCGGAACTCGCGCCGGATCACCTCGTCCCTCGTGCGGTTGTTGCCCCCGATGGCCACCCGCCGCACGTACACCCGCCGCGAGGGCTCCGCCTTCAGCGTCAGGCTCACCCGGTTGTTGCTGCGGTCGATCTCCGGCTCCGCCTGCACCCGCGCGAACGCATAGCCGAAAGTGCCAAAGTAGTCGGTGAAGGCCTTGGTGGTCTCCGTCACCAGCTCGCCGTTGTAGGGCTCCCCGGGCCGGATCGTCACCAGCGACTTGAACTCCTCCTCGCGCCCGAGGTAGTTGCCCTCCAGCTTGACCCCGGCCACCACGAACTTCTCGCCCTCGGTGAGGTTCACCGTGATCGCGAGGTCCTGGCGGTCCGGCGAGATCGCCACTTGCGTGGAGTCGATGCGGAACTCCAGGTAGCCGCGCGTGATGTAGTAGGAGCGCAGCGTCTCCAGGTCGGCGTTGAGCTTGGCGCGCGAGTACTGGTTGCTCTTGGTGTACCAGCTCATCCAGCCGCCCGCGTCCTGGTCGAAGAGATCCAGCAGCGTGCCTTCGCTGAAGGCCTTGTTGCCCACGATGCGCACTTCGCGGATGCGCGCGGGCTCGCCTTCTGTCACGGTGAAGGTGAGGTTGACTCGGTTGCGCTCGATGGGCGTGACGGTGGTGACGACCTGGGCGTTGTACAGGCTCCTGCTGACGTACTGGCGCTTGAGCTCCTGCTCGGCGCGGTCGGCCAGGGCCTTGTCGTAGGGGCGGCCGTCGGCCAAGCCCACTTCGCGCAGCGCCTTCTGCAGCGCGGCCTTGTCGAACTCCTTGGTGCCCACGAAGTCGACGTCGGCGATGGTGGGGCGCTCCTCGACGATGACCACCAGCACGTTGCCGCTGACGTCGATGCGCACGTCCTTGAAGAGACCGAGGTCGAACAGCGCACGGATGGCAGCGCTGCCGCGCTCGTCGCTGTAGGTGTCGCCCACGCGCAGCGGCAGGGAAGCGAAGATGGTGCCGGGCTCCACCCGCTGCAGGCCTTCGACCCGGATGTCGCGTACCGTGAAGGGCTCGACGGCCCAGGCGGCCGTGGCAGCGAGTGCACTGGCGACCACCGCGGCAACGCTGCGCAGGCGAAAGCGACTGAATTTATTGTTCATCTGTGAATTGAGCCGGCGCGGAATGGGCCGGCAGAAAGTTAACCAAAGAGTCGAGTCACATCGTTGAAGAGTGCGATCGACATCATGACCAGCAGCAACGCGACACCCCCGCGTTGGAGCCGTTCCATCCATGCATCGGAGACGCTCTTACCGGTCAGGCCCTCCCAAAGATAATACATCAGGTGCCCTCCATCGAGGACCGGCAGCGGCATGAGGTTCAACACGCCGAGACTCACGCTGATGAGCGCGAGGAACACCAGGTATTGCGTGAGACCCATGCTGGCGGATTTGCCCGCGTAGTCGGCGATCGTCAACGGCCCGCTCAGGTTCTTGATCGAGGCTTCGCCGATCAGCATCTTGCCCATCATGCGCACGGTGAGTGCCGACACCTCCCAGGTGCGGACCACGCCGCGCCAGACGCCATCCACCACGCCCAGCCGCACCGTCACCATCTCCGGTGGCGCACCGACATAGGCGCCGACGCGGCCGACCTTGGTCGCAGCTTCGTCGCGCACCTCCGGCGTGACTTCGATGCGAAGCATCTGACCGCCGCGCTCGATCTCCCAGGTCTGCGCGCGCGGCTGACCGCCATCGACCGAGGCGCGGATGACATCGCGCAATTGCTGGCCGTCGACGATGGCCATGCCGCCAACCGAGCGCACAACGTCGCCGCGACGCAGGCCCGCGCGCTCCGCGGCGCCCCCTGCCATCACCTCGCCGATCTCGGGTCGCGTCAGCGGTGCCACCACGCCGATCTTGCGGAACATTTGCGCGTCGGCATCCTTGGCCTCGATGCGACTCAGAGGCAGCACGATCTCGCGCGCAGACCGGGTGCCCTCCCCTGCGATTTCGAGCGTCAGATCGCGGCCGTCGAGCGCGCCGCGCGTCATGCGCCAGCGCAGGTCTTCGAAGGACTGCACGGGCTCCAGGTCGCCGTCGAAACCGGCGCGCGTGATGTGCTCGCCGCCGCGCAAGCCGGCCTGCTCGGCCAGCGAAGCGGCCACCGGCCGGGCCAGCTTCGCGACCGGCTCCTCGACGCCGATCCAGTTGACCGCGGTGTAGAGCACGACCGCCAGCAGAAGATTGGCGATCGGGCCGGCGGCGACGATGGCGGCACGCGAACGCAGCGGCTGGGTGTTGAAGGCGCGGTGCCGCTCCTCGGGTGCCACGGGACCCTCGCGCTCGTCGAGCATCTTCACGTAGCCGCCGAGGGGGAACGCGGCGATCACGAACTCCGTGTCCTGGCCGGGGTGCTGGCGCTTGGGCTGCCAGCGATACAGCGTCTTGCCGAAGCCGATCGAAAAGCGCAGCACCCTGACCCCGCATGCGACCGCCACCCGATAGTGGCCGTACTCGTGCACCGCGATCAGCAAGCCGAGCGCGACGATGAAGGCAACGACTGTGAGCATGGGGACCCCCGGCGTATGGAAAAGTCAGGCTGCGAAGCGTAGCGCTGCGGCGTTGGCAGCAGCCCGGGCGCTGGCGTCTAGTGCCAGCAGGTCGGCCAGCGATGCCGGGTTGGAGGGCAGCACCGCCTCCAAAGTTTCCATGTTCACCGCATGGATGCGGTCGAAGCGCAGGCGATGATGCAGGAATGCTTCGACCGCGACCTCGTTGGCCGCATTGAGCACTGCGGTCGTGCCGGGGGCAGCGCGCAGCGCCTGCCAGGCGAGCCCGAGGCCGGGGAACAGCAGCGCGTCGGGCGCATCGAAAGTCAGCGCCGCCATCTGCCGGAAATCGAGCCTGGCGGCACCGCTCTGGATGCGCTCGGGCCAGGCCAGCCCCACCGCGATGGGCACCCGCATGTCGGGCGTGCCGAGTTGCGCGATCACCGAGGCGTCGGTGAACTGCACCATCGAATGCACCACGCTCTGCGGATGGATCACGACCTCGATCTGCTCGGGCGACACGCCGAACAGGTGGCGCGCCTCGATCACCTCGAGCGCCTTGTTCATCATCGTGGCGGAATCCACCGAGATCTTGCGACCCATGACCCAGTTCGGATGCGCGCAGGCCTGCTCGGGCGTCACGGTGCCGAGCGTATCGGGCGAGCGGGTCCGGAACGGGCCGCCGGATGCCGTCAGGATGATCTTGTCGATGCGCCGCGGCCAGGTGGCCGGATCTTCCGGCAGCGACTGGAAGATCGCCGAATGCTCGCTGTCGATGGGCAGCAGCGTCGCCCCGCCCTCGCGCACCGTGCGCATGAACAGCTCGCCGCCGACCACCAGGGCCTCCTTGTTGGCAAGCAGCAGCCGCTTGCCGGCGCGGGCAGCCGCGAGGCAGGGTCCGAGCCCGGCCGCGCCGACGATGGCGGCCATCACGGCATCGCATTCCTCGTGCGAGGCGATCGTCTCGATGGCGTCCGCGCCCTGCAGCACGCGCGTGGGCAGGCCGCTCAGCTTCAGCTTGTCGGCCAGCAGCCGGGCATGCGAGGGGCTCGCCATGACCGCGAACCTCGGCGAAAACTGCACGCACTGGGCCAGCAGTTCGTCGACCTTGGTCGCGGCCGAGAGCGCGAACACCTCGAAGCGCTCGGGATGCCGGGCGATCACGTCGAGGGTGCTGGCGCCGACCGAGCCGGTCGAGCCGAGCACCGTGATGCGTTGTCTTTTCGTGTTCACAGGAAAGCCAACATCATGGCAATGGGCAGCGTCGGCAGCAAGGCGTCGACGCGATCGAGCACGCCGCCGTGGCCCGGCAGCAGGGCGCTGCTGTCCTTGGCGCCAGCGCTGCGCTTGATCAGCGACTCAACCAGATCGCCCACCACGCTCATCGCCGCCAGAAACACCACGCCGATCAGCAGCAGCCACCATCCGCGCTCGGCCAGCCGCGTGTAGAGGCTGGCCACCACGGGCTGGGCGGCTGCGTCGGCCCAGACCCAGGCCAGGGCCAGAACGAGAACGCCGGCCATGCCGCCCCAGACACCCTCCCAGCTCTTGCCGGGGCTGATGGTGGGCGCAAGCTTGTTGCGCGTGAACCTGAGCCCGAAGGCGCGCCCCGCGAAGTACGCAAAGATGTCGGCCACCCACACCAGCACGAGGATCGACAGCAGGAAATTGATGCCGACCATGCGGGCCTTGACCACAGCAAGCCACGCGACCCAAAGCACCAGCAACCCGCCGACCAGGCGCAACCCTCTCGGGACGCGCGGCCAACCCGGCACGGCGACGCGCAGCAGCGCCGCCCCGCCGAGCACCCAGGCGGCGCTGGCGAAGATCCAGACCGGCAGCAGCGACTGATCCAGCAGTCCCAGCCACCAGGACAGGGCGCAAAGCACGAGCGTCTCGAGTCCCACGAACAGCGACAACCTCGGCCCATAGCCGTTGAGCCGCCCCCATTCCCAGGCCGCGGCGGCAATCAGCGCCAGCATCACGCAGGCAAAGGGCACATGCGACGGATAGAAAAGCGCCGGCAGCAGGATCGCCAGCAGGACGATCGCAGTGATGATGCGTTGTTTGAGCATTCGCTCAGGCTGCCTGCGGATCGCGCCATGCGTTGCCCGCGACCTGCGCGGAAGTCTGGCCGAAGCGGCGCTCGCGGCGCTGGAAGGCGGCAATGGCTTCGTCGAGGGCGGCCTCGTCGAACTCGGGCCAGAGGCGATCGCTGAAGAACAGCTCGGCATAGGCGCTCTGCCACAGCAAGAAGTTCGACAGCCGCTGCTCGCCGCCGGTACGGATGAACAGATCGGGATCCGGCACGTGCGACAGCGCCATCGCCGCATCGAGGTTGGCCTCGGTCAGCGGTTCGCCGCGCGCGGCGAGCTGGGCCGCGGCGCGCGCGATGTCCCAGCGGCCGCCGTAGTTGAAGCAGACATTGAGCACCAGCCGGGTGTTGTGGGCCGTCGCCGCCTCCGCCTGCAGCAGGCCGGCGGCGATTTTTTCGGACAGGCCTCCGCGTTCGCCGATGAAATGCAGCCGCACGCCGTCATGGCTCAACTTCGGCACCTCGCGGCCGAGCGCACCGACCATCAGGTCCATCAGCCCGGAAACTTCCTCCACGGGCCGGTTCCAGTTCTCGGAGGAGAAGGCGAACACGGTGAGAACCGCGACGCCGCGATCGACACAGGCCTTGACGCAGCGGCGCAAGGACTCGACGCCCTGCTTGTGCCCCGCGACGCGCGGCAGAAAGCGGCGCGTGGCCCAGCGGCCATTGCCATCCATGACGATGGCAATGTGGTGGGGTATGGCAGGCGACGTTGTCATCAGACGGCCATGATCTCCGCTTCCTTGGCCGCCACCAACCGGTCGATCTCGCCGATGTGGCGATCGGTCACCTTCTGGATCTCTGCCTCGGCCCGCTTCTGATCGTCCTCGGACGCCAGCTTGTCCTTGACCAGCTTCTTGATCGCATCGTTGGCGTCGCGGCGCAGGTTGCGGGTCGCGATCTTGGCGGTCTCGCCCTCGTTGCGCACCAGCTTGGTCATCTCCTTGCGGCGCTCTTCGCTCATCGGCGGCAGCGGCACGCGGATCAGGTCACCCATCGATGCGGGATTCAGGCCGAGGTCGCTTTCGCGAATCGCCTTCTCGATCTTGGCGCCCATGCCCTTTTCCCAGGGCTGGACGCTGATGGTGCGCGAATCGAGCAGCGACACGTTCGCCACCTGCGAGAGCGGCACCGAGGAGCCGTAGTACTCGACGTGGACCGAGTCCAGCAGCGCCGGATTGGCGCGGCCGGTGCGGATCTTGGTCAGGTTGTTCTGGAATGCGGCGAGCGACTGGTTCATCTTGGTGTCGGTCGCATCGCGGATTTCGGCAATGGTCATCTTCTTGGTCCTCTTCAGGCATGCACCAGCGTGCCCTCGTCCTCGCCCATCACGACGCGCTTGAGCGCGCCGTTCTTGAAGATCGAGAACACCTTGATCGGCAGGTTCTGGTCGCGGCACAGCGCGAAGGCCGTGGCGTCCATGATGCCGAGATTCTGCGCGATGGCTTCGTCGAAGCTCAAGCGCGAGTAGCGCGTCGCGCTCAGGTCCTTCTTGGGGTCCGCGGTATAGACACCGTCGACCTTGGTGGCCTTGAGCACCAGCTCCGCGCCGATCTCGGCGCCGCGCAGCGCTGCCGCCGTGTCCGTCGTGAAGAAGGGGTTGCCGGTGCCGGCCGCGAAAATCACGACCTTGCCCTCTTCGAGGTACTGCAGCGCCTTGGGGCGAACGTAGGGCTCCACGACCTGCTCGATCGCGATGGCGGACATCACGCGGGCGATCAGGCCCTGCTTGTTCATCGCATCGGCCAGCGCCAGGGCGTTCATGACGGTCGCCAGCATGCCCATGTAGTCGGCGGTGGCGCGGTCCATGCCCACCGAGCCGCCGGCCACGCCGCGGAAGATGTTGCCGCCGCCGATCACGACGGCGACCTCGACCCCCATGTTCACCACTTCGGCCACCTCGCCGACCATGCGCACGATGGTCGCCCGATTGATGCCAAAGGCGTCGTCACCCATCAAGGCCTCGCCCGACAGCTTCAACAAGATCCGCTTGTGGGCTGGTCGGGTGTCGGACATGGGTGGGTTCCTTTGGGGTTGGCGGGGCGAGTGTAAAACGTGATTGCGAGAAAGCGGCGGCACGCAGTGCGCGCCGTCGCCTGGGGCGGCGCTCAGGCTGCCGCTTTGGCCGCAGCGACCTGCGCCGCCACTTCTGCCGCGAAGTCGTCGACCTTCTTCTCGATGCCTTCGCCGACCACGTAGAGGGTGAAGCCCTTGATCGAGGTGTTCGCCGCCTTGAGCATCTGCTCCACCGTCTGCTTGTCGTTCTTCACGAAAGCCTGGTTGTGCAGCGAGACTTCCTTCAGGTACTTCTGAACGCCGCCTTCGATGCGCTTGGCCACGATGTCGGCCGGCTGCGGCTTCTTGCCTTCGGCTTCGGCGGCCTTGCGGTCTTCCTCGGCCTTGCCGGCGGCGACCGCACGCTCTTTCTCGATCAGGTCGGCCGGCACGTCGGCGCTGGAGATGGCCACCGGCTTCATCGCGGCGATGTGCATCGCAACGTCCTTGGCCGAGGTGTCGTCGCCCTCGAACTCGACCATCACGCCGATGCGCGTGCCGTGCAGGTACGAGGCCAGCTTGGCCGTACCGGCGAAGCGCTTGAAGCGGCGGAAGCTCATGTTCTCGCCGATCTTGCCGACCAGGCCCTTGCGCACGTCTTCCAGCGTCGGGCCGAACCCGTCCTGTTCGTAGGGCAGCGCACCCAGCGCGGCCAGGTCGGCCGGGTTGTGCTTGGCGACCAGCATCGCCGCGGCATTGGCCATGGCGAGGAAGCTGTCGTTCTTGGTGACGAAGTCGGTTTCGCAATTGATTTCGATCATCGCGCCGGCGTCGCCGCCGACGAACGCCGTGACCACGCCTTCCGCCGTGATGCGGCCCGAGGCCTTGCCGGCCTTGTTGCCGAGCTTGATGCGCAGCAGCTCTTCGGCCTTGTCCATGTTGCCGTCGGCCTCGGTGAGGGCCTTCTTGCATTCCATCATCGGGGCGTCGGTCTTTGCGCGCAGTTCGCCGACCATGCTTGCGGTGATTGTTGCCATGTCGTTTCTCCGTTCGGTTTGTCAGTTGCGGCGGCCGGCACCGGGCGCCGCGAAAATCAAGTTAAAAAAAAGGGGCAACAAAGCCCCTTCTTCAGGCTCGCGAGAGCGCAGATCAGGCGGAAGCACCCTCTTCGACTTCGACGAATTCATCGCCGCTGCCTTCGGCCACGGCCTTCACCACGTCGCTGACCGCGCTGGCGCGGCCTTCGATGATCGCGTCGGCGATGCCGCGGGCGTACAGCGTGACGGCCTTGGACGAGTCGTCGTTGCCCGGGATCACGTAGTCGATGCCTTCAGGCGAGTGGTTGGAATCGACCACGCCGATCAGCGGGATGCCGAGCTTCTTGGCTTCGGCCACGGCGATCTTGTGGAAGCCCACGTCGATCACGAAGATGGCGTCGGGCAGCGAGGTCATGTCCTGGATGCCGCCGATGTCCTTCTCGAGCTTCTCGATCTCGCGGGTGAAGGTGAGCTGCTCTTTCTTGCTCAGGCTGTCGAGGCCGGCTTCCTGCTGGGCCTTCATGTCCTTCAGGCGCTTGATCGAGGTCTTGACGGTCTTGAAGTTGGTCAGCATGCCGCCGAGCCAGCGGGTATCCACAAAGGGCACGCCGGCGCGACGGGCTTCGGCCGCCACGATCTCGCGGGCCTGGCGCTTGGTGCCGACCATGAGGATGGTGCCGCGGTTGGCGGTGAGCTGCTTGGCGTACTTCATCGCTTCCTGGAACATCGGAAGCGACTTTTCCAGGTTGATGATGTGAATCTTGTTGCGATGGCCGAAGATGTACGGGGCCATCTTGGGGTTCCAGAAGCGCGTTTGGTGACCGAAATGGACACCGGCTTCCAGCATTTCGCGCATGGTCGTCGACATAGAAATAACTCCAAAGGTTGGGTCTAAAATCCAGCCCGTTTTGTGCACCTTCCTTCGAAGGAAGAGAGGTTCACAACACCTTGAATGGGCTGGTTTGCGGATGCATCTCGCCTCGGGAAAATGCCCATGGCGAAACCCAAGGAGTATAGCACGCACCACCCCATCCCCTCCTCTGTAGCCACCCTCACCATGCGCCCTGACCTGCACGCCACCCGCCTCGCCCTGCTGGCGGGCGCCTCCGATGCGCGCACCGAAATGGAGCACTCCATTGCGCAGGCCCAGTCTCCGGCCTGCCGGCACGTTTTTACGCGCACCCTGTTCGACGAGGCGCGCCATGCTGCGGCATCCGCTAGCCCGCAGCAACGCCTGGCCGGTCTTGCATTTTCCGCCAAGGATCTGTTCGACCTGCGCGGCCAGCCGACGCCGGCCGGCTCGGTGGTGCTGGCCCATGCGCCGGCGGCCAAGGCGGACGCCCCGGCGGTCGCGCGCCTGCGCGCTGCCGGCGGCGCGCTCATCGGCCGGACCAACATGACCGAGTTCGCCTTCTCGGGCGTGGGCGTCAACCCGCACCACGGCACGCCGGCCAACGCGAGCGATGCCGCAACGCCGCGCATCCCGGGCGGCTCGTCGTCCGGGGCTGCGGTTTCGGTGGCGAGCGGCGCCGCCTTCATCGGGCTGGGCTCCGACACCGGCGGCTCGATCCGCATCCCGGCCGCGCTCAACGGCATCGTCGGCTTCAAGAACACCGCGCGGCTGGTGCCGGCGGACGGCGCGCTGCCGCTGTCGACCACGCTCGACACCGTCTGCGCCATGACGCGCTCGGTGCGCGATGCGATCGCCGCGCACGAAATCCTCGCCGCCCGGCGCGTCACCGCCGGCACCGCACCGCTGTCCGCCTACCGGCTGGCAGTGGTCAAGGATCTCTTCTTCGACGAAATCGAGCCCGCAGTGGCAAGCGCCTTCGAGCGCACGATACGGACGCTGCACGCTGCCGGTGCCCGCATCGACGAGGTCGCGCTGCCTGAACTGGCCGACCTGCGCTCGATCAATGCCACCGGCGGCTTCTCCGCAGCCGAGGCCTACGCCTGGCACCGCCTGCTGCTGGAGCGCAGCGGCGCCGGCTACGACCCGCGGGTGGCGCAGCGGATCCTCAAGGGCGCGACCATGAAGGCTCACGAGTACATCGACCTGGTCCACTCACGCCGGGACTGGATCACCCGCATGGAACGGGCGCTCGCGCCCTTCGACGCCGTGCTCTCGCCCACCGTGCCGATCAGCGCGCCGGCCATCGCCAGCGTGGCGCCCGGCGCAGAACGCGACGAGGCCTTTTTCCGCATCAACGCGCTGCTTCTGCGCAACCCGTCGGTCGTCAACATGCTCGACGGCTGTGCGATCTCGCTGCCTTGCCACGTCGACGGCGAATTGCCCGTCGGCCTCATGCTTTGGCATGGCGCCCTACACGACGACGCGCTGCTCGCGATCGCACTGCAGGCCGAACGCGAGCTACAACGACAGCACTAGCGGCCCTGCACATCGCAGGCAGGCGCCGGCATACATTTCACCGCAAAGAATCGAATGAAAATCGCGATCGTGGGCGCCGGAATCATCGGCGTCACCACAGCCTGGGAGCTGGCGTCGGACGGGCACGAAGTGGTCGTTTTCGAGCGCCGCGGCGCCGCCGCAGAGGAATCCAGTTTCGCCAATGCCGGCGTGGTCGCACCGGGCTATGTCACGCCCTGGGCCGGCCCGGGCATGCGGGGCAAGGTGCTGCGCTCGCTGCTCTCCACGCACGGCGCCATCAAGCTGCGCTGGCCGCTGTCGCGGCGCGACCTGTCCTGGATGGCGCACTGGCAGCGCGCCTGCAAGCTCGAAACCTACCTGAGCAACCGCGCGCGCATGCAGCGCCTCGCCTTCTACAGCCGCACACGGCTGCACGAGATCACCGAGGCACGCGAGCTCAGCTACGAACGTGCCGACGGCTACCTGGTGCTGCTTCGTTCCAAGCGCGAGAAGAAGCTCGTTCAAGCCGGCCTGGAGGTACTGCGAGCGGCAGGCAGCAGCTTCCGCGAGGTGGATGCGGACGAGGCCCGCAAGATCGAGCCCGCGCTCAGCGCCGACACCCCGCTTGCCGGCGCCATCTACCTGCCGGAGGACGAGGTCGCCAACTGCCGGCAGTTCGCACTGTTGCTCAAGTGGGAGGCCGAAGCGCTGGGCGCCCAGTTCCACTTCAACTGCGACCTCGCGCCGCTGAAGCGCGCGGCGCCGACCGAGCTCTCGCTTGCGAGCGGATCGGAGGGCCATCGCTTCGACGCGGTCGTGGTGTGCGCCGGCGTGGCCTCGGCCGATCTGCTGCGGCCGCTCGGCCTGCGCATTCCGCTCGCGCCGGTCTACGGCCATTCGATCAGCGCCAATATCCGCGAACCGCTCAACGCACCGCGCAGCGCCGTGATGGACGAGCGCTATAAGGTGGCGATCTCCCGCCTCGGCCTGCGCGTGCGGGTGGCCGGAAGCGCCGAGCTCGGCGGTTCGCTCGGCGCGATGCACCCCACCGCGCTGCAAACGCTCTACAAGGTGCTGCACGACTGGTTTCCGGGTGCTGTCACCCTGCAGGCCGGCGTTCAGCAATGGAAAGGGGCGCGCCCGATGCTGCCGGACGGACCGCCCATCATCGGGCCGAGCGGCATACCCGGCGTGTGGCTCAATCTCGGCCATGGCTCGAGCGGCTGGGCCCTGTCATGCGGCAGCGCGCGCGTTCTGGCGGACATGATGGGTGGCCGCGACGCGGGTGTCGACCTCGAAGGCCTGGGTATCGAACGCCTGCTGCAACACTGAAGCAGAAGCGTCCATGCAGCGCATCACCGCCGCCACCGCCGCCCCGCTGTTCGATGTCGCGGCCTCCCGGCGGATCGAACAGGCGGCCGCGGCCGTTCTCCCGCCGCACACGCTGATGCAGCGAGCAGGCCTGGCAGTTGCGCGCCTGGCGATGGCGATTGCGCCCCACGCGCGCACGATCTGGGTCGCCTGCGGGCCCGGCAACAACGGCGGCGATGGCTTCGAGGCGGCGGCGCAGTTGCAGCAGCGCGGTTTCGCGGCGGTTGTCACGCGGATCGGCGACGACAGCCGCCTGCCGGCCGACGCGCGCGCTTCGCTGCAACGCGCACGCGAGGCCGGCGTGCGCTTCGCGGATGCGCCGCCGCAGCATGCCGATCTCGCCATCGATGCCTTGCTCGGGATCGGCTCCGCGCGCCCGCCCAAGGGCTTGATGGCCGACTGGCTGCGCCGCATGCACGCCGGCTCCGCGGCCGTGCTCAGCGTCGACACGCCTTCGGGCCTGAATGCCGACACCGGCGTGCTGTCGATGGAATTCCCGCCAGCGCCCGCAGGGGTCCGGCGTACCTGTTTGAGCCTGCTGACGCTCAAGCCGGGTCTCTTCACGGGCCAGGGCCGCGATGCGACCGGCGAGGTGTGGTTCGACGACCTCGGCATCGCACCAGCTGCCGAGCAAGCCGCGGCTTGCCTGTCCGGCACACCGTCCGAACAAGCGCGGCGGCACGCTTCCCACAAAGGGAGCTACGGCGACGTGGCCGTGATCGGAGGCGCGCCCGGCATGGCCGGCGCTGCCTTGCTTGCGGCTTCCGCAGCCTTGAACGCCGGCGCCGGGCGCGTGTTCGTCGCCCCGCTCGACACCCAACTCGCCATGCTCGACCTCGTGCAGCCCGAGCTGATGTTCCGGCGTCCGGAAACGCTGGACTTGAGCGCCATGACGGTCGTTTGCGGCTGCGGCGGCGGGTCGGCGGTGCGCGATCTTCTGGCGCAAGTGATAGGGACAGCCCGTGCGCTGGTGCTCGATGCCGACGCGCTCAATGCCATCGCAGGCGAAGACGTCTTGCGGACCCTGCTCGTTGCACGCACGCGGGCGAACCGCGCCACTGTGCTCACGCCCCATCCCCTGGAAGCGGCGCGGCTGCTGAACGTGAGCGCGACCGACGTGCAAGCCGACCGGCTGCGTGCCGCGCATCGGCTCGTGGAGCGCTTCGGTGCGACGGTCGTCCTCAAGGGTTCGGGCACCGTCGTGGCCGCACCGGGTACCACGCCCGTGATCAACACCACCGGCAGCGCCCGGCTCGCCAGCGCGGGCACGGGCGACGTGCTGGCCGGCATGATCGGCGCCGCGCTGGCGGCCGGTCGCCCCGCCATGGCCGCGGCCTGCGAGGCGGTATGGCGACACGGCCACCGGGCCGACCTGTGGCCGGCGGACAGCCCGCTCACCGCCAGCGCGCTGGCGCGCGCCTGAGCGCGCCTATCCGCGCCCGACGAACGGCATCTTGGTGGCCATCACCGTGTGGAACAGCACGTTGGCCTCCAGCGGCAGGTTCGCCATGTAGAGCACCGACTGGCCGACGATGGACACGTCCATCACCGGCTCGATCGCGATCTCGCCGTTGGCCTGCGGCACGCCCTTGGCCATGCGCGCGGCCAGCTCGGTCAGCGCGTTGCCGACATCGATCTGCCCGACCGCGATATCGTGCTTGCGCCCATCGAGCGACGCCGTCTTGGTGAGCCCTTCCACCGCGTGCTTGGTCGCGGTGTAGGCCATCGAGTTGGGCCGCGGCGAGGTGGCGGAGATCGAGCCGTTGTTGATGATGCGGCCGCCCCTCGGCGTCTGCGCCTTCATCGTGCGAAAGGCTTGCTGGATGCAATAGAACATCCCGTTCAGGTTGATGTCGACCACACCTCGCCACTGCTCGGGCGTCCAATCCTCGAACGGGCCGGGCGGATTGCCGACACCGGCGTTGTTGAACAGCAGGTCGACGCGGCCGAAGCGCTCCACCGCGGCGGCGAACAGCGCCTGCACCGACTCCGGATTGGCGACGTCGGTGGGCACCGCAAACGCGCGCGCGCCGGCGCCCGAGGCATCGGCCACATCCTCAAGCGGCTCGAGCCGGCGGCCTGCCAGCACCACGCTCCAGCCGTCGCCCAGCAAGGCGAGTGCGGCGGCGCGACCGATGCCGGTGCCGGCGCCCGTGACGACCGCGATGCGACTCTTCTTTTCAACGCTCATCTTCGTTTCTCCTTCAACGGCGCGGTTTGCGCCCTTTCATCTTGTTGGCCGCCTTCTTGACAGCCGACCTGAAGGCCTGCATCGCCGATTGCGGCGCAGCCGGAGCGACCCGGTCGCTGCGTTCGACCGCTGCTTCAGGCTTCTTGCTGCGCGCACTGCGCTTGGCCGATGCCTTGGCCGGCACGCCGCCGGTGGCGACGCCCTTGTCCTTCATGGCACGCGTGCCCAGTTCCTCGCCCTCGCGCACCAGGCGGAAATCGATCTTGCGGCCGTCGAGATCGACGCGGCTCACCTGCACCCGCACCCGCGTGCCGATCGCATAGCGGATGCCCGTGCGCTCACCGCGCAATTCCTGCCGCTGCTCGTCGAACTTGAAGTATTCGCCGCCGAGCTCGGTGATGTGGACCAGGCCCTCGACATACATCGCATCGAGTGTGACGAAGATGCCGAAAGTGGTGGCCGCCGTGACCACGCCGCCGTACTCCTCGCCGAGGTGCTCGCGCATGTACTTGCACTTGAGCCAGGCTTCCACGTCGCGGCTGGCTTCGTCGGCGCGCCGCTCGTTGGCGCTGCAGTGCAGGCCGGCAGCCTCCCAGGCCAGCACTTCCTTGCTGGGCGCCACCGTGGCCTTCTGCGGCTTGGCGGTGGGCGCCTTCACGCGCGACGCAAGCCGCTTGGCGAGCTTCGCATGCGCCTCACCCGGCGTCGGCAGCATCGGCAGCTGGTACTTGGTCTTGCCGAGGATGGCCTTGATCACGCGATGCACCAGCAGATCGGGATAACGCCGGATCGGGCTCGTGAAGTGCGTGTAGGCCTCGTAGGCCAAACCGAAATGGCCGCTGTTGATCGGCGTGTAGATCGCCTGCTGCATCGAACGCAGCAGCATGGTGTGGATCTGCTGCGCGTCGGGGCGCTCCTTGGTCGCCTCGGCGATGGCCTGGAACTCGCCGGGCTTCGGATCGTCGGTGATCGAAAGCCCGACGCCCATTGCCTTCAGATAGCCGCGAAGGATCTCCTTCTTCTCGGGCGTCGGCCCCTCGTGCACGCGGTACAGGCCCGGATGCTTGCCTTCGGCGATGAAGTCCGCGCTGCAGACATTGGCCGCCAGCATGGCCTCCTCGATCAGGCGGTGCGCTTCGTTGCGCGTGCGCGGCACGATCTTCTCGATGCGGCCGGCGTCGTCGCAGATGATCTGCGTCTCGGTGGTCTCGAAGTCGACGGCGCCGCGCTTCGAACGCTGGTTGAGCAGTGCGCGATAGACGTCGTGCAGGTTCAGCAGGTCCTTCACCCGGTCCTTGCGCTTCGCCGCTTCCGGCCCGCGCGTGTTGCCGAGGATGGCAGCCACCTCGGTGTAGGTGAAGCGCGCATGGCTCCACATCACCGCCGGATAGAACTGATAGGCGTAGATCTCGCCGTCGGACGCGACCAGCATGTCGCAGACCATGCATAGGCGCTCGACTTCCGGGTTCAGCGAGCACAGCCCGTTCGACAGTTTCTCGGGCAGCATCGGGATCACGCGGCGCGGGAAGTACACGCTGGTGGCGCGGTCGTAGGCATCGATGTCGATCGCGGAGCCGGTCTGCACATAGGAACTGACATCGGCGATCGCGACCAGCAGGCGCCAGCCTTTGCCGCGGCCCACCTTGGCGGGTTCACAGTACACCGCATCGTCGAAGTCGCGCGCATCCTCGCCATCGATGGTGACCAGAGGCACGTCGGTCAGGTCGATGCGGCCCTTCTTGTCGGGCGCTCGCACCTTGTCGGGCAGGGCTTTCGCTTCGGCCATGCAGGCTTCGGAAAATTCGTGCGGCACGCCGTACTTGCGCACCGCGATCTCGATCTCCATGCCCGGATCGTCGATCTCGCCGAGCACTTCTTTCACGCGCCCGACCGGCTGGCCGAACAGCGCGGGCGGCTCGGTCAGTTGCACGACCACCACCTGGCCGACCTTGGCCGTGCCAGTCGCGCCCTTGGGAATCAGGACATCCTGGCCGTAGCGCTTGTCTTCGGGCGCGACCAGCCAGATGCCGCCTTCGTGCAGCAGGCGGCCGATGATCGGCTGCTCGGGCCGCTCGATGATCTCGACCACGCGGCCTTCGGGACGACCGCGCCGGTCCTGGCGCACGACGCGCGCCTTGACGCGGTCCTTGTGCAGGACCGCACGCATCTCATTGGGGGGCAGATAGATGTCGGCTTCACCATCGTCGCGCTGGACGAATCCGTGCCCGTCGCGATGACCTTGCACCGTGCCTTCAACCTCGTCCAGCAGTCCGCTTGGGTGGCTTAAATTTTTGATATGATCTCTCTCTTTCCTGAAATTCAAAACCTGTTGCAAGGGTTAGTTCCCAAGCAGCACGTGGGCCCAGATGGCGGAATTGGTAGACGCACTAGTTTCAGGTACTAGCGAGTAACATCGTGGAGGTTCGAGTCCTCTTCTGGGCACCAAGTTTAGATAATCCCTCGCGGGATTCCTCGATTCAAGCCACCGGTTTCCGGTGGCTTTTTTCTTGTCTGTCTGCGGCATCTATTAGACAGGCAGCGCGATCAGGTCGTGACCCTCGGCGCCGACGATGCGGGCCCGGGTGAATTCGCCGACCTTCAAGGTCTTGCTGATCTTCTCGGGCGGCAGCAGCCGCACGATGCCGTCGATCTCGGGCGCATCGGCGTAGCTCCGGCCCACTCCGCCCCTGCGCCCCATGCCCGGCGCTGAATCCACCAGCACCTGCATCGTCGCGCCGATGCGCCTTTGCAGCTTCGCGATCGACACCGCTTCGGCCACTTCCATGAAGCGCGCGCGCCGCGCTTCGCGCTCCGCCTCGGGCAGCATGCCCGGGATGTCGTTGGCGGCAGCGCCCTGAACCGGGCTGTAGGCAAAGCAGCCCGCACGATCGACCTCCGCTTCGCGAACGAAGGCCAGCAGGTGCTCGAATTCCTCCTCCGTCTCGCCGGGAAAGCCCGCGATGAAGGTGCTGCGGATCACGAGCTCCGGGCACACCTCGCGCCAACGCGCGATGCGTTCCAGGTTCTTCTCGCCGCTGGCCGGCCGCTTCATGCGCTTGAGCACGTCCGGATGGCTGTGCTGCAGCGGCACGTCGAGATAAGGCAGCACCTGGCCGCTTGCCATCAGTGGAATGACCTCGTCGACGCTGGGATACGGATACACGTAGTGCAGCCGCACCCAGGCGCCATAGGGCTCGGCGATTTCGCCGAGCGTGCGCACCAGCTCGAGCATTCGCGTCTTGACCGGCTTGCCGTCCCAGAAGCCGGTACGGTACTTGAGATCCACCCCGTAGGCCGAGGTGTCCTGGCTGATCACCAGCAGTTCCTTGACGCCGCCTTCGAACAACGCCTTGGCCTCGCCGAGCACGTCGCCGACCGGCCGCGATACGAGGTCGCCGCGCATCGAGGGAATGATGCAGAAGGTGCAACGGTGATTGCAGCCTTCGCTGATCTTCAGGTAGGCATAGTGCCGCGGCGTCAGCTTCAGGCCGGCGATGCCGAAAGCCTGCGGCACCAGGTCGACGAAGGGGTCGTGCGGCTTCGGCAGGTTCGCGTGCACCGCATCCATCACTTCCTGCGTCGCATGCGGGCCGGTGACGGCCAGCACGCTGGGGTGCATCTGGCGCACCAGGTTGCCGCCCTCTTCGCCCGTCTTGGCGCCCAGGCAACCGGTCACGATCACCCGGCCGTTGCCGGCCAGGGCCTCGCCGATGGTGTCCAGGCTTTCCTTCACAGCATCGTCGATGAAGCCGCAGGTATTGACGATCACCAGGTCGGCGCCCTCGAAAGTCTTGGAGGTCTGATAGCCCTCGGCGCTCAGCTGGGTGAGGATCAGTTCGGAATCGGTCAGCGCCTTGGGGCAGCCGAGGCTCACGAAACCGACCTTGGGGGCGGTCGGCGCGGCAATTCGTTCAGGGGAGGCAACTTCGCTCATATCCCCCTATTGTCCCAGCTATCCGGCTCCGCGCTCGATCTAGGGACGCTTGATGCCAAAGGCGCCCAGGACCTGCTCTGTGTTCTTCTGCATTTGCTCCTGCATCTGCAGGAACGCATTCTTCGATTGCTCGACGTAACTTCCCATCAGCCCCTGCAGCATCGGGGACTGCATGGTCATGAACCGGGCCCACATCTCGGGCGTCAGGTTCTGCGCCTTTTCGGCCAGTTGCGCCTGTACCTCCGTCATCGCCTGGATATTCTTCTCCAGATAGGGGCCCATGTAGCTCTGCATGGCCTGGCCGTAGAAACGAATGATGTTGGCCAGCACCTGTTCGGTGAACATCGGCGCGCCGCCGGCCTCTTCTTCAAGAATGATCTGCAGCAAGATGCTGCGCGTGAGATCGTCGCCGCTCTTGGCGTCGCGCACCACGAAGGGCGCCTTGTCCATCACCAGTTGCTTGACTTCGGTGAGCGTGATGTAGGTAGAGGTTTCCGTGTCGTAGAGCCTTCGGTTCGGATACTTCTTGATCACCCGCTGTACCGGTTTGGCACCGGCGGATTTCTTGCTCTGCACTACGGACTCCTTCAAGTTTTCACGCCAGGGGCGCGCGAACAAATTCTAGGGAGCGGTTTTGCTGCACCGCGCCAAGGTTTACCCTGACGGGAGCGTCAGTCCAGTGAAGTGGCGTACTCGGCGCCGCACACCTTGCAGACCGCCGATTCGGGGCGCTCTTCGGTATTTTCGCGAAAGTGCAAGGGACTCTTGACGCCGTTGAAAACCCAGCAACGCGGGCAGTGCTCCTGGCCGGCCAGCGGCAGATAGCCTCGGGCCCGCTGCTCGGCGCGCTCTCGCGTTACGGGAGCACCCTGCCGCACGGTACGCGCGACGTCTTCAGCCGCCATGGTGCCGGCGCGGCCGTTGGCGCGATCGTTGAGCCCGTAGACCACGCGCGCGAATTCGAGGGGCGCTTGCCGCAACAGTGCGGCGAGACGAAGCTCCTCGAGTGCCGGGTCGCTCTCAGCCGCAGGCGTGTTCATCGGTTCCCTGAGTCAAGTGCTTTGGAGATGGCGGACGGCCAAGTTACCACAACTGACGGCGTATTCGCCAGTCGACGAAGGCAGTAGGCCTTGCGTCGAGGGGGCCCTCGGTCAAACGGATGCTGCGATCAAGAAAAATCGTCGCTGATCGAGCTCTATGACGGCGCCGAGCCCTGACCACCCGCGTCGCCATCGCTTGATTTTTCCGGCGCGTGCGCCGGTTCGTCGATCCAGGCTTGCCGCCCTCGGGTGCGCTCGACAGCAACGGCATCTGGCCGTTCCATTGCGTGCCGTACGAGTAGACGTTGCTGAGAATCTCTGATCTGGCGGCTTGCAGCTTCGGACGATTGCTCAGGCGTCGTCGTGCTTTGACGCAGCCCGCTCGCCTGGCAGCGCGGCTTCGGTCGCCGCTGGTTCCGGCGTTGGGGCGGGAGACAGCGACATCGGGCGCTCGCGCTGCTGTCGCAGAAGCTCTTCCAGGTCCGCGGCCGTTGCGCGCTCCGTGCTGGCAGCAGGCTCGCGTTGCGCCTGCCCTCTCGATCGACGGCCGGCGCTTTGCAGACGGCCGCCGCGAGCGCCGGCGTGTCGAACTTCAATCCCGTGCGATCGATCCGGACCGTCGCCATTTCGAGGGCAGGCAACTCCGGGTGAGCCTTGCTGAACGCCACCAGTTCGGCAAAGGGGTCGTTCGGCGTGCGCTTCACGCCGAATGTCTTGTCGACGAAGGCATCGAGGATGGCCACGGTGATGAACACGCTGGTGTCGCGTTGCCGCTCAGGACCGTATTGAGGTGGTTCAGTATGTGCACCGTCCGTCGTGAGAACGTGGGCACCTCGTGGTAGTCGCCCTCGCCATAGGTTCGGCCGCAGTACCACAGGGATTGCACCGTCACAGGCTTCTTCTCGAGGGCGCACTGCAGTGCCCGCCTCATCTCGCGCACGGGCACGATGTCGTAGACGTTCTCGATCGTCCTGCCGATACGCTTGAGGTCGACGTTCGAGGTCGATCCGACCAGGCCGCCCTTGGGAAGGCCTGGCGCCCCTTCGCCAGTGTTGGAAATTCCTGCTTGAAGAGGCGGTGCACTTCGGCAGTGCTCAAGCTCGCCACGTCCGTCGACGAAGGCTCGACTGCGCGGTCGGGTTCGCTCGTGGCGGCCGCAGGCTCCTTTGACGCAAGCGCAGCGTCGCCCGGCGCCTGCGCGGACTTCGTCTCCGTTGAAACGGCCTGGTCATCCTCTCGCTGCGGCTCGACCTCGATGAGCCGCCGCGGCGTCGGACAGATCACGCTCACCGCGCCTTCACCCCGCGCGCCCATCCGTGCAAGTGCATCGGCGAGCGCCTCCTTCATCGTCGCGCCGCGAAGCCTCTCACGGCAACATCGGCGCCCGCGTCGCACAGGAGGAAGCCCGCCGAAGACCGCTCAACCATCACAGGACGCCTCCCCAGCAAGAGGCCCACGGCAGTGGCCTCGTTGATCTGGATCAGGGCCGGCTCGCCGAGATCCAGCGTGACTTCATTTCGACGCAGGCGGAACACGCCCCTCACCACTCGTTCGACGTAGCCGAGTTCCATCCGCGCCAGACGCGGCAAGCCCGCGCGCGAGACGTTGTCCCGCCTGCTCGGGCACTATCGCCTCGGCGGCGCTGTACAACTCCCAGGCGTCGCCTTCGTCGATCGGGCCCTTCATGTCCCCGACGGCTTCGCACAGCTGCGCGATCAACGCGTCGGCGAGCCGCTCCCGCCCCTTGGCCTCGTCGTCCTCGAAGTACACGACCGTGAGCTCCGCTGCGCTGTGGGAGAGTTGCAGTCTGCTGCTCGAGGCCCTGCCGTTGCGCCGGGCCGGGTCGCCCGGGCCCGCGGCCAAGGTCGGTTCTTCCGCCTCTTCCAGCTCTTCCGCCGCCTCCATAGCGTCCCGCCCGATACGCCGAATCCATGCTCGCCTCCGGTTGCGCGGGTCGCTGGGGCAGACCACGCATTCAATGCTTCAGTCGGACAACGCGCGCCACGCGCGGCTCGCCGAGATCCCTTGTGCAGCGACGCACTCGTGCTCGCTTGACCAAGCGGCGGATGCGGGCGCGCACGGTGAGTAACGGAATCGGGGCTGCCGTTCCCGTGAAGCGCGAATGCGCCGTTTGCCTGCGATCCCTTGCGTCATCGAGCTCTGCGATGGGTGGGACAGGGAACAGCCAGGATGCCGCGCACGGCGGATGTCATGTGGACTGACGTGCCGGCGACGATATAGAGAGGGACGGTTGCAGGCAGCGCTCGGGGCAGGTCCTGCCCGGAATTTCCCTGCGAAGTCGAAGATGGTTGGTCTTCGAAAAGGGAAATTGGTAGGCGCGATTGGACTCGAACCAACGACCCCCACCATGTCAAGGTGGTGCTCTAACCAGCTGAGCTACGCGCCTAAGGATGTGTCCGAGAAGCCGAGATTGTAGCAGGCTGAGGAGCCGGTTTTTCAGCGGCGACGCGCAGAACGCACACCGGCCACCGCGGCCACCACGTTGAGCACCTGCGCGAGCCGTGCGGCGTCGGCGATCTCGATCGTGAACGTCATCCATGCGGTGCCCTTGACGGACTGAGTCTGCACGCCGATCACGTTCATCTTCTCGCGCGCGAACACGTCGGAAATATCGCGCAGCAATCCCTGGCGATCGGCGGCTTCGACCGCCACGTCGACCGCATAGACCGAGCCCGCATCGGCCTTCTGCTCGCCCCACTCGACGTCGATCACGCGCTCGGCATCGCGCGTGGCCATCATGCGGAAGCTGCTGCAGTCCGCGCGGTGGATGCTGACGCCGTGGCCTCGGGTCACGAAGCCGCGGATCGCGTCGGGCGGCGCCGGCTTGCAGCACTTGGCGAGCTGCGTCATCAGCGAGGAGACGCCGACCACCAGCACCCCGCCCTTGCCCGCATTGCCGCCGGCGCGCGCCTTCTTGATGATCACGCCGTCGTCCGGACCGGGCGCGGGCTCCGGGGGACGCAGCAGCATCTCGATGTTGCGCAGCGAGAACTCGTCCTTTCCCACCACCTCGAACAGGTTGTCGGCCGACTTGAAGCCCAGCTGCGAGGCGAGGTCGTCGAGCTTCAGCGCGGTCTTGCCTTCGCGCTGCAGCACCTTCTCGACCGCCTCGCGGCCGCGCGCCACCGTCTCGTGCGTGATCTGCGCGTTGAACCAGGCCCGCACCTTCGCGCGTGCGCGATGGCTCGCGAGGTAACCCAGCTCGGCATTGAGCCAGTCGCGCGAGGGGCCGCCTTCCTTGGCCGCGATGATCTCCACCGTCTGCCCGTTCTGCAGCGGCGTGTTGAGCGGCACCATCGCACCGTCGACGCGCGCGCCGCGGCAGCGGTGGCCCAGGCTGGTATGCACCGTGTAGGCGAAGTCGACCGCCGTTGCCCCCTGCGGCAACTCGACGATCGCCGCATCGGGCGTCAGCACGTAGATGCGGTCGTCGAACAGCCCCTGCCCCTGCGAGCCGCCGGACAGGTCGCGTTCCCAGGCCAGCAGTTGGCGCAGCACCGCGATCTTGGCGTCGTACTCGCCGCTCGCCCAGACGCCGGCATAGCCCTTGTGTCCCGCCTCCTTGTAGGCCCAGTGCGCAGCCACGCCATGCTCTGCGTGGTCGTGCATCTCCTCGGTACGGATCTGGATCTCGATCGGCTTGCCGGCTTGCCCGTCGACCACTTCGCGCACCACCGTGTGCAGCGACTGGTAGCCGTTGGGCTTGGGACGCGCGATGTAGTCGTCGAATTCCTCGTCGATCGGCTGGAAGTGCGAATGCACCCAGGCCAGCGCCGCATAGCAATCCTTGACGTCTGCCACCACCACGCGCAGCGCCATGATGTCGAAAACCTGCGCGAAGTCGAGCGACTTGCCGCGCATCTTCTTGACGATGCTGTAGATGTTCTTCGGCCGGCCCTGCACCGTGGCCTTGACGCCCTCCTCGGCCAGCTCGCGTTCGAGCCGTGCGCGCAGTTGCTCGACATAGCCTTCGCGCTCGATGCGCTTCTCGTCCAGCAACCGCGCGATGAGCTTGTAGGTCTCGGGCTCGAGAAAGCGGAAGGACAGGTCTTCGATCTCCCACTTGACCTGCCAGATACCGAGCCGATTGGCGAGCGGCGCGAACACCTGCAGCGATTCGCGCGCCACGCCTTCGGGCACGGGCTGCTTGCTTGCCGCTGCATGCCGCAACGTCTGCAGGCGCGAAGCCAGCCGCAGCATCACGACCCGCAGGTCGCGCGAGAACGCGAGCAGCATCTTGCGCACGTTCTCGGTCTGCGTGCCCGCGCCATCCGCCAGGTGCGCGCTGGCCGTGGCCGAACGCGCCTGCTTCTGCACATGCACGAGCTTGGTGGTTTCCACCGCCAGCGCCGCGAAGTTGTCGCCGAACACCTTGGCGATCACTTCCTGCGGCCGGTTCAAGTGCTGGCACGAATAGACCAGGTAGCTTGCCGCCTGCATCGCTTCTGATCCGCCCATGGCTGAGACGATCGCGGCCACTGCATCGGCATGCGCGAGCGTGTTTTCGCCGGTGTCCAGCGTTTCGTCGGCGATCAGCGGCTCGGCGAAGGCGCGCGCGCGCCCGAGCATGTTCTCGACCACCGGCGTGCGATCGGCCGTCGCTGCCGACAGCGGGTAGTCGACCACCGCGGAGCCGGACAACGAGAGATTGGGCTGTTCGCGCTTCACTCGGTCGCTCCCTCCCGGGTAGCGTGATGGAGAGCAGGCTCGGTCATGAAACAGGGGGAAGTCGCGATGAAGATAATTGTCTCGTTGCATCCTAATTCATCCGGAGATTGACCATCATGCTCAAAGGCAAAACCGCGCTTGTCACGGGGTCCACCAGTGGCATCGGCCTCGGTATCGCGAAGGCGCTGGCGCAAGAAGGCGCCAACATCGTGCTCAACGGCTTCGGCGATGCCGACAAGCCGAGGGCGGAGATCGAAGCGCTCGGCGTGAGGGTCGGCTACCACGGCGCCGATATGAGCCAGCCGACGCAGATCGAAGAGATGATGAAAGTCGCAGCCGAAAAGTTCGGCCGCGTCGACATCCTCGTCAACAACGCCGGCATCCAGCACGTCGCGAAGGTCGAGGACTTTCCGGTGGAGCGCTGGGATGCCGTGATCGCGATCAACCTCACGAGCGCTTTCCACACCACCCGCCTCGCCGTGCCCGCCATGCGCGAAGCCAACTGGGGCCGCATCATCAACATCGCCTCGGCGCACGGCCTCGTGGCCTCGGCCCAGAAATCCGCCTACGTGGCGGCAAAGCACGGCATCGTCGGCCTCACCAAGGCGGTGGCGCTCGAAACCGCGACCACCGGCATCACGAGCAATGCGATCTGCCCCGGCTGGGTGCTGACGCCGCTGGTCCAGAAGCAGATCGACGACCGCTCGGCACGCGAAGGCATTTCGATCACGCAGGCGCAGAACGATCTGCTGGGCGAGAAGCAGCCTTCGCTGCAGTTCACCACGGTGGAACAGCTGGGCGGGCTTGCAGTGTTCCTGTGCTCGCCGGCAGCAGATCAAGTCCGCGGCGTCGCCTGGCAGGTCGACGGCGGCTGGACCGCCCAATAAAATAGGCGGCCGCCTTGGGGCGGCCCGGCGGCGACCAACTATTTCAGCTGCACCGAGCCCGAAACGTTGACGACGACGCTGGTCTTGCCGGCCTCGACCGGCACCGCCGCGTCGTAGTTCATTTTCGACGACGCCTCCGCCGCCATCATGCGCGGCCGGATCGGCCCGCCCTGATTGGCGTTGATCGAGATTTCGCGCAAGGTGTAGCCGCCGAAGCCGAAGCCCTTGGCCAACTCGCCCGCTTTCTGCTTGAAGTTCTCGATCGCGATCGTTTGCGCCTCGGCCTCCACCTTGGCGCGCTGCTCGCGGCTCAGGCCGAAACCGATGCCGCCCACCGTGAGCGTGGAGACGCGACCCGCCGTCTGCGTGATGCGCGGAAAGTCCTTGCCTTCCAGCACCAGCTCGGTCGTGCCCTGCCAGCCGGTGAGCTTGCCGTCGCGCGTGTAGCGCGGCACGAGGCTGAAATTCCCGGTGCGCACGTCCAGCAGGCCCGGCTGCGCGTTCTTGCGCGCCTCGGTCAGGGCAGCGTCGAGCGCAGTCTTCAGCTGCGCCTGCACCGTCGCGGCGTCGGCCGCATCGCGCGTGGTGCTGAGCGTCATGCTCAGCAGGTCCTGCTGCACTTCGACCGTTCCCGTGGCCGACAGCTGCAGTACGTTCTGCGGCGGCGCCCAGGGCGCGACCTGGGCCATGGCGGCGCCGGCGCTCATCATCAACACGGCACAGGCCGCGATTCGTCTGACATTCTTGTTGTTCAAGGCAATGAAACCCAAGTGGAGAAAAGAGAAAAAGCATCGAGCCCGCAAGGGGGCCCGCTCACGGGCGCAGGCTGCGCGGCGCCACCATCACCCTGCCTGTCGACGAGGGCAAGGGCGTCATCCGCTCAGCCGGCTGCGATTCTGCCGAGTGGACGACGTCCTGTCGCGGTGTCGATTGCTGGCGCACCTGCTGCCGCAACTCGGCCAGTTCGGCGGCCGTTAGACGGCGGCCGGCCGCTGCTTCCTGGCGCCGCACCTCCTCGCGCTTGGCAGCCCGGTGAGCTTCCACAGCGTCGCGCACCTCATTGCGCCGCAGATCGCTCACCGGCAGGAATCCCCAGGGTTCGGCCCCGGAGGGAGCCGAGGAGCAAGCGAGCAAGACAGTCAACGCGAGTACAGTCGATTTCATGATGCTGAGTCAGGGGGGCAAAGTCACTGTGCCACCCCTGCGCATGGCGCAGACGTCTGGACGGCGAGCTCCCGCAAGTTTTGTAACTTAGTGTCAAAGCATTATGAAAAGCGGCTCAATGGGCTCCTAACGGCTTCAGAATCGGCGTTGTTACAAATTCAGCGTTGTAGAAATGAATCAAGCTCCCGCCCGCACAGACAAGATCGTCATCGTCGATGACGACGCCCGCATCCGCGACCTGCTGCGCCGCTACCTGACCCAGGAAGGTTTCGAGGTCATCGTTGCGGAAGACGGCAAGGCCCTCAACCGCATACTTTTGCGCGACACGGTCGACCTGATCGTGCTCGACCTGATGATGCCCGGCGAAGATGGTCTCTCGGTCTGCCGCCGCCTGCGCGCCGCCAACGACCGCACGCCGATCATCATGCTCACCGCCAAGGGCGAGGATGTGGACCGCATCGTCGGTCTCGAGGTCGGCGCCGACGACTACTTGGGCAAGCCCTTCAACCCGCGCGAGCTGCTGGCGCGCGTGCATGCGGTGCTGCGCCGCCGCCCGCCGCTCGAGGCGCCCGGCGCGCCCTCGACCGACAACGAAACCGTGAATTTCGGCCCCTTCAGCTTCGACCTCGGCTCGCGCACGCTCAAGAAGGACGGCGAGGAACTCTCGCTGACCACCGGTGAGTTCGCCATGTTGAAGGCGCTGGTGCGGCATCCGCGACAGCCGTTGTCGCGCGAAAAGCTGGCCCAGCTGGCGCGCGGCCGCGAGTTCGAACCCTTCGACCGCAGCCTGGACGTGCAGATCTCGCGCCTGCGCAAGCTGGTCGAATCCGATGCCGCGGCGCCGCGCTACATCCAGACGGTCTGGGGCGTCGGCTACGTGTTCGTGCCGGACGGCACGACCTGAAGCGCTGACGCTCGTGGCCGCCACCCTCGGCCCCAAGACGACACAGCCCAGCCCTTTCGGCGAAGACGGCCCCCAGGTCACCTTGCCGAGCCCGCTGGAGGGCCTGGGCCAGTCCAGGCGCCGCCCCAGGCTGCAACTCGGCCTCAGCCTCTTCTGGCGCACCTTCTTCCTGCTGGTGCTGCTTCTGATCGGCTGCACGGTGGCCTGGCTGCAGACTTTCCGGGCGCTCGAGTACGAGCCGCGCGCCATCCAGACCGCACACCAGATCGCGTCGCTCGTCAATCTCACGCGGGCGGCGCTGGTGTATTCCGATGCCATCACGCGCGTGTCGCTGATCAAGACCCTGGCCGACCAGGAAGGCGTGCGCATCCTGCCGCGCGAGCCGAACGACCGCTTCGTCCCCTACACCACCGGGGCGCTCGACCAGCGAGTGACCGAGGAGCTGATCGACCGCCTCGGAGAAGGCACGACGGTGGCCAGCCGCGTCAATGACGAGCCCGGGCTCTGGATCGGATTCACGATCGAGAGCGACATGTACTGGCTGCTGCTCGACCCCACGCGCTTCACGCGGCTGGGCGGGCGCACCTGGCTGGTCTGGCTGGTGACAACAATGATGCTGTCGCTGGCCGGCGCGGCCCTGATCACGCGCCTCATCAACCTGCCGCTCAAGCAGCTGTCGCGGGCCACCATGCAGGTGCGCGAAGGCGAGTACGAAGCGCACCGGCTCGACGAACGCGCGCGCACCAACGAGATCCGGGCGGTCAACGTCGGCTTCAACCGCATGGCCGACCAGCTCGCCAAGATCGAGCAGGACCGCGCCGTGATGCTGGCCGGCATCTCGCACGACCTGCGCACGCCGCTCGCGCGCCTTCGGCTCGAAACCGAGATGAGCGTGACCGACGAGGACGCGCGCGACCACATGGCGGCCGACATCGCGCAGCTCGACGCCATCATCGACAAGTTCCTCGACTACGCGCGCCCCGACCACGTCGACTTCAAGCCGGTGCTGCTGCGCGACGTGATCGATGCCTGTACCTACGCGGTGCAGGACCACGAAGACATCCGCATCACGGTGGACGTGCCGGCCGACCTGCGCGTGATGGCCGACGAGGTCGAGCTCCAACGCGTGATCTCGAACCTGATCGAGAACGCGCGCCGCTACGGCAAGACGCCGTCCACCGGCGTTGCCGACGTCGCGATCCAGGCGCAGGCGCACAACGACGCGGTGCTCATCAAGGTGCGCGACCACGGCGCCGGCGTCGCGCCCGCCTTGCTCTCGCAGCTGAGCAAGCCCTTCTTCCGCGGCGACGTGGCACGCACCTCGGCCGCGGGCGCGGGGCTGGGCCTGTCGATCGTGACCAAGAACATCGAGCGCATGGGCGGCACCTTCGCGCTCACCAGCACGCCGGGCCGAGGCCTCGCAGCCCACATCCGCATGCCGCGCGCCGCTGCGGTCAAGCCCGAAGTACCGGCGGTCAAGTAGCGCCCGTTTCGGGGAACACCGCGGAACCAGCTTTGCCGGGCCGCTGGTGTTGCCCCCGGCGAGGGGGTCGGCGTAGCGACACGAAGTGCGCGAAGCCTGGGGGTGAGCTTGTTCTTCAGCGGTGAAGCAGCGCGACGGCGCGCGCTTCCATCGCCCGGCCCTCCCCGACCGGGCCGAGCTTCTCGGCCGTCTTCGCCTTCACATTGACCTGGTCGACCGAGATCTCGAGCGCGGCCGCGATGCGCGCGCACATGGCCGGGATGTGCGGCGCGAGCTTGGGCGCCTGCGCGACCACGGTGCTGTCGACGTTGCCGATCTGCCAGCCCGCCGCACGCACGCGGCGCGCGGCCTCGGCCAGCAGCGCGGCGGAGTCAGCGCCGCGGAACTGCGGATCGGTGTCGGGAAAGTGCCGGCCGATGTCGCCGAGTCCGGCTGCGCCGAGCAGCGCATCGGTGATCGCATGCAGCAGCACATCGGCATCCGAATGGCCGAGCAGGCCGGTGCTGTGCGGTACCTCGACGCCGCCCAGGATCAGCTTGCGGCCCGCCACCAGCTGATGGACGTCCCAGCCCTCGCCGACACGAACATTGAAAGCGGTCATGGCTGTGCGACGCGCCGGCTGTGCAGAACCGCCTCGGCCAGCGCGAAGTCCTCGGCATAGGTCAGCTTGAAATTCTGCGCGCTGCCCGGCACCAGGAGCGGCGCGAGGCCGATCGCCTCGATCGCGCCGGCTTCATCGGTCACCGCATCGCCGGCGCGCTCCAGCGCATCGAGCAGCATGCCGATGCGGAACATTTGCGGCGTCTGGGCCAGCCACTTGTCGGCGCGGGTCAGCGTGCTTGCCACGCGGCCGTCGGGCGAAGCGACCTTGAGCGTGTCCGGCAGGCGGTGCGCCAGCAGGCCGCCGACGGCGTCGTGCTCGCAGGCGGCGATCAGCGCTTCGATCTGCGTCGGCGTGACCAGGCAGCGCGCGGCATCGTGCACCAGCACCCAATCGTGCGGACCGGCGCCGAGCTGTCGCAGTGCCATGAGGCCGTTGCGCACGGTGGCGGCGCGCGTCGGGCCGCCCACGTGCAGCAGATGTTCTCCCTCGGCCGGGAAACGCGGCAAGGCGGCCGAGACCTCGCGATCCTCCGGCGACACCACCAGCGCAATGCCCGCAAAGCGCCCCGCCAGCGCGCGGAACGCGTCGAGCGTGTGGCGCACCATCGGCCGGCCGGCGATGCGCTGGTATTGCTTGGGCCCCGTGCCGCCCGCGCGGTTGCCCGAGCCCGCACAGGGGATCAACACGAAAAGACGGGAAGCGATCATGGGAGTCGAGGCACGAGCGGCAAAAAGGCAGCCATTCTAGAATCGGCCGTCACACCCCTCGCCGACCGGCGCGGGGTGTTCTGCATTTCTCCAACACTTCATGGACCTCCCCCAACTCACCGCAGGCAAGCGTTTCACGCTGCCCCGCCCCCCGCTGTCGGCCGACGCGCTGCTGCTGGCCCAATTGGCCGAACGCGAGAAGGCGGCGGGCCGTGCCACCGCGGTCTTCACCGCCGACGCGAACGACGCGCAGCGGCTGATCGACGAGATCGCCTTCTTCGCACCCGAGCTGCGCTGCGCCCTCTTCCCGGACTGGGAGACCCTGCCCTACGACAACTTCTCGCCCCACCAGGACCTGATCAGCGAGCGGCTCGCCACGCTCTGGCGCATCAGCCAGAAAGAGGCCGACGTGGTGCTGGTGCCGGCCACCACGGCGCTCTACCGCCTCGCGCCGCCCGCCTTCCTGGCCGGCTACACCTTCCATTTCAAGAGCGGGCAGAAGCTCGAGGAATCCAAGCTCAAGGCCCAGCTCACGCTGGCCGGCTACAGCCACGTGACGCAGGTCGTAAGCCCCGGCGAGTACGCGGTCCGCGGGGGCCTGATCGACCTCTTCCCGATGGGCTCGCCGATGCCCTTCCGCGTCGACCTGTTTGACGACGAGATCGACTCGATCCGCAACTTCGACCCCGACACCCAGCGCAGCCTCTACCCGGTGCCCGAGGTTCGCCTGCTCCCCGGCCGCGAGTTCCCGATGGACGACGACGCCCGCGCGCGCTTTCGCAGCCGCTGGCGCGAGCTGCTCGAGGGCGACCCCACGCGCAGCCGCATCTACAAGGACATGGGCAATGGCGTCGCCACCGCCGGCATCGAGTACTACCTGCCGCTCTTCTTCGAAGAGACGGCGACGGTGTTCGACTACCTCGGCGCCGATGCCACGGTGGTGCTGCACGGCGAGCTCGAGCCCGCCTTTCAGCATTTCTGGCAGGACACCGGCGAGCGCTATCGATTGGTGCGCGGCGATCCGGAGCGTCCCGCCCTGCCCCCGGAAGCGCTGTTCCTGAATGCCGAGCAGTTCTACCAGCGCGCCAAGCCGCTGGCGCAGTTGGCGGTGCGGGGCGAGGCCACGTCCGACACGCCCTACGCCGAGTTCGACCTGCTGCCCCCCTTCGCCGTCGTGCGCGGCGCCGACGACCCGCTGGTCAAGCTCAAGGAGCACATCCGCACGACGCCGCACCGCGTACTGCTGATCGCCGAGAGCGACGGCCGGCGCGAGAGCCTGCTCGACTTTCTGCGCGCCAGCGGCGTCGCCCCGCCGGCCTTCGACACGCTCGCGGAGTTCGAGGCCTCGCCCGACGAGAAGATCGGCATCGCGACAGGCGCGCTGGTCGCCGGCTTCGCCTGGCGCGAACAAGGCATCGACTTCGTCACCGAGACCGAGCTCTTCGCCACCGCGCCGGCCACCCGTCGCCGCAACAAGAAGCAGGAGCAGGTCAGCGACGTCGAGGCGCTGATCAAGGACCTGAGCGAGCTCGCGATCGGCGACCCGGTGGTGCATTCGGCCCACGGCATCGGGCGCTACCGCGGCCTGGTGCACATGGATCTCGGCCAGGGCACCGATGCCGAGGGCAAGCCGCTGCTGCAGGAGATGCTGCACCTGGAGTACGCCGACAAGGCCACGCTCTACGTGCCGGTCTCCCAACTGCACCTGGTCAGCCGCTACACCGGCGTCAGCGCAGACGAGGCGCCGCTGCACAAGCTGGGCTCCGGCCAGTGGGAAAAAGCCAAGCGCCGCGCCGCCGAGCAGGTGCGCGACTCCGCCGCGGAGCTCCTCAACATCTACGCCCGCCGCGCGGCGCGCGAAGGCCACGCCTTCCGCTTCTCGGCCGCCGACTACGAGGTGTTCGCCAACGACTTCGGCTTCGACGAGACGGCCGACCAGAAGGCCGCCATCCACGCGGTCATCCACGACATGATCTCGCCGCAGCCGATGGACCGGCTGGTCTGCGGCGACGTCGGCTTCGGCAAGACAGAGGTCGCGCTGCGCGCCGCCTTCATCGCCGTCACCGGCGGCAAGCAGGTCGCCTTCCTGGCGCCCACCACGCTGCTGGCCGAGCAGCACTACCAGACGCTGATGGACCGCTTCGGCAAGTGGCCGGTCAAGGTGGCCGAGATGAGCCGCTTCCGCTCGACCAAGGAGATCAATGCGGCCGCCAAGGGCCTGGCCGACGGCAGCGTGGACATCGTGATCGGCACGCACAAGCTGCTCTCGCAATCGGTCAAGTTCAAAAACCTCGGCCTCCTGATCATCGACGAGGAACACCGCTTCGGCGTGCGCCACAAGGAGGCGATGAAAGCCATGCGCGCCGAGGTCGACGTGCTCACGCTCACGGCCACCCCGATCCCGCGCACGCTGGGCATGGCGCTCGAGGGCCTGCGCGACTTGAGCGTGATCGCCACCGCGCCGCAGCGGCGGCTCGCGATCAAGACCTTCGTGCGCAACGAGGGCACCGGCGTGATCCGCGAAGCCGTGCTGCGCGAGCTGAAGCGCGGCGGGCAGGTCTACTTCCTCCACAACGAGGTCGAAACCATCGAGAACCGGCGCCAGAAGCTCGAGCAGATCCTGCCCGAGGCGCGCATCGCCGTCGCCCACGGCCAGATGCCCGAGCGCGAGCTCGAACGCGTGATGCGGGACTTCGTGGCGCAGCGCTACAACCTGCTCTTGTGCTCCACCATCATCGAGACCGGCATCGACGTGCCGAGCGCCAACACCATCGTGATGAGCCGCGCCGACAAGTTCGGCCTGGCCCAGTTGCACCAGCTGCGCGGCCGCGTCGGCCGCAGCCACCACCAGGCCTACGCCTACCTCATGGTGCCCGACACCGAGGGCCTGACCAAGCAGGCCGCGCAGCGGCTCGACGCCATCCAGCAGATGGAAGAGCTCGGCTCCGGCTTCTACCTCGCGATGCACGACCTCGAGATCCGCGGCGCCGGCGAAGTGCTGGGCGAGAACCAGAGCGGCAACATGATGGAGATCGGCTTCCAGCTCTACAACGAGATGCTGGCCGAGGCGGTGCGCTCGCTCAAGGCCGGCCAGGAGCCCGACCTGCTCGCGCCGCTGTCGGTGACCACCGAGATCAATCTGCACGCGCCGGCCCTGCTGCCCGAGGACTATTGCGGCGACGTACACCTGCGCCTGTCCTTCTACAAGAAGCTCGCGACCGCGAAGACCTCCGACCAGATCGATACGCTGCTGGAAGAAATCGTGGACCGCTTCGGCAAGCTGCCGCCGCAGGCGCAGACGCTGATCGATGTGCACCGGCTGCGCGTGCTGGCGCGGCCCTACGGTGTGGTCAAGGTCGACGCCGCTCCGGGCGTGATTCACATCACCTTCAAGAAGGACCCGCCGGTCGACGCCATGAACATCATCGCCCTGATCCAGAAGAACAAGCACATCAAGCTCGCAGGCAACGAAAAGCTGCGCATCGAACGCGAACTCAAGGAGCCCAAGGAGCGGGCCCAGATGGTGCGCGACGTGCTGCGCAGCCTTGGACAACCCAAGGTACAACAGGAAGCGGTGGTCGCATGAGCGCAAAAGAAATCTCCCCGGGCCTCGCCGTGCGCGGCATCACGCCGCCGCTCGCTCTGGCCGACTTCAAGCTGGTCGCCTTCGACATGGACTCGACGCTGATCAACATCGAGTGCATCGACGAGATCGCCGATGCGGTGGGCAAGAAGGCCGAGGTCGCGGCCATCACCGAGGCCACGATGCGCGGCGAGATCAAGGACTTCAAGGAGAGCCTGCGCCGTCGCGTAGCCCTGCTGCAGGGCGTGCCGGTCGATGCGCTGCAGCAGGTCTACGACCAGCGCCTGCGGCTCAACCCCGGCGCGGCGGAACTGGTCGCGGCGTGCAAGGCGGCCGGCCTCAAGGTGCTGCTGGTCTCGGGCGGCTTCACCTTCTTCGCCAACCGCGTGAAGGATCGGCTTGGCCTCGATTTCGCGCGCTCCAACCTGCTCGACGAGGCCGACGGCCGGCTCACCGGCCGCGTGGTGATGCAGTCGTGGGGCGACATCTGCGACGGCGCCGAGAAGCGCCGCACGCTGCTCGAGGTCGCTTCCCTGCTCGGCATCTCGCCGGGCGAAACCATCGCCGTCGGGGACGGCGCCAACGACCTGCCGATGATGGCCGAGGCCGGCCTGTCGGTGGCCTACCACGCCAAACCCAAGGTACGCGAACAGGCGATGGTGGCCATCGACCACGGCGGGCTCGACCGGCTGCTGGAAGTGCTGCGCTGAGGCGCTGCCAGAAACCGGTTTCTCCCTACGGCAAAAGCCGCTTGCGATGTCCTAGGGTTATCTTCAGTTTCGCGGCCGGCGCCTTGGGTGCTTGAATGGCCTTCCAACAACGAAGGAGACGAGATGAAGCGCCGCCAGTCCCTCGCTGCCATGGGTGCAGCCGTTGCCGCCGTGGTCTTTCCCGGGCTCGCCCATGCGGCCTATCCCGAGCGCCCGATCACGCTGATCGTGCCCTGGGGCGCCGGCGGCGGCACCGATGCCGTGGCCCGCATCATCGCGGCCGAGCTCGAGAAGGAGCTCAAGCAGCCGATCAACGTAGTCAACCGCACGGGCGGCAGCGGCGTGGTCGGCCACCAGGCCATCGCCTCGGCCGCGCCCGACGGCTACACCCTGGGCATCATCACGGTCGAGATCGGCATGATGCGCCACGCCGGCCTGACCCAGCTCTCGGGCACCGACTACACGCCGCTCGCGCTGATGAACTTCGATGCCAACGCGGTCTTCGTGCGCAGCGATTCGCCGATCAAGAGCGCCAAGGAGCTGCTCGATGCCGCGCGCGCCACCCCCGGCAAGCTGAAGGCCAGCGGCACCGGCCAGGGCGGGATCTGGCACCTGGGCCTCGCGCAATGGCTGGTCGACAATAAGCTGCCCGGCAATGCGATCGCCTGGGTGCCAAGCCAGGGCGCTGCGCCCGGGCTGCAGGACCTGATGGCCGGCGGCGTCGACGTGGTGTCGTGTTCGCTGCCCGAGGCACGCTCGCTCATCGACGCCGGCAAGGTGCGCCCGCTGGTCCTGCTTGGCTCCAAGCCCGACGCCATCTTTCCCAATGTGCCGCTCTACACCGATGCTTCGGGGAAGATGTGGAATGCCGGCGCCTGGCGCGGCATCGCCGGTCCGAAGGGGCTGCCTGCGGACGTCAGCGAACGGCTCGCGGCCACGCTCAAGAAGATCTTCGACGGCAAGGGCTACCAGGATTTCCTCGCCTCGCGCGGCTTCGGCGCGCTCTACGCCGACCGGGGCGAGTTCGCCAAGTTCATGGCCGAGAAGGACGCCAGCTTCGCCGTCGCGATGAAGGCAGTGGGCATCGCCAAATAAGCGCCCGATGCGCATCCATGACAGCCTGATCGGCGGCGTGCTGCTGGCGCTGGCCCTGGCCGTGCTCTGGCACATCCAGGGCTTTCCGCCTGCGGCCGGCCAGAACTACGGGCCCGCTGTCTTTCCGGGACTCGTCGCCTGCGGCCTCGCGCTGTCGTCAGCGGTGCTAATGTGGCAGGGCCTGCGGGCACACCAGCCGTGGCTTCGGCTCGGCGAGGGCATGCGTTCCACGCGCCATCTGGCGGCCTTCGTGCTCGCCGTCGCCGGCATGGTGTTCTACATCCTGCTGTCGGAGAAGCTGGGCTTCGTGCTGTGCAGCGTGCTGGTGCTCTTCGTGCTGCAGTGGGCCTGCGGCGTGCGGCCGCGCCTGGCCATGCCCGTGGCCATCGTCGCGACGCTGGTGATCCACGCCTGTTTCTACAAGCTGCTCAAGGTGCCACTGCCCTGGGGTGTTCTTCAACGCTGGGCCTGGTAAGGAGCACCCCTGATGGATTCCGTCTGGCTGGCCATGCAGATGGTCGCGACGCCGACCGTGCTGGTCGTGATGCTGCTGTCGGGCCTGTTCGGCATGTTCGTCGGCGCCGTGCCGGGGCTCACCGCCACCATGGCCACTGCGCTCTTGGTGCCCATCACCTTCTTCCTGCCGCCGGTGCCCGCCATCGCGGCGATCGTCACCGCCACCGCGATGGCGATCTTCGCGGGCGACATTCCCGGCGCGCTGCTTCGCATCCCGGGCACGCCGGCCTCGGCCGCCTACACCGACGAGTCGTACGCCATGACACGCAAGGGCCACGGCGAGACCGCGCTCGGCATCGGCCTGGTGTTCTCATGCATCGGCGGCTTGTTCGGCACTGCGGTGCTGATCGTCGCCGCGCCGGCGCTGGCCGAGGTCGCGATCAAGTTCAGCTCCTTCGAATACTTCTGGCTCGTCGTGCTGGGCCTGACCTGCGCGGTCTTCATCACCAGCGAGACGCCGCTCAAGGGACTCATCACGCTGTTCCTCGGCCTGTTGATGGGCTGCGTGGGACTCGAAAACCCGGCGGGGCATCCGCGCTTCACTTTCGGCAGCGCGGACCTGCTGGGCGGCCTGAGCCTGATCCCGGCCATGATCGGCATGTTCGCCATCTCGGAGATCCTGCGCTTCACGCTGACCACGGACCACATCGGCAGCTTCACCAAGCAGATCGGCTCGGTCTTCGCCGGCATGGGCGGCCTGATGAGGAAGTACGCCAAGCAGACCCTGCGCGGCAGCGTGCTGGGCACGGCCGTAGGCATCCTGCCCGGCGCCGGCGCCGACATCGCGGCCTGGATGTCCTTCGCGATGAGCAAGAAGCTCTCGAAGGAGCCGGAGAAGTTCGGCACCGGCCACCCCGAAGGCCTGGTCGAGGCCGGCGCCGCCAACAACAGCGCCCTCGCCGGCGCCTGGGTTCCGGCGCTGGTGTTCGGCATTCCCGGCGACTCGATCACCGCCATCGTGATCGGCGTGCTCTACATGAAGAACATGAACCCCGGGCCGATGATCTTCATGAACAACCCGCAGAGCGTCTATGCGGTGTTCATCGTCTTCATCCTCGCCAACCTGCTGATGCTGCCGCTGGGCTGGGCCTGCATCAAGGCCTCGGCGCGCATCCTGCGCCTGCCGCGCAACGTGCTGATGCCGATCATCCTGGTGTTCTGCCTGGTGGGTTCCTTCGCCATCAACAACGCGCTCTTCGACCTCTGGATCCTGCTGGGCTTCGGCGTCGCGGCCTGGCTGCTGGAAGAAAACGGCTTCCCCGTCGCGCCCGCCATCCTCGGCATGCTGCTGGGCAAGATGCTCGAGGAGAATTTCATCACCTCGATGATCAAGTCCGACGGCAGCTGGCTGCCCTTCGTCGAGCGCCCGATCGCCGCCGGCCTGGCGATCTTCACGCTCCTCGTCTGGGTCGGCTCGGGCGCCATGGCCTGGCGGCGCCAGCGGCGACGGATGCAACTCGCTGCAGCCACCTGAAACCCATGAACGACACCTCCATCCGCTACGACGCCGCCGCCCTCACCCGATTCGCCGTGCAACTGCTGCAGCATGCCGGCCTGGCCGAAGCCATGGCGCGGACCGTGGCCGATACGCTGGTGCAAGGCGACCTGCTGGGCCACGACACCCACGGCCTCGCGCTCCTGGCCGGCTATGTGAAAGAACTCGAGGCCGGCACGATGAAGCGCGAGGGCGCACCGCTCGTCGTTTCCGACCGCCCCGCCGCCGTACTGTGGGACGGCCAGCGCCTGCCCGGCCCCTGGCTGGTGCACCAGGGCCTGGATCTGCTGCTGCCGCGCGCCCGCGAGCTGGGCACCGCCTCGCTCGTGATCCGCCGCAGCCACCACATCGCCTGCCTGGCGGTCTACCTGCTGCGCGCGCTCGAAGAAGACATGCTGCTGGTGCTCGCCTGCTCCGACCCGAACGCGGCCAGCGTCGCGCCCTTCGGCGGCACGCAGGCGGTGTTCACGCCCAATCCGCTGGCGCTGGGCTTCCCGCTCAGCGAAGGCGGCGTGATGGTCGATATCTCGGCCTCCATCACCACCAACGGCATGAGCAACCGCAAGCGCGCGGCCGGCGAGCTGTTCGACGAGGAATGGCTGGTCGACGCACAGGGCCGCCCGAGCAGGGACCCTGCAGTGCTGTTCGCCCAGCCGCCCGGCACGCTGCTGCCGGTCGGCGGCCTGAGCCACGGCCACAAGGGCTACGGCCTGGCGCTGCTGGTGGAGGCGCTGACCGCTGGCCTCGCAGGCCATGGCCGTGCCGACGCGCGCGAGGGTTGGGGCGCGACCGTGCACCTCACGCTGCACGACCTGCAGGCCTTCGGCGGCAAGGCGGAGTTCCTGCGGCAGATGGACCATTTGGCCATGCAGTGCCGCGGCAATGCACCGATCGATGCGGCCAGGCCGGTGCGCGTGCCTGGAGAACGCGGGCTGCAGCGGCGCGCCGAGCAGCTCGACCAGGGCGTGCGCCTGCACCCTTCGATCGCGCCGTCGCTCGAGGACGCCGGGCAGCGCTATGGCCTGAAGCTCTCCGACGCGCGGCGCTGAGCTTCAGAGCGCGGCGCCGAGCCGCGCGATACCCTCTTCGATCTTCTCCACGTTGGCGGTCGCAAAGCTCAGGCGCAGCGTCGCGACATCGGGCTTCTCGGCAAAGAAAGGCGCGCCGGGCACGAAGGCCACCAGCTTCTCGATCGCGCGCTGGGCCAGCACGTTGGCATCGGCCAGCTTGCCGTTGGCGCCGGTGAGCCGGGCCCAGAAGAACAGGCCGCCGCCCGGCTGCTCGAAGGCGATCGCGTCGCCGAGCTCGCGCTTGAGCGCCGCGCCCATGGCCTGGGCCCGCTCGCCATAGACCTTGCGCACGTGCGCCAGCGTGTCAGGCATGCGGCCGCTCTTCAGGTACTGCGCGGCCGTCGCCTGTGCGAAGGTGCTGGTGTGCGCATCGCTGAACTGCTTGCACATGGTGGCCTTCGCAAGCAGCTCGGCCGGCGCGATCATCCAGCCGATGCGCAGGCCCGGGCTCAGCACCTTGCTGAGGCTGCCGCAGTGCGCCACCAGCTCGCGGCTGCCCGGCACTTCGCGGGTGAGCGACATGATCGAGGGCGGCGGCGCCTTGCCGAAGTACAGGTCGCCGTAAGGGTCGTCCTCCACCATCAGCGTCTGGTACTTCACCGCCAGCTCCAGCACCTTCTTGCGCCGCGCCAGGCTCAGCATCGCGCCGCTCGGGTTGCCGAAGGTCGGGATCAGGTAGACGAACTTGGGCTTGTGCTCGGCGATCAACTGCTCGAGCTTGTCGACATCGACGCCGTCGGCATCGATGGGCGCGCTGATCAGCTGCGCGCCGTAGAGGCGGAAGCACTGGATGGTGGCGAGGAAGGTCGGGCCCTCGACGATCACCTTGTCGCCGGGCGAGATCAGGGTCTTGCCGAGCAGGTCCAGCGCCTGCTGGCTACCGGTGGTCACGATCAGCCCGCTGGGATCGACCTGCACGCCCTTGTTCTTCATGAAGGCGCTGAGCTGCGTGCGCAGCGGTTCGTAGCCCTCGGTCGCGCCGTACTGCAAGGCACCGCCCGGCTCCTCGGCCAGCGCCCTGGCGCTCGCTTCCTTCAGGCCTTCGACGTCGAACATGGCGCTGTCGGGAAAGCCGCCCGCGAAGCTGATGATGCCGGGCTTGCCCAGGAGCTTGAAGAGTTCGCGGATGGCGGAGGTTTCGACGTTGTCGAGGCGGGTGGCGAATTGCATGGCAACCTTCTGCAAATGGAGTGACGCCCGCCATTGTCGCCAAGTTCGGAAAAGAGAACCCTACACTGCGCGCCACGATGAAAAAAACAGAGATCACGCCCTTTTTCGCCACCTTGCAGGCAGCCAACCCCGAGCCCGAAACCGAACTCGAGTACACGACCCCTTTCGAGCTGCTGGCCGCCGTGCTGCTGTCGGCGCAGGCCACCGACGTCGGCGTCAACAAGGCGACGCGCAAGCTGTTCCCGGTCGCGAACACGCCGCAGGAGATCCTCGACCTGGGCATCGAAGGGTTGGAGAGCTACATCAAGACCATCGGGCTCTACCGCAGCAAGGCCAAGCACCTGTTGGAGGCCTGCCGCATGCTGGTCGAACAGCACGGCGGAGAGGTTCCGCGCACGCGCGCCGAGCTGGAGGCGCTCCCGGGCGTGGGCCGCAAGACCGCCAACGTCGTGCTCAACGTGGCCTTCGGCGAGCCGACGATGGCGGTGGACACGCACATCTTTCGCGTCGGCAACCGCACCGGGCTGGCGCCGGGCAAGACGCCGCTCGAAGTCGAACAGAAGCTCATGAAGCGCGTGCCGCCCGAGTTCCGGCTGCATGCGCACCACTGGCTGATCCTGCACGGGCGCTATGTCTGCGTGGCGCGCAAGCCGATGTGCTGGAAGTGCGCGGTGGCGCCGTACTGCGATTACAAGCCGAAGACGCCGGCGCCCTGATCAGGGCAGCTCGACGGTCAGGTATTCGCCGAACGCGATGCTCTGCGCGGGCCACTGGTCAGCGCGCTCGGCACATCGCACGCCCTCGCGCAGCAGCCAGACCGCACGGATCACGCCGGCATGCGTGATCCACAGCGCATCGCGGCCGCTCTCGCGCCAGGCGTCGAAAGCTTCGCCGACCCGCTGCATGAAGGCGCGCGTGCTTTCGCCGTCGCCGCCCGCGCGCGTATCGGCGAAGCTACGGGTCCAGGCGTCGAACTCGGCGCGCTCGATGCTCGACCAGCTGCGGCCTTCCCAGGCGCCGAAATCCATCTCGGCGATGCGCGCATCGGTGCGGACTGCGAGGCCGGGCCGGAGCCCAGCAATCGCCTGCGCCAATCCGGCGCAGCGCTGCAAGGGAGAGCAGACGATTTCTTCGATCCCTTCGGCAAGCTGCGGCGCAATGCGTTCGGCCAGCAGGCGCATCGCTTCGGGCGCCACCCCCACATCGCTGCGGCCGTAGCACAGGCCGGTCGCGGCGTCGGTCTGCGCGTGGCGCACGAGCCCGAGCTTCATGCCTGCCAGGCGAGCGCCAGGTAGATCGCAAGCTCGCAGACCTGCTGCGTCGCGCCGAGCCCGTCGCCGGTGAAACCCTGGAGCCGGCGCCACAGCAGCGCCGCCATGTACAGCGCGCCGAGCAGGCATGCGAGCAGGCTTGCAGCGCCCTGCAGCGGCGGATGTGCGAGCAGCAGCAGGGCCGCCGCCGGCAGCGCATACAGCACGCCCACCAGCAAGGCCCCGCCGCCGATTGCATCGGCGAGTGGCTTCGCCTTGCTCGCGCGTTCGTCGCCGACATAGGGCAGCCAGCGGATCAGGAACAGCGGCGCCAGCCGCGACAGCACATGCGCGCCGAGCAGCGCGGTGGCTGCGCTCATCGCACCCTGCCCCGCCAGCACGGCGAGCAGCGCGATCTTCAGGCCCAGCGCCAGCACCAGCGCGATCGCGCCGAAGGCGCCGATGCGCGAGTCCTTCATGATCTCCAGCGCCCGCGCGCGATCGGACGCGCCGCCGAGGCCGTCGGCCACGTCGGCCAGGCCGTCCTCGTGAAAGGCGCCGGTCATCCAAACCGTCGCAGCCGTGGACAGCAGCGCCGCAACGGCAGCGCCTGCCACGCCGGGCAGCCCCCCCTGCGCGAGCAGGAACACGCCCGCGCCCACCGCGCCGACCAGCCAGCCCACGCCGGGAAAATGCGCGGCGCTGGCGCGCAGCATCGCCGGGCTGAAGCCCACCCATCCGGCCAGTCGCCCGGTCACGGGCACGCGCGTGAAGAACTGCAGCGCCAGCAGGAAGTGGCGCACACCGTTCATGTGTTGTCCCGCTGCGAAACGCCGGCCGACTCGAAGCTCGCCATCTCGCGCAGGATGCGGCACGCGGATTCGAGCAAGGGCCAGGCGAGCGCGGCGCCGGAGCCTTCGCCGAGGCGAAGATCCAGGCGCAGCAGCGGATCGAGGCCGAGCGCATCCAGCAGCAGCCGATGGCCCGGCTCGGCCGATTCGTGTGCCGCCACGCAGCGCTGCACGACGTGGGGCCGCAGCGCCTGCGCCACCAGCACCGCGGTGCTGGCGATGAAGCCGTCGACCACGATCACGCGCCGCTCGTGCGCGGCCTGCAGCACGGCGCCGACCAGGGTCGCGATCTCGAAGCCGCCGAAGGCTGCGAGCGCCGCCAGCGGCGTGCCGGCGTCGGCATGCAGCGCGAGCACTTCGCGCAGCAGCCGGCGCTTGCGCGCCAGGCCGTCGGCATCGAGGCCGGTGCCGCTGCCGGTGCAGGCATCGATGTCCAGGCCCGTGAGCCGCGCCAGCAGCAGCGACGCGGCCGAGGTATTGCCGATGCCCATCTCGCCCAGCAGCAGCGCGTTGCCAGGCAGCTCGCGCACGAGCGCGATGCCGTTGGCGATCGCCTGCTCGCACTGCGCGACACTCATGGCCGCTCCTGCGGACGAATCGGCAGTGCCCGGCGCAACTTTGCGGATGCGCAAGCCATCACGCGGCGCGAAGTCGTGCCGCACGCCGCAGTCCATCACGGTCAACGCCAGCCCATGCTGCCGCGCCAGCACGCTGACGGCCGCGCCGCCGGCAAGAAAGTTCTCGACCATCTGCCAGGTCACGTCGCTCGGATAGGCCGACACGCCGCGAGCAGCCAGGCCGTGGTCGCCCGCGCAGACCAGCATCTGCGGCGCCTGGAGCACAGGCGATTCGCTGTCGAGGATCAGGCCTAGCCGCAAGGCCAGCGCCTCCAGCCGGCCCAAGGCACCGAGCGGCTTGGTCTTGTTGTCGATCTGATGTTGAAGTCGCGCAGCAAGCGCAGCGTCGTCGAGCTTCGGGGCGGTAGGGAGTTCAAGCATCATTCGATCAGTGAGCGCAGCACGCCCGGTTCAAAGTGGGAATCGATCTGGTCGGCCAGTCCGTCGAACACGCTGTCCAGCGTGCGCGCGGCCACGCCGAAGAGCGCGTGCAGCGCGGCCGGGTCCTCGAACAGGCCATGCAGGTAGAGCCCGAGCACGTTGCCGGCGGCGTTCTGCCAGGCCAGCTCGTCAGGCATGACAGCCATCGCGTGATCGCCGGCGGCGGCCATCGCGGCATGGGGCGCGGTCTGGCCATGATGGATCTCGTAGCCGCGCATGGCGACATCGGAGAGCGCGGCCCAGGGGCCGGTCAATTGGGCAAAGCGGGCCTCGCGCGGCTGCACGGTCTTGTCGGCCGCGAACACGGTGACCAGGGGCAGCAGACCGAGGCCGGGGCCATTGCCGTCGACACCGTGCGGATCGATCAGCGCCTCGCCCAGCATCTGCAGCCCGCCGCAGACGCCGAGCACCACACCGCCGGCTGCCGCATGTGCGGCCACCGCGCGGTCCAGGCCTTGCGCGCGCAGCCAGGCCAGGTCGCCGCTGGTGTTCTTCGAGCCGGGCAGCACGATCCAGTCGGCGCCGGCGACGTCGGCCGGGCTGCGCGCCCAGCGCAGGCGCACGCCGGCGATGTTCTTCAGCGGCTGGAATTCGTCGAGGTTGCTGATGCGCGGATAGGCGATGACGGCAATGGTGCGCGTGACCTCTCCGGACGAGACGCTGCGGTCGTCGAAGACACCGTCTTCTTCGGGCAGCCCATGCTGCCACCACATCGGCAGCGTCGCGACAGTCGGGATGCGCGTGAGCGCTTCGAGCTGTTGCGGCGCCGGCGCGAGCAGCGCGGCATCGCCGCGGAACTTGTTGAGCACGAAGCCCTTGATCAACGCCTTGTCGGCCTCCGGCATCAGCGCCCAGGTGCCGTAGAGATGCGCGAAGGCGCCGCCGCGGTCGATGTCGGTCACCAGCAGGCAGCGCGCCTGCGCATGCCGGGCGACGCGCAGGTTGACAATGTCGCTCCCCATCAGGTTGATCTCGGCCGGCGAACCGGCGCCTTCAATCACGACCACGTCGTTCTCGGCCCGCAGCTCGTCGAGCGCCTCTGCAATCTGCGGCCAGACGCGTTCGCTGCGCCCGCGCCACGGCAGTGCCGTCAACTCGGTGCTCACGCGGCCCATCAGTACCACCTGGCTCAGCGTGTCGCGCTCCGGCTTGAGCAGCAGCGGGTTCATGCGCACATCGGGCTCGGCTCCCGCCGCCAACGCCTGGAAATATTGCGCACTGCCGATCTCGCCGCCGGCGACCACGCGTGCGTTATTGCTCATGTTCTGCGCCTTGAACGGCGCCACCCTGAAGCCTTGGCGCGCATACCAGCGGCACAGCGCGGTTGCGAGCCAGCTCTTGCCGGCACCGCTGGTGGTGCCGAGGACCATGACGCAACGGGCTCTGGCGGTTGTTGTAATCATCTGCGGATTGTCCGCTACGACCCCAGCCATTCGGGCCGCTCGCGGAGTCCTTCACGCTTCGGCGCCTTGCTTTCGGGCGCGCCGGCGTGAAACACCCTCATTGATTCGTAGCCTCCTCGCATCGACAAATGAGGGAGTGGATTGATGCCCGCGATACGCGACATGGCGCTCACGGTGGAGGAGCGCGAGAAAGGCAATTTCTTCTGGGTGCTGATCGAAGCGCTTGACGACGAGGCAGGCGAAGCGATGCTCTACCGCCGCTTCAAGTCGGCCGCTACGCCGCAAGCGAGCTACTCGAGCGCATTGGCGCTCGGAGCGGCGGCGCTGCGCCGGCTGGCCGATGCGCAGCCGGCGCCCGCAGCGGACGCAGACGGCTGACTCAGCGGGTCGCGATCTGCGCCGGTGCCTCCGGCGTCGCTGCGCCAACGGCTTGAGGCACTTCCCAGCTGCCGCCCAGCGCGCGGACCAGCCCGACCGTCGCCTGGTACTGCGCCGATCGCACTTGCAGCGCCTGCCGGCGGTTCTGCAGTTCCTGGCGGCGCGCGTCGAGCAGGTCGAGCTGGCTGACCAGTCCGTTGCGGTAGCGCGAATCCGACAGCGTGGTGGCCCGGCTCGCCGAAGCGACCGCCCTTCCCTGCACGCCCGACTGCTGCTCGAGGATGCGCAGCGAAGAGAGCTGGTCTTCCACGTCCTTGAAGGCGCCGAGCACCTGGGCCCGATAGTTCGCGAGCGCACCGTCGAGCTGCGCATTGGCGCTCTGCACGCCGGCCTCGCGCCGGCCGCCGTCGAAGAGCGGCAACGCGAGCAGCGCGCCGATGCCCCAGGAACGCGCCGACCACTTGAAGAGGTCGCTGGCTTCCGATGAAGCATAGCCGCCGCCGCCGGTCAGTGAAATGCTCGGGAACCATGCGGTCTGCGCCACGCCGACGCGGGACTGCGCAGCGAACACGGCCTTCTGCGCGGCCGAGATGTCGGGCCGGCGCGTCAGCACCGTCGCCGGCACGCCGGCCGGAATGGTGGGCAAGGCGGTCGACCACTCCTGCGTCTCCAGCGCGAAGCTCGATGCCGTCTCGCCGGTCAGCACCGCCAGCGCGTGTTCGAGCTCGGCACGGCGTCGGTCCAGCGTCAGCGCTTCGGATTCGGTGGCCGCCACTTCGGTTTCGACGCGCACCACGTCGAGTTCGGCCAGGTCGCCGGCCTGGTTGCGGCGCTGCACGAGACGCAGGGTGTCGCGGTAGGCGCCGACGGTTTCGCGCACCAGCGCGCGTTCGGCGTCAAGCGCGCGCAGCGAGAGGTAGGCCTGGGCCGTCTCGGCCTGGACCAGCAGGCGCGTGCTTTGCAGCAGGCCTTCGCGCGATTCGGCATCGAGCCGCGCCGCATCGCTGGCGCGCGAGAGGCGGCCGAAGAGATCGATCTCGTAGGAGAAATCGAGGCCGGCCGTGATCAGCGTGGAGGGCCTGTTGCTCTGGTTGCGGTCCAGGCCGGCCTGCCGGCTGGCGCCCGCGCCCAACCCGACCTGCGGCGCGCGATCGGCATCGGTGCTGCGCAGCACGGCGCGCGCCTCGGCCAGGCGCGCAGCCGCGGACTGGATGCTGGTGTTGTTGGCAGCGGCCTTCTGGACCAGCGTGTCGAGCACCGGGTCGTTGAAGGCGCGCCACCATTCGCCGCGCGGCTGCGACTCGGCCGGCTGCGCGCGCGTCCAGGTGCCCTCGGCCTGGGGCGCCGCCTGTTCCTTGAACTGGGCCGGCGTGTTGAAGGCCGGCAGTTCCGCCGGTGCCGTTGCGCAGCCCACCAGGACCAGCGCGGCAACCAGCGGCAGCAGCGCGGCGCGCCAGGGGCGGAAGAGTTTCGAATCGGATTTCATGATCAACCTTCTTTATTCATGCAACTTGAGCGGCGAGGCCGGTGCAGGCTGCAGGCCACCGCCGCCGCCCGCCGCATGCGGCGCCGCCGCCGGGTGGTCGGCCGAGACGAAGCTGTCGTCCAGGTGCGGCACCTGGCCATGCAGCTTGAGCGGTCGGTTGCCGGTCAGCCGGCGCAGCGTCACGTAGAACACCGGCGTCAGGAACAGGCCGAAGGCCGTCACGCCGATCATCCCGGCGAACACCGCCACGCCCATGGCCGAGCGCATCTCCGAACCGGCGCCGGTCGCCAGCACCAGCGGCAGCACACCCATCACGAAGGCCAGCGAGGTCATCAGGATCGGGCGCAGGCGCAGCCGGCTGGCTTCGATCGCGGCCTGGATCGGCGTTCGACCGGCGAACTCGAGCTCGCGTGCGAACTCCACGATCAGGATCGCGTTCTTCGCACTCAAGCCCACCAGCACGATCAGCCCGATCTGCGTGAACACGTTGTTGTCGCCGCCCGAGAGCCATACGCCGGTCATCGCCGCGAGCAGGCCCATCGGCACGATGAGGATGATCGACAGCGGCAGCGTGAGGCTTTCGTACTGCGCCGCCAGCACCAGGAACACCAGCAGGATCGCGAGCGGGAACACCAGCACCGCCGAATTGCCGGCCAGGATTTCCTGGTACGTCAGCTCGGTCCACTCGAAGCTCACGCCCTTGGGCAGCGTGTCGGCCGCGATGCGTTCGATCACGTCCTGCGCCTGGCCCGAGGAGAAGCCGGGCGCCGGGCCGCCGTTGATGTCGGCCGAGAGGTAGCCGTTGTAGCGCATGGCGCGTTCCGGGCCGAAGCTGGAGTTCACCTTCATCAGCGCCGACAGCGGCACCATCTCGCCCGAGTTCGAGCGCACCTTCAGCAGGCCCACGTCTTCGGCGCGTGCGCGGTATGGCGCATCGGCCTGAACCCGCACGCTGTACGTGCGGCCGAACTTGTTGAAGTCGTTCGCATACAGGCTGCCGAGGTAGATCTGCATGGTGTCGAAAATGTCCTGCACGGGCACGCCGAGCTGGCGAGCCTTGGTGCGGTCGATGTCGGCATAGAGCTGCGGCACGTTGACCTGCCAGCTGGTGAACATGCCCGTGAGCTCGGGCGCCTGGCGCGCCTTGGCCATGAAGGCCTGCACCGCGGCGTCCATCTGCTCGTAGCCGACCGAGCCGCGGTCCTCCAGCTGCAGCTTGAAGCCGCCCGTGGTGCCCAGGCCCGCCACCGGCGGCGGCGGGAACATCACGATGAAGGCGTCCTGGATGCCCGCGAACTGCTGGTTGAGCTGGCCCGCCACTGCGCCGCCGCTCTGGTCGGCGCGCTTGCGCTCGGCAAAGGGCTTCAAGGTCGCGAACACGATGCCCGAGTTCGAGCTGTTGGTGAAGCCGTTGATCGACAGGCCCGGGAACGCGACCGCGTCCTCGACGTTCGGGTTCTTCTTGGTGATCTCGCCCATGCGATGGATCACCTCTTCCGTGCGGTCGAGCGTGGCGCCGTCGGGCAGCTGGGCGAAGCCGATCAGGTACTGCTTGTCCTGCGCCGGCACGAAGCCGCTGGGCACCGCCTTGAAGAGGCCGAAGGTCACGCCGACGAGGGCGAGGTAGATCACCAGCATCAGCGTCTTGCGCGAGATGACGTTCTTGACGCCGCCGCTGTAGGCCTCGGCGCCGCGATGGAAGAACTTGTTGAAGCCGCGGAACAGCCAGCCGAACACGCGGTCCATGCCGCGCGTCAGCGCGTCCTTGGGCTCGTCGTGACCCTTGAGCAGCAGCGCGGCGAGCGCGGGCGAGAGCGTCAGCGAGTTGATCGCCGAGATCACCGTCGAGATCGCAATGGTCACCGCGAACTGCCGGTAGAACTGCCCCGTGAGTCCGCTGATGAAGGCCAGCGGGACGAACACCGCCACCAGCACCAGCGCGATCGCGATGATCGGCCCGGACACTTCGCGCATGGCTCTGTACGTGGCCTCGCGCGGCGTGAGCCCCGCCTCGATGTTGCGCTCAACGTTCTCCACCACCACGATCGCGTCGTCCACCACGATGCCGATCGCCAGCACCAGGCCGAAGAGCGAGAGCGCGTTGATCGAGAAGCCCAGCACGTGCAGCACCGCGAAGGTGCCGATCACCGACACCGGCACTGCCAGGAGCGGAATGATGGAGGCGCGCCAGGTCTGCAGGAACAGGATCACCACCAGCACCACCAGCGCGATGGCTTCGAGCAGCGTGTGCACCACCGACTCGATGGAGGCGCGCACGAACTGCGTCGGGTCGTAGGCGATGCGGTATTCCACGCCTTCGGGCATGTTCTTGTTGATCTCCGCCATCGTCTTGCGCACGTTGGAAGAGATGTCGAGCGCGTTGGAGTTGGGCGCCTGGAACACGCCGATGCCGACCGCGTTGTCGTTATTGAGCAGCGAGCGCAGCGAATAGTCGGCCGAGCCGAGCTCGAGCCGGCCGATGTCGCGCAGCCGCGTCACCTCGCCACCGGCACCCGTCTTGACGATGATGTCGCCGAACTCCTCTTCGGTCTGCAGCCGGCCCTGGGCGTTGATGGACAACTGCATGTCCACGCCCGGCAGGCCCGGCGATGCGCCGACCACGCCGGCCGCCGCCTGGATGTTCTGGCCGCGGATCGCAGCCACCACGTCGCTGGCCGAGAGGCCGCGCTGCGCGACCTTCTGCGGGTCGAGCCAGACGCGCATCGAGTAGTCGCCGCCGCCGAAGATCTGCACCTGGCCGACGCCCTCGATGCGCGCCAGCCGGTCCTTGACGTTGAGCACTGCGTAGTTGCGCAGGTAGGTCATGTCGTAGCGGTCGTTGGGCGACACCAGGTGCACCACCATCGTGAGGTCGGGCGCGCTCTTGACCGTGGTCACGCCGAGCCGTCGCACTTCCTCGGGCAGCCGCGGCTCGGCCTGCGAGACGCGGTTCTGCACCAGCTGCTGCGCCTTGTCGGGGTCGGTGCCGAGCTTGAAGGTGACGGTCAGCGTCATCACGCCGTCGGTGGTCGCCTGGCTGCCCATGTAGAGCATGCCCTCGACGCCGTTGATCTGCTCCTCGATCGGCGTCGCCACCGTCTCGGCGATCACCTTGGGATTGGCGCCCGGGTACTGGGCGCGCACCACCACCGAGGGCGGTGCGACCTCGGGGTATTCGGAGATCGGCAGCCCGCGCAGCGCGATCAGGCCGGCGATCAGCATCAGGAGCGACAGCACCCCCGCGAAGATCGGCCGGTCGATGAAGAACTTGGATAGATTCATGATGATTCTCTAGAGAGCGCCCTGTGCTCAGGACTTCGCGGCAGCCGCCACGCGCTGCGGCTGCACCTCGGTCTTGGCGTCCATGGTGACGGCCTGCGGCGCGACCAGCGCGCCGGGGCGCACGTGCTGCAGGCCGTTGACCACGATGCGTTCGCCGGCCTTCAGGCCCTTGGTCACGATTCGCAGGCCGTTGACCGATGCGCCCAGCGTGACTTCGCGGTATACGGTCTTGTTGTCGGCGTCGACGACCATCACGAACTTCTTGTTCTGGTCGGTGCCGACGGCGCGTTCGTTGACCAGCACCGCGCTCTCGCTGCGGGCCTGGCCCATGCGGATGCGGGCGAACTGGCCGGGGATCAGTGCGCCGTCCTTGTTGTCGAAGGCGGCGCGCACGCGCACCGTGCCGCTCTTGGCGTCGACCTGGTTGTCGATCAGCTGCAGCTTGCCTTCGTAGGGGGTGCCTTCGAGGCCGGCGGTGCCCATCTGGACCGGGATGCCTTCGAGCTTGGCGCGCGCGCTGGCGCCGCCGGGCAGGTCCTTCAGCGCCTTGACCACAACCTGCTCGTCGGCATCGAAGCTCGCGTAGATCGGGCTCACCGAGACCAGCGTGGTGAGCACCGGCGCGCCGGGTCCGGCCGCGACCAGGTTGCCCACCGTCACTTCGATCTTGCCGATGCGCCCGGCCACCGGCGCGCGCACCTGGGTGTAGCCCAGGTTCAGGCGTGCGCTTTGCAGCGAAGCCTGCGCCGCACGCAGGTTGGCCTCGGCCTCGCGGCCGGCATTGACGCGCTCGTCGAGCTCGCGCTGGGCAATGGCCTTCTCTTCCCACAGGCGGCGTGCGCGCTCCTGCTCGCTGCGCGTGAAGGACACGCGCGCCTGGGCCGAGGCCACCTGGGCTTCGGCACGCTCCACCTCGGCCGCGTAGGGCGCGGGGTCGATCGTGATCAGCAGGTCGCCCTGCTTGACCAGCGAGCCTTCGCGGAAGTGCGCCGCCTGCACGGCTCCGGCCACGCGGGAGCGCACATCGACCCGCTCGACCGCCTCGAGCCGGCCCGAGAACTCGTCCCAGGTGTTGACGTCGGTCGCGGCCACCGTGGCCACCGACACCGGCGTGGCGCGCGGGGCGCCGGCCGCGGGCGCATTGTTGGCCTCGGCCTTGAAGCTCGGCAAGCCGAGTACGAGTGCCGCACAGGCGATCGCGACCGCTGCGGTGATGCCGGTCACGGCGGGCCAGAGGCGGCGGCGGTTCTGGTTAGACAGCTTGCTTTGCATGATGAACGTCCTTTTTTGGATGACTTTGGAAATGCAACAGCCCGGCCTGTGCTCGGGCGCAGGCAAGACGAATCCGTTGGCGCCGACAGAAGCCGGCGGATCGAGAAGGTTTGAAAAACGGGTTACCGGCGTAGCCGGCTGGGCCTAGACCGGGGGAGGCACCGGCGGCACCGTGGCAGCAAAAAATGCGCGCATGTGCTCACCGACTGTCTCCGGACACGCGCAATCGCCATAGGCGGGGTCGTACAACTCGTCCGGACACTTCGCGGCCGAGGGCAGCACGCCCCGGGTCACGGAAATGCCCGCATCCTGCAGCCGCTGCGCGAAGCGCAGGGCCTCGTCGCGCATCGCATCGTCCTCGCCGACCAGCACCAGCGTGGGCGCCAGCTCGGCCAGCCTGAGCGATGCGCCCGGCACCGCATAGGGGTGCGTCGCGTTCATCGGCCGGCTCAGGTATTCCTGCCAGCCGGTCGCCCAGCGGCACTTCACTGCATCGCTCGTCGCCTTGCGCAGCGACTGCGTACCCGCGCAGGGGTCGAGCATCGGCGACAGCAGGATCTGGCCCGCCAGCGGCGGATGCGCACGGTCGCGCGCCATCAGAGCCACCGCGGCCGCCACGTTGCCGCCGGCTTCCTCGCCGGCCAGGTAAATGCGGGCGCCCTTGCCTGCCAGCTTGACGCGCTGCTTGTAGAGCCACTCCAGCGCTGCGAAGCCGACCTCGATGGGTTCGGGGAAAGGCGCCAGCGGATAGGCGAGCGAGACCACCACCGCGCCGGCGCTCGCCAGCAGGCGGGCCACGTTGCGGCCGAAGTCCAGGTCGCCGCTGATGAAGGTGCCGCCATGGAAGTGCAGCACCAGCGGCACGCCTGCACCTTTGGCCCGTTGGCCGTAGAGGCGCGCGTTGACCGGCTCGCGGCCGGGCAGCGGGATGCTGATGTCGGTTTCGGCGCCTTGCACAACGGCTCCCGCCGGGGCCTTGGCGGCTTCAGCAGAACGCGGAGTGGGACGGGATGACATGAGCGGCCTCGGTGTGTGGACGATGGTTGAATATTACGGCCCGGATTGGCTGCTTCAACAAGCTCGTGGCCCCTACTCTGTTTCCAATCGGCTAACAATCAGCTAAGAAGCGGCATGTGAGAATCCGCACCCCGGTGGAAACACCGGGTTTTCCAGGAGCAGCATCAATGGACCAGATCCAGGCCATGCGGATCTTTGTCCGCGTCGTAGAAGCCGGCACCTTCACCCGGGCAGCAGATTCGCTCGGCCTGCCCAAGGGCACGGTCACCAAGCAGATCCAGGCGCTGGAATCGCGCCTGCACGTGAAACTGCTCAACCGTACCACGCGCCGGGTGACGGTCACGCCCGACGGCGCGGCCTACTTCGAGCGCACGGCGCGCCTCCTGAACGACTTCGACGAGATCGAGGCCAGCATGACCAATGCGCAGGCCAACCCGACCGGCCGGCTGCGCATCGACGTCGGCACCTCGACAGCGCGGATGATCATCCTGCCGGCACTGGCCGGCTTCTGCGACCGCTATCCCGACATCCAGGTCGACCTGGGCGTGAGCGACCGCCCGGTTGACCTGATCAGCGACAACGTGGACTGCGTGATCCGGGCCGGCGACCTGACCGACCAGTCCCTGGTGGCGCGGCGCATCGGCACGCTGGAGTTCGTGACCGTGGCCTCGCCGGCCTACCTGAAGCGCTACGGCGTGCCGCAGCATCCGACCGACATCGAGAAGCGCCATCATCTCGTGAGCTTCTTCGCCGGCGGCACGCGCCGCGTCTACCCGCACGAGTTCCACAAGGGCGACGAGCACATCGAGATGTCAGGCCCCTACCGGGTCTCGGTCAACGAAAGCAACGCCCACCTGGCGGCGGTGCTCGGCGGCTTCGGCATCTCGCAGTGCATCACCTTCATGACCGAGCCCCACCTGGCCAACGGCGAGCTGATCGAGATCCTGCCGGACTGGACGCGGCCGCCGCTGCCGGTGCACGTGGTCTATCCGCCGAACCGCCACCTGAGCGCCAAGGTGCGGGTGTTCGTGGACTGGGCGGCCGAGCTGTTCCAGAAGAATCCGCGGCTGCAGCGGCGCTGAGGCTCAGCGTCGCGCCGCCGGCCATGCGCGTCGCAGCGCCGACTGGCTGGCCGGCGGCAGCACGCTGAGCCGCACGTGGTCCGGCAGGCCGAAGGAGCGGATGTCGCGCAGCTGGATGCCTGCATCACGAAGTGCCGCGGCACGCGGCGCATACGGCATGTCCGGCCGCGCGCAGAAATAGTTGGCGACGCTGGGCAGGCAGGTCCAGCCCAGCGCGGCGCACATCGCCTCCTGCTCGCGTTTCCACGCGCGCAATGTGTCCAGGCTGTGCCGGAGCCAGTCCTGCGCCTCGGCGCCGGTCCAGGCGGTCAGCAGCGCGACGCCCTGCGCACCCACCGGCCAGGATGGCGCGAGGCGGCCCAGGCGCGCGACCATCTCGCCTGCACCGCCCGGCGCGATCGCGTAGGCGGCACGGACACCGGTGAGGCCCAGCGCCTTGTTCGGCGTCCACAGTTGCCAGACGAGATCCTGCTGTGCCGGGCCCAGCCCCAGGCCGCCTTCGAGCCGCAAGGGCTCGTAGGCAAGGTCGAGCACGCAGGTGGATTGCGCCGCCAGCGTATCCACCTGCCGCTGCAAGCCCTTGTGCACCTGCCCGAGCGGACTGGACGGATCGCAGCACCAGATGAGGTCGGCCTCGTTCGGCTGAACGTATTCGAAGCCCCACGCGCCGGCGGCCCGCTGGTAGTCGCCATAGCTGTGCGGCGGCATCCAGGCACCGCGCCCGCCCCGCTGCGCGACCGCCGCCGTGATGCGTGCGATGAATTCGCTCGCGCTGGCGGCGATCACGATGCGCTCGGCATCGACGCCATGGAAGCGGGCCAGCGTTTCGCGCAGCGCGGCGTAGCGCGAGTCTGGATAGCGGCTCGCGTCCGCCTGCTGCAGCGCGGCCAGCGCCGCCGGGCACGGGCCACAGGCATTCGCATTGGTGGAGAAGTCGTGCGGCGCGGCCCCGCGGGCATCCGGGCCGCCGTGCAGGGCTTCGTCGAGGAAAGTCACCCGGCCAGTCCCAGGATCGACGCCGATGCGGCAAGGGCCAGCAGCACCACGACCCTGGCTGCCAACGACGCGGCGCGCTGCGTGTCCGCCGCGCTGGCCGCGCGTCCCGCTCCGTTCAACGCGTAGACGCCGGGCTTGGCGAGCCGTACGCCGAGGCAGAGCGCCATGGCGGCCATGGGCCAGCCGCTGTTGGGGGAAGGGGTGCGGCGGGACTCGCGGGCAGTGGCGAGCAGCGCCCTCACGCCCGCCCTCTCCCGCTCGCGGGAGAGGGAGCAAGACAGGAGCAGCAGGACGGCCGTCAGCCGCGCAGGCAGCCAGGACAGCACATCGTCGGCGCGCGCGGCCCATTTGCCGGCCCATTCCCAGACACGGCCCTGGCGCACGCTGCGGTAACCCCACATCGCATCGGCGGTGTTGGCGAAACGATAGAGCGCGGCGCCGGGCAGGCCGAAGAGCACAAACCAGAACACCGGCGCGACCACCGAGTCGTTGAGGTTCTCGGCGAGCGATTCGATCGCGCTCTCGCGCACCTCGGCTTCGTTTAGGGCGTGCACATCGCGGCTGACCAGATGTGCCAGGCGATCGCGGCCGGCGTCGAGCGAGCCGGCCAGCGCCGCTTCGACGGCCAGGACCTCGTCGCGCAGCATGCGCCAGGCCAGCAAGGGCTTGAGCGCCAGGCCCAGCAGCAGCGCCTCGGCCCAGCCTGGCAGGCGTCCCGCGGCGGCGGCCACGGCCCACGCGGCCAGCAGGACCATCGCGGCGCCGGCGCCCCACGCGAGCGCCCCCGCGGCGAAGCGCGCGCGATCCGGCGAGCGCGCCCCTTCGGCCTGCGGTGCGATGCGCCGCCCCGCCCCCCCCAGGTAGCGGCCGATCCAGACGACCGGATGCCAGCGCGCGGCCGGCTCGCCCAGCCATCGATCGATGGCGAGCGCGACCCACAGCGCGGCCACGGTCGTCAAGACGAAGTCCTAGTCTTCGATGCCGCGCTGGGCGGGAATACCGGCCTTGAACGCATGCTTGACCATCTGCATCTCGGTCACCGTATCGGCCAGCTCGACGATCTCCGGCGGGCAGCGGCGCCCGGTCAGCACCACATGGACTTCCTTCGGCCGCGTGCGCAAAGTTTCGAGCACGCCTTCCAGCGGCAGCCAGCCGTAGATCAGCGGATACGTGATCTCGTCGAGCACCACGAGGAAGTGCTCGCCCGAGAGGATCGCCGCCCTCGCCTTCTCCCAGCCGTCGCGCGCGAGCTGCGCCGAGCGCTCGAGGTCCTGGCTCTTCCAGCTGAAGCCGTCGCCCAGCCCTTCGATCGGGATGCCGATCTGCTCGAACATGCGGTGCTCGCCGAAGCGCGCGCTCGGCACCTTCATGAACTGGAAGATCTTCACCGCCTTGCCGCGGCCGTGTGCGCGCAGCGCAAGGCCGAAGGCCGCGGTGCTCTTGCCCTTGCCGTCGCCGGTATTGACGATCACGAGGCCGCGGCGCTCGCCTTCGGGCTTCTCGTAGGGCTTGTCGGCGGGTGGGGTTTCGATCTGCATGGGAGTTCCCGGTTGAGTGTTCAGTGCGGTACGGCCAGCCACTGGTTGGCCACGCGATGCACGGCGACGCGGCCGTCGAACACCGCTTCGAGCGCCCGGTGCGTGGCTGCATCGTCGCAGCGGCCATGGTGCAGCACGCGGCCCTTGGCCATCACCACCATCGCATCGGCCGCCAGCGCGGCATTGAGTTCGTGCAGCACGCTGACCACCGTCTTGCCTTCGGCCACCAGCGCGCGGGCGCTTGCCATCCAGTCGGCCTGGTGCGGCGGATCGAGGTTGGCGAGCGGTTCGTCCATCAGCAGCAGCTCGGCTTCGACAGCCAGCGCACGCGCCAGCAGCACGCGCTGGCGTTCGCCGCCCGAGAGTTGGCCGAGCGGCCGCCCGCCCCATTCCCAGGCCTGGGTGCTGCGCAGCGCACGCTCGACGGCTGCGCGATCGGCATCGCTGGGCGCGGCGAGCCAGCGCTGGTGCGGCAGGCGCCCGAGCATGGCAACGTCATAAACCATCAGGTCGTCGGCAGAGCCTTCGCCCGCGCCGCCCTGGCCGAGCCACGACAGCCGCCGCGCACGCGCACGGCCGGAGACGGCGTCGAGCGGCTGCCCGAACAGGCGCACCTCGCCGCGATGCGCCAGCAGGCCGGCGAGCACCTTGAGCAAGGTGGACTTGCCCGCGCCATTGGGGCCGACGATGCTGGTCCAGCGGCCGGCCGCGAGCGCGAGATCGATGCCGTGCAGCACCTCTGCCTGGCCCAGCGAAGCGCTAACCTGCCTCGCCTCGAGCGCGATGCCGCGCGCCACCGCCCGCTCCATCAGAGGCCTCCCCGCGCGCTGCGCCGATGCATGAGCCACAGCAGGTAGCTGCCGCCGAGCACGGCGGTCAGCACGCCGACCGGCAGCTCCTGCGGCGCGATCAGCCAGCGCGCCAGCAGGTCAGCCGCCATCAGCAGCAGCCCGCCCATCGCAGTCGACAGCACGATCAGGCGCGCATGCGTGGTCTTCACCGCCGAGCGCACCAGGTGCGGCGCCGCCAGGCCAACGAAGGCGATGAGCCCGGTCTGCGCCACCGCGGTGCCGGTGGCCAGCGCGAGCACCGCCACCAGCGCCGCACGCATGGCGCCCAGCGGCAAGCCCAGGCTGCTGGCCGTGGCCTCGCCGAGCGCCAGCCCGTCGAGCACCGGCGCAAGCGCCCAGCCCGCCAGCAGGCAGACCAGGCCGAGCGCGCCCATCACGCAGCAGGCGCTCCAGCCGACCAGGCCCGTGCTGCCGAGCATGAAACCCTGGATCGCCTGCAGGATGTCGGCCGAGGCGATGGTAATCAGGTCCTTGGCAGCACCGAGCACCACGCCGACGATCACGCCCGCCAGCAACAGCCGGAGCGTCTGCTGCACGCCGCGCGCCAGCACCAGCGTCAGCAGCACGCCCAGCACGGCGCCGAGGAAGGCCGCGCCGGTCAGGCCCAGGCGCACCACCCATTGCGTGCTGGCCGCCGAAACGCCGAACAGCGATAGCGCCACCGCCATGCCGAGCGAGGCGCCCGAAGCGCTGCCCAGCAGATAGGGGTCGGCCAGCGGGTTGCGGAACAGCCCCTGCGCCACCGCGCCCGCGAGGCCGAGCAGCGCGCCGGCGAGCCAGGCACCCAGCGTGCGCGGCAGGCGGATGTCCCGCACGATCTGCAGCGCGATCGGATCGCGGTGCGCCGCGAACACGCTCTCGAAGCCGGTGCTGCCGATGCCGGCGCCGAGCACGATCAGCGCGGCGGCGAGCAACACCAGCGCGATGCCGAGCGAGAGGGCGCGGCGATGCTCGCTCTTCACGCCTTGTCCTGCAGGCACTTCGCCATGAGCTGCGCGGCCTCGCCCATGCGCGGGCCGGGCCGTACCAGCACGTCGGATTCCGCGGCTTTGAAGCGGCAGATGCGGCCTTCGCGCACCGCCCGGATGGAAGCCCAGCCCGGCCGCTGTTCGAGCCCCTGCGCGCTGCGCTCGCCAACCATGATCAGGTCGGGATCGGCGCGCACCACGTACTCGGGATTGAGCTTGGGAAAGGGACCGAGCGAGGCCGGCACGATGTTCTTCACTCCGAGCCGCGCGAGCGTCTCGCCGATGAACGAGACCTCGCCCGCCGCATAGGGCGCGCTGTTGATCTCGAAGTACACGCGCCGGTTCCTCGCGCGCGCCGGCAGCGCCTCTGCCGCAGCCGTCACGCTGGCGTCGATGGCGCGCCACACGCGCTGCGCATCGCCGATGCCCAGCACCTGGCCGAGCGCGTCGAGCACGCGCCGCACGTCGGCATGGCTCTTCGGTTCGAGCACGATCACTTTGAGCCCCAGCGCCTCGAGCCGCTCGGTGACGCGCGAGGACTTGGCCAGCAATACCACGTCGGGCTTCAGCGCCACGATGGCCTCGACATTCGGATCGATGCCGCCGCCGAGCTGCGGCAGTGCACGCACGGCATCGGGCCAGTTGGAATAGCGGTCGATGCCGACCAGGCGATCGCAGGCGCCGAGCGTGCAGACCGATTCGGTCAGCGAGGGCAGCAGGCTCACGATGCGCTGCGGCGGTCGAGGGAGGTCCACGCGCACGCCGCGTTCGTCGGTCACGACCACGGCATGCGCCCCGATCGCCAATGCGGCCGCAGCCAGCGCGAGCGACCACCTGGAAAGCAGATTCATTCGGGTTCTTTCAAACTGAGCGGCAGGCCCGCGGCCATCAGCGTGACGCGATCGCAGGCTGCCGCCACCTCCTGGTTGAGGCGGCCCAGCGCATCGACGAAGGCGCGCACCTCGCGGCCCATCGGGATCACGCCGAGGCCGATCTCGTTGGCGACCAGCACCACCGGGCCGCGCGCCTCGCGCAAGGCCCGCAGCAGCGAAGCCTGCACCATCTCCAGCGAAGCGCTGCTTTCGTGAGGCGCGGCCTCGACCGGCATCAGCAGGTTGGTGAGCCACAGCGTGAGGCAATCGACCACCACCAGCGTATGCGGCGCGCTCATTCTCGCCAGGGCGGGACCGAGCGCGATCGGCTCCTCGACGATGGCCAGGCCCGGCACGCGCTGCGCGCGGTCCTCGCGATGCCGGGCGATGCGTTCGCGCATCTCCTCGTCGTGCGGCATCGCGGTCGCGATCAGCACTGCGTGATGCCCGAGCGAATGCGCCAGCCACTCGGCCGCGCGCGCTTCGGCGCGCCGTGACTTGCCGCTGCGCTGGCCGCCGAGGATCAGCTCGCGGCGGGCAAAGCTCATTTCGGCTGCCACCGCACCGTCAGGTAGGCAGCGCGTCCACGCTGGTTGTAGCCATAGGCCGTTTCATACGTCACGTCGTTGAGGTTCGTGATGCGCCCCTGCACCGACCAGTCCTTCGCCACCTGGTACTCGGCGTAAAGATCGACGGTCGTGTAGTTGCCGAGTCTGCGCGTATTGGCCACGTCGTCAAAGCGTCGGCCCACATGCAGCGCAGAGCCGCCGAATTTCCAGGGGCCGACGGCGTAGTCGATACCCAGCGACACCGTGTTCTTCGCCCGGCGCGGCAGCTGCTTGCCGCTGACCTCGTTGCGCGGGTCCAGAGAATCGAGGTTCGCGTGCAGGCCCCAGGGTCCGAACTGGCCGTCGTAGCCCAGCGTCCAGCCCTCGATGCGCGCACGCGGCACGTTCTCGGCCCGGGTGGAGTTGGTGATGAAGCCGCGGATCTTGTTGTCGTAGCGCACCAGCTTCACGCTCTGGCCGTCCTGGCTCCAGGTGATGCCGACGTCGGTGTTCTTGCCCTCTTCCGGCTGCAGCGCCGCGTTGCCGAAGTTGGGGAAGTAGAGCTGGTTGAACGAGGGCGCGACGAAGCTGGTGCCGTGCGACACGTGGGCGCGCCAGTTCGGCGTGATGCGATAGCCGTAGCCGGCGAACCAGGTGTTGCTGTCGCCGAACTGCGAGTTGCGGTCGTGCCGCGCATCGACCTGCCAGCTGTGGGCGCCGGCGCTGCCATTGAGGCCAACGAAGGCCGAGTCGATGTCGCGCTTGGTGACCGTGTAGGCCGTGTCGCTGTTCACTTCCTGCACGCGGCGCTCCAGCCCGGCGACCACGGTGCCGATCGGCGTCGCGATGTCGTTTTGCCAGAGGTACTGGTCCTGCGTGGTCTCGAACAGACCCGGCAGCGTGGCGGCGATGATGGAGCGCGAGTAGTCGCGGCTCTGTGCATAGCGCAGCTGCGTGCTCCAGTTCTGCGTCAGCTTGCCGCGCGCGCCGATGTAGGCGGTCTGGGTGCGCACGATGCCGCGCGAATCGAATTGGAGGCCGTCGTCGAAACGGTTCCGGCCTTCGGCGTACAGCAGGCCGCTGTCGATCTTCCAGTCGGGATTGAGTTGGTAGCCAATCGATGCGTTCAGGGCGCTCTGCATGAAGGGATCGCGGTCGGGGTTGAAGTTGCCGAAGGGCGCCTTGCGGTTGGTCGCGGAAAAGCCCTTGTCGATCGTGCGTGCGACATCGAGCGAGTAGGTCACATCCCCCGTGGCGCCCACAAAGCCCGCGCCGAGTTGCTTGTAGCCCTCGCTGCCGATCGTCGTCGACACCCGCGGGCTGAACGAATCCTCGCCCGGCTTGGCCCTGCGCGTGAAGATCTGCACCACGCCGCCCACGCCGTCGCTGCCGTAGAGCGCCGAAGCCGGCCCCTTGATCACTTCGATCCGGTCGATCATCTCGATCGGAATGTTCTCCCATGCCGGCGTCCCGAGCGTGCCGGAGCCGTAGCGCACGCCGTCGATCAGGAGGATCGTGTGGCGCGCCTCGGTTCCGCGAATGAACACGCTGCTCGCCTTGCCCGCGCCGCCGTTGGCCGTCATCTGGACGCCTGCGACGCGCGCCAGCAACTCGGGCAAGGTGCGGCCGGCCTGCCGCTCGATCTGCGCGCGTTCGATGACGACGGTGTCCGACACCAGTTCGTCGACGCGGGTGGGCGTGCGGGTCGCGGTCACCACCGTTTGGGGCAGCGCAGGCGTTTCGGCTTGCGCGAAAGCGAGCATGGGCATGCCCAGTAACGCGGCGATCGAAAGGGAAACGGCACTGGGCCGCGAAAGCGGACGCGACGAAGCACGCCCGGCGGCGCGTGCGGAAGAAACGCAGGTTGTCATCATGGGAAACACAAGAGATCAATGTCCGCCACCGGCTTCCCCGCCGGTGCTTGGACGTCATGGCCGCCCATGCTTCACGCATGCGGCAGCCGCCTCGTTGGCCGGTATCCGGGCTGGCAGCGCGCCCCCGTCGCCTTCCCAGGCGCCTGTTTCAGGGCGCCCAGTGGCTTCTTGACGAGGGTGGCATCGGAAAGACGCCGTCTGCTTGACCGTTGCGGGGGCAGCGCAGGCTGGCTCGGCCCGGTGGGGACCTCGACTCCTGCTTCCCGTTGAACTGCGCCGCGTGAACCGCGGCGCGAGCACCAACGCGCGGGATTTTAAGTGCGAAAGCACGCCCGCCGGAAACTACAATCGCCCCCCATGCCTGCACCGAGCCGTATTGAACAGATCGCCGAGCGCGTCGAACGTTTGCTTGTGCGCCACGAAGAAGTGCAGCGCACCAATGCGTTGCTGCAAGACCAGGTGAACGCGCTCACGCGCGAACGCGATGCGCTCAAGTCGCGGCTGGCCGCGGCACGCACGCGGCTCGATGCGCTGCTCGAACAGCTGCCGGCAGAACCCTCCCAAGACGCTCCCTCCTCCTGATGAAACAAGTCGAAGTCCAGATCATGGGCCAGAGCTATCTGCTCGGCTGCCCCGAAGGCGGCGAGCCGCAGCTGCGCGAAGCCGTCGAGCGCGTCGATGCCGCGATGTGCAAGATCCGCGATGCGGGCAAGGTGAAGGCGCGCGACCGCATCGCGGTGCTGGCTTCGCTCAATCTCGCCTTCGACCTGGCCCAGCGCGAATCGGCGATCGCGGCGCCTGCCGCGCCGGCGGCCGCCGCTCCTGCGGCGGGTCCGGATGCCGCGGCCGACGATGCCCGCGCCGCGCAGCTGATCCAGCGCCTCGACCAAGCCCTCGCCGGCGACGACCATTTGCTGTGACGGACTACATGCGCTCGTCATTGCGGGCGTAAAATCCACCCTGTCTGCGGTGCGTGTCGGGCTTAATATTTCCTTGTTCCAATGCTCTACGGAGCAGGGCTTGGTATATCGCTTGGCGGGTGTGATCATCTCGCGTCAGATGAACCCGAAGCCTTGCTGCCCTCGCCCACCTGAACCCTGGTTCAGGATGCGAGTCCGGCCTCACTCGCAGACACCTTTTTTGGACGGCCACGGCCCCGTTTTCGGGGCCGTGGCTTTTTTCAGAGACTTGCTTCCATGACGATCGCCCCCCTGCTGGTCGCCGAGCTCGCCGTGCTCGGCGTCGGCACCGGTTTTCTCGCCGGCCTGCTCGGCATCGGCGGCGGCATGCTGATGGTGCCCTTCATCACGATCATCCTGGGCCATCGCGGCGTGCCGTCCGACCTGGCGGTGAAGATGGCAATCGCGACCTCCATGTCGACCATCATGTTCACGTCCATCTCGAGCGTGCTTGCGCACCATCGGCGCGGCGCCGTGCGCTGGGACATCGTGAAAAGGCTGTCGCCCGGCATCGTGATCGGCAGCCTGGTCGGCAGCCTCGGCGTGTTCGCCCTGCTCAAGGGCTCGGTGCTCGCCATCTTCTTCGCGCTCTTCGTCGGTTTCTCGGCAACGCAGATGTTCCTCAACCGCAAGCCCAAGCCGACGCGCCAGATGCCGGGCACCGCGGGCCAGCTCGCGGGCGGTGGCGCGATCGGCTTCCTGTCGGGGCTGGTCGGCGCCGGCGGCGGCTTCATCAGCGTGCCCTTCATGACCTGGTGCAATGTCGCGATCCACAACGCGGTCGCCACCAGCGCGGCGCTGGGCTTTCCGATCGCGGTGGCCAATGTGCTCGGCTATGTGGGCAGCGGCCAATCGGTGCAGGGCCTGCCGGCCGGCTCGATCGGCTACATCTGGCTGCCGGCGCTGGCCGTGATCGCGGTCTGCAGCTTCCTCACCGCCCCGCTGGGCGCCAAGGCCGCGCACAGCCTGCCGGTATCGAAACTCAAGCGCGTGTTCGCAAGCATCCTCTATGTGCTGGCGGCCTACATGCTGTGGAAGGGCTTGCGCGGCTGAGCGCAAGGCCCCTGCATCCGGTCGGCTTCTCTGTGCGCACGCGGCGCCTCGCCGTATAACCTTGCCATGCGGCGCTTTCGCCGCAGGTCGCAAGAAAACGAGGCAGTGCATGAAGATCCTGATCGCCGTCGACGGCAGTCTCCACACGCAGAAGGCGCTCGACTACCTGGCCGCACACCGCGCCATGTTCGTCGACGGCCACGAGCTGATCGTGGTGCACGTGAGCACCGGCCTGCCCGGCCATGCGGTCCGCCATCTCAGCAGGGATGTGGTGGACGACTACTACAAGGAAGAAAACGCGAAGGTGCTGGAGCCGGTCAAGGCCTTCTTCGCCAGGCACGAGATCGGCAACTTCCGCACCGAACCGCGCCACGGCCACGCCGCCGAAGAAATCCTGAAGGCCGCGGCCGCGGGCGGCGCCGAGCTGATCGTGATGGGCACCCACGGCCACGGCATCTTCGGCCGCGCCCTCATGGGCTCGGTGGCGACTAAGGTCGTTTCGGAGACGGACATCTCGGTGCTGCTGGTGCAATAAGGCCGCCTGAGAGCTTCATCACTGCCCGCGCAGCCGCCACTCGCGCGGCGAGCAACCGAAGCGCTCGCGGAATGCGCGGCTGAAATGCGCCGCATCGTTGAAGCCGCGGCCATAGGCGATCTCGCTCACGGTGCGGCCGGCCAGCCGGGGTTCCAGCAAGTCGCGACCGCAGGCCTCGAGCCGGCGCTCCCAGATGTACTGCGCGGGCGTGAGCGGCTCGCTCTTGAACACGCGGTGGATCTGGCTCGCCGACAGGCCCAGTTCGGCCGCGAGGCTGGCCACCGAGAGCCCGGCATCGCCCAGTTGTTCGTCGATGCGGCGCTTGATGCGCGCCAGGTGGAAAGCCGTCAGGTTGCTGAGGCTGGGCGAGCGGGCCGCGGGCAGCGTCTGCAGGCCGGCCACGAGGATGCTCAGCACGCCGTTGGCCACAGCCAGCGCAGACGCAGGCTGCAGGGTGTCGATGTCTTCGCGCAACGTGCCGATCATGTTGATCAGCAGATGGCCGGCGCCCTCGCGGCCCGACACGGCGGTCGCGGTCAGTGCTTCCGTGTCGCGCAGCTCGCTGCGCAGGCGCTCGCCGGGCAGCTTGAGCACGATCTGTTCGAAGGCATCGTCGAAGAGAAGCTGGTAGGGCCGCGTGCTGTCGTAGAGCGCGAAGTCGCCCACCGACAGCGCCGCGTCGCGCCCGTCCTGCCGCACCACGCCGTGGCCGCGGGTCTGGATGCCGACCAGGAAGTAGTCGTCGCAGGAGCGTGCGATGTGGCTCGGCGTGCGCCTGACGCTTTGCGCACCCGATCGCACCACCGATACGTCGAGGGCCGGCAGCGTGTGCTGGCGGATGCTGCCTTCGAAGTCGCCCGGCAGGCCGTTGCGCACCGGATCGCAACCGAGCTGCACGTAGATGTTGCAGATCATGTCGGTCCAGTAGGCGAGCCGCTGTTCGCGCGGCACGGCGTCTGTGCTGAGCAGGCGGTTCATAGATCCTCCGAGGATGCGGGGCGAGAGGCGAAAACTTACGTGGAAAGCAGCTTGCATGCCACAGCGCTAACCCGCGCCCGGCGCTACCATCCGCCGCATGTCCATCCAGCTCAATCACACGATCGTCCGGGCCCGCGATCCACGGGCATCCGCGGTGTTCCTGGCGGAGATCCTCGGCCGCGGTGCGCCCGTCCCCTTCGGTCCCTTCCAGGGCGTCGAGGTCGACAACGGCGTCACCCTCGACTACATGCAGGTCGAGGGCGACATCCCGTGGCAGCACCTGGCCTTCCTCGTGAGCGAGGCCGAATTCGACGACATCTTCGGCCGCATCCGCGAGCGCGGCCTGCCCTACTGGGCCGATCCGGGCCACCGCCGTCCCGGCGAGATCAATCACGGGGACGGCGGCCGCGGCGTCTACTGGAACGATCCCGACGGCCACAACCTCGAGATCCTCACGCGGCCCTACGGCAGCGGCGGCTAGGGCTGTTGACAGGTCCTAGACGAACAAGCCCTTGTGCTGCTCGCGCAGCAGGGCCTTCTGCACCTTGCCCATCGCATTGCGCGGCAGCTCGGGGACGACGAAGCAGCGCTTGGGGATCTTGAAGTTGGCCAGCTTCTTCTTGAGCGCGCCGATGATCGCGTCGCCGTCGAGCGCTGCGCCGGGCTTGGGCGTGACGATGGCGATGCCGACTTCGCCGAAGTCCGGATGCGGCACGCCCACGAGGGCGCTCTCGGCCACGCCGGCCATCTCGTTGATGTAGCCTTCGATCTCGGCCGGATAGACGTTGTAGCCGCCGCTGATGATCAGGTCCTTGCTGCGGCCGACGATGGTGACGTAGCCGAGCCCGTCGATCTTGCCGACGTCGCCGGTCTTGAAATAGCCGTCGGCAGTGAACTCTTCCCTGGTCTTCTCTGGCATGCGCCAGTAGCCGGAGAACACGTTGGGGCCGGCCACCTCGATGTGGCCGATCTCGTCCGTCGGACAGGGCTGGCCGGCGTCGTCACGCACGCGCAGCTGCACGCCGGGCAGCGGAAAACCCACGGTCCCGCCGCGCCGCTGGCCCTGCACCGCGCTGTAGGGGTTGGAGCTGAGCATGACGGTCTCGCTCATGCCGTAGCGCTCGAGAATGGTGTGGCCGGTGCGCTCGCGCCAGGCCTCGAAGGTTTCGACGAGGAGCGGCGCCGACCCCGCGATGAAGAGGCGCATGCCGTTGCAGGCCTCGCGCGTCAGCCCCGGCTCGGCCAGCATGCGCACGTAGAGCGTGGGGACGCCCATGAACACGGTGGCTTCCGGCAGCCGGGCCACCACGCGCTTCGGATCGAACTTGTTGAGCCAGATCATCTTGCTGCCGCTGATCAGCGCGCCGTGGATGGCGACGAAGAGCCCGTGCACATGAAAGATCGGCAGTGCATGGATCAGCACATCGCCCTCCCCCTGCGCGCCGCTGTGCCAGCCCCAGTAGTCCTTCAGCACTTCGGCGTTGGAACGCAGGTTGCGGTGCGTGAGCATCGCGCCCTTGCTGCGGCCGGTGGTGCCGCTGGTGTAGAGGATGGCGGCGAGGTCGTCGTCCTTCTTCTGGGCGACGGTGTGGCGGTCGCTGCACTGCGCCGCCACCTCGAGCAGCGTGCCGCTGCGGTCGTCGTCGAGCGTGAACACGTGGCGGGTGCCGGCCGCGGCCGCGATCGGCGCCACCCACGATGCATTCGCCCTGCTGCAGACCACCACCGCCGGCTCGGCATTGCCGATGAAATACTCGATCTCGGCGCCGCGGTAGGCGGTGTTGAGCGGCAGGAACACGTAGCCAGCGCGCAGCGTCGCGAGATAGAGCAGCATCGCCTCGACCGATTTCTCGACCTGCACGGCGATGCGGGCGCCCTTGTCGAGCTTCAGCGCCTCGAGCAGGTTCGCGATCATCGCGCTCGCGCGCTCCAGGTCGCGCCATGAATAGAACAAGCCGTCGTCGGTCTCGACCGCGACGGCATCGAGATCGGCAGGGAAGGCCGCACGCAGCGCGGCGTAGAGATTGGCGTTGGTCGTGTCGGTCATGGTCAGAAGACGGGTGTGCGCTTGGCAATGAAGGCGGCAATGCCCTCGCGGTGCTCGGGCGAGTCGGCGTAGTCGTAGGCGCCGGCAAGCAGCCGGTCGACCGTGCCGGCGAAGAAGGTCCGCTTGTTCTGGCGCGCTGCCGCCGGCGCCAGCGCGGCGATGCGCTGCGCATGCGCCAGCACTGCCGCAGTGAGCTGCGCATCGGGCAGCACGCTCAGCACGAAGCCGGCATCGTAGAGGCGGCGCGCATCGTGCACGCCGGCGGCCAGCAGCATGTCGCGCGCCAGCGTGTCGCCGATGGCGACACGGACCAGGGCCGCCTCGCGCGGCGCCATCGGAAAGCCCAGCTTCGCGATGGGTGCGCCGAATTTCGACGATTCGGCGGCCAGGCGGATGTCGCAGCAGCTCGCGATCTCCAGGCCCGCGCCCATGCAGGCACCCTCGATCTGCGCAACCAGGGGCAGCTCGCAGGCCAGCATCGCGGCCAGAGCGCCCCAGACCTCGTTCTCGTGGAATTCGCGCAGGCTGGCTTCGTCGAAGCGGAAGGACGGGTACTCGGAGATGTCGCCGCCGGCGCAGAAGGCAGCGCCCTCCCCGCGCACGACGACGCAGCGCGTGGCCGCGTCCTGCGCGAGACCCTGCTCGAACACGGCGCGCAACTCGCGCCACATCGCGCGCGACATCGCGTTGAGCCGACCCGCATTGGCGAGCGTCACGAAGGCGATCGCGCCATCGCGCTCCAGCCTGACCGAGGCCGTCATTCCAGCTTGGCGCCAGAAGCTTTCACGACGCCGGCCCAGCGCTTGATTTCGGAGTTGACGAAGCTGCCGTAGGGCGCCATCGCGAGGTTCGGGATCTCGGCCCCGTTGTTGGCCCAGATCGCCTTCAGCTCGTCGGTGGCGAGCGCCTTCTTCATCTCGTCGACGATCTTCGCCTGCACCTCGGCCGGCGTGCCCTTGGGCGCCCACAGCCCGTACCAGGTGGTCACGGTGTAGTCCGGCAGGCCGACCTCGGCGGCGCTGGGCACGTCGGGAAACGCCGGGTTGCGCTTGGTGCCGGCCATCATGAGCGCCTTGATGCGGCCGGCCTTGATGTGCTGCGCCGAAGAGCCCAGGCCGTCGAACATGCAGTCGACGTTGCCGGCGATCAGATCCTGCAGCGCCGGGCCCGCGCCGCGATACGGAATGTGCGTGATGAAGGTGCCCGTCTGCAGCTTGAAGAGCTCGCCCGCCAGGTGATGCGAGGTGCCGGCGCCGGCCGAAGCGTAGTTGAGCTTGCCGGGGTTCTTCTTGGCCTCGGCGACGAAGTCCTTGAGCGTGGTCGCGCTCACGCGCTTCGGATTGATCACCACCACCTGCGGCACGCTGGCCAAGAGCATCAGCGGCACGAAGTCTTTCTCGATGTCGTAGTCGAGCTTGGGATAGACCGAGGGCGCGATCGCATGGTGCACCGCGCCCATGAAGAGCGTGTAGCCGTCCGGCTGCGCCTTGGCCGCGATGCTCGCGCCCAGGGTGCCGCCGGCGCCGCCGCGGTTGTCGACGACCAGCGTCTGGCCGGCGACCTTGGCGAACTGTGCCGACAGCGGCCGCGCGAAGGCGTCGGTGCCGCCGCCGGCCGGAAAGGGCACCACCATCGTCACCGGCTTGGCGGGCCAGCTGGCCTGGGCGCGTGCGCCGCCGCCCAGAACGGCGGCGGCTGCCGCGGCGAGGCGCAAAACGTCGCGCCGCTGGAAGCTTGGGGTCATTGCCTTGTCTCCTTTGTGATAAACCGTCGGGGCCTCAGCCCTTGAGAAAAAGATCGTCGATATCGCCCGACACCGCCACCTTGCCCTGTGCGAGCAGGGTACGGTGCTTGTCGAGCCGCTTCAGATCGTAGAGGTAGTTGACCATGAGTCCGTAGGATTGCTTGAATCCCTTGGGCGAAGGATCGCCGGCCCAATTGAGCCGCTCCACCCGCGCGCCGTTGCCGAGGTGGAAGCGCGCCACCGGATCGACCGGCTTGCCCTCGGCGGTGGCCCGCCCGAGGTATTCGGCGGCGGCGTTCAGCAGCAGTTGGCGCACCGGCGACTTCGCATCCAGCGCGATCGCCTCCTCGGCCGCTGCCAGCACGCGTTCGGCGGTGGGCGGCAGGGAACCGATGACGCGGCCCAGCTCGGTGGTGCGCTTCTCGTCGAGCCGCTCCAGCAGGGAGCCCGCGTTCTTTGCCAGCCAGCCGCGAAAGCCCGGGATCGGCGACAGTGTCGCGAAGATCTTCAGGCGCGGCAGCTCTTTCTGCAGCTCCTCGACCACGCGCTTGATCAGCGAATCGCCGAAGCTCACGCCGCGCAGGCCGTTCTGGGTGTTGCTGATCGAATAGAAGATCGCGGTCGTCGCTCGGTCGTGCTTGACCGGCGCGGCGGCTTCGTCGAGCAGCGGCACGATGCCTTCGCTGATGTGGTCGACCAGCGCCACCTCGACGAAGATCAGCGGCGTGTTGCGCAGCCGCGGGTGGAAGAAGCCGTAGCAGCGACGGTCGCTGTCGAGCCGGTTCTTGACGTCGGCCCAGCTCTTGATGTCGTGCACCGCCTCGTACTGGATCAGCTTCTCGATCAGCGAGGCCGGCGAGTCCCAGCTGATGCGGCGCAGGTCCAGGAAGGCGACGTCGAACCAGGTCGAGAACAGGTGCTCGAGCTCGGCATCGAGCGGCAGGAGGCGCCGGTCGCCCTTCAGGTGCGGCAGCAGCTCGGCACGCAGGTCGACCAGAAAGCGCATGCCGTCGGGATCGATGGCGAAGCGCTGCAACAGGCGCGCGCGCGGCGAGACCAGCGCGCGGCGCAGGTGCACCTCGGCCTGGGCCTCGTCGGGCGTTCCCATGGCGGCCCCGTGCCGGTCGCGCGCGCTGCTGACCTTCTGCAGGTCGGGCGCGAAGCGCTCGCTCATGAGCAGCCAGACGTCGCGCCGCTCGTCGAGCTCGCGCCCGGCATACCACTGCACCACCGCATGGGCGCGGCGTCCGGCCTCGACCTCGCTCACGCGCGGGTCGACCACCGCCTGCAGCTCGGTGAGCGCGCGGCGCAGCGCACGCGGCGCCAGCGCTTCGCCGTGACGGCGCAGCGTGGCCTCCAGCCGTTCGGCCATCGGACGCGGGCCGACAGCGGCGGCCGGCTTCATCTTCTTTTCGGAGCTTGCGGGCTTCTTGACCTCGGCAGCGTCGCCGCCGGGGCGCAGCCGCGAGACGCTGCGGGTGATCCAGTCGCTGGCATTCATGAGATCAGCTTCGCTTTCTGTTGGAGCGCGATGGCCCGCAGGGCTTCGCGCTGGCGGTTCAGGTGGGTGCGCATCGCGGCCTCGGCGCCGTCGCTGTCGCGCGCCTTGAGTGCGGCGAACACCGCGAGATGTTCGGACAGGCTCTGTTCGAGCCGCCCCGGTGCATGCAACTGCTGCAGGCGGGCGAGCTTGAGGATCTTGCGCAGATCGCCGATCACCTGCGCCAGCCAGCGGTTGTCGGCCAGCATGATGATCGCCTCGTGGATCGCGAAATTGGTCGCGTAGTACTCGTTGATGCGCTTGGCGCGTGCGTGCTTCGCGAGCTTGTCGTGCATGGCCTCGAGCGCCAGCAGCTCGGCATCGCTGGCGTTGCGCGCCGCCTGCCAGGCGCAGCGCCCTTCGAGCAGCGCGATGACGGGAAAGATGTCGTCCAGGTCGCGCTGCGTGACCTCGGCCACGAAGCAGCCGCGCCGCGGCTCGTGCCGCAGCAGCCCTTCGGCCGTCAGCACCTTCAGCGCCTCGCGCAGCGGCGTGCGCGAGATCGAGAGCCGTTCGCACACCGCCGCCTCGTCGACGAAGCTGCCCGGCGCCAGCGTGCCGGCGAAGATCTCTTCGCGCAGCGTGGCGGCGACTTCGTCGTGCAGCGAGTTGTGAACGATGCGCATGGCGGGCGGAAAGGTGGTCGGGTTCGCGTGATTTTCGGTAATTACGCGTAATTATTAGAACCCGGGGGGCACAACGCAAAGATTTTTGCCCCGGGATAAACCCTGCCGCCGTCGCGGCGCTTCAGCCGCGCGCCGGCGTCGCGGCGGCCCGCGCCGCGGGCGCGCTGGCATAGAGCCAGATGCCGAACACGATCATCGGCACGCAGAGCCATTGCCCCATGCTCATGTCGAGCGCCAGCAGGCCCAGGTAGTCGTCTGGCTCGCGAAAGTATTCGGCGATGAAGCGCATCAGCCCGTAGCCGATCAGGAACACCGCCGATACGCGGCGCTCGCGCCGTTCCTTGCGCGCATAGAGCCAGAGGATCGCAAACAGCAGCAGGCCTTCGAGCAGGAACTGATAGACCTGCGAGGGGTGGCGCGGCAGCATCGATCCGCTTTGCGGAAACACCATGCCCCAGGGCAGGTCGGGGCTGCTGAAGCGGCCCCACAGCTCGCCATTGATGAAATTGCCGACCCGTCCCGCTGCCAGCCCGGTGGGCACGCAGGGCGCGACGAAATCCATCACCTGCCAGAAGGGCCGCGCGCGCGAACGCGCGAACCAGGCCATCGCAGCGATCACGCCGAGCAACCCGCCATGGAAGCTCATGCCGCCCTGCCACACGAAAAAGATCTCCAGCGGGTGCGTCAGGTAGTAGCCGGGCTTGTAGAACAGGCAGTAGCCGAGCCGGCCGCCGACGATCACGCCCATGACGCCGAGGAAGAGGATGTCCTCCAGGTCCTTGCGGGTCCAGGCGCCCGGGCCGGCGATCGAGCGGAAAGGCTCGTGCCGCAGCCGGCGCGTGCCGAGGAAGTAGAACAGCGCGAAAGCGGCCAGATAGGTCAGGCCATACCAGTGGATGGCGATCGGCCCGAGTTGCAGGGCCACGGGATTGATCTGCGGGTACGTGAGCATCGGCCTATTGTGCCCACGGATGTGACAGTCCCTGCTCCTGGACGAATCGCACGAAGCGGGCGAGGGCGGGGTTGTCGGTGTGGCCGGGCCAGACCAGGCTGGTCTCGCAGCCGGGCAGGACGGCGGCCTTGCGCCGTCCGGAGGGCGCGAACTCGGCCGCAGCGCGGTAGACCACGCCCGCGCGCCGGAACTGGGTCACGCTCTCCGGCACCCAGGCCACGCCGAGTCCGCCCCAGACCAGGTTCACGATGGTCTGCATCTGGATCGCTTCCTGCGCAACCCGGGGCGCCAGGCCGGCCGCGTGGTAGAGCCCGAAGATCGCGTCGTGCAGCGAGGGCACGATGCGGCGCGGAAAGATCACCAGCGGCTCGGCAAGCACTTCGGCCAGCGGCAGCTTCGGCAACCGTGCCAGCGGATGCTTCGCCGGCAGCGCCAGCACCAGCGGCTCCTCGGACACCGCGAGCCGCTCCAGGCCGGGCGGCGCGAAGCCGGGCGAATGCAGCATCAGCCCGGCATCGATCTCGCCGCGGGCGAAGGCTTCGAGCTGCACGTCGCCGGTGGCCTCGACCAGTTCCAGCGCGACCTCGGGGCAGCGCACGCGGAATTCACGCACCCAGGCCGGCAGGCGCTCGAAGCCGATGGTCGAGACGAAGGCGAGTCGCACGCGCCCCACTTCGCCGGCCGCCGCCGCCCTCGCCCGCACCGGCAGCGCCTGCGCGCGCGCCAGCAGCTCGCGCACTTCGGGCAGGAGCGCCTCGCCCGCGGGCGTGAGCGCGACCCGGCGCCGAGTGCGGTCGAACAGCCGCACGCCCAGCGTTTTCTCGAGCTGTGCAATGGCCTGCGTGACGGGCGGCTGCGTCATGTGCAGACGCGCGGCGGCGCGGCCGAAATGCAGCTCCTCGGCCACCGCGAGGAACTGGCGCCAGCCGCGCAGGTCGATCCAGGCTTCTTTCATATGCCAAGCATATCAATGGGGCTTGAAATTAGGATTGGAAGCAATCAGTCAATCGTCCGATACTTGCCTTCCCCCCGATTCAAGACCAGAGACACCATGGCCACCCAGACGATCAAGATCAACGCCCGCAGTGCCAACATCACCGAAGGCAAGTCGCGCGCGCCCAATCGCTCGATGTTCTACGCGATGGGCTACGAGGAAGGCGATTTCAAGAAGCCGATGGTCGGCGTGGCCAACGGCCACAGCACCATCACGCCCTGCAACTCGGGCCTGCAGAAGCTGGCCGACGCCGCGATCGCCGGCATCGAGGAGGCCGGCGGCAATGCGCAGGTCTTCGGCACGCCGACCATCTCCGACGGCATGGCGATGGGCACCGAAGGCATGAAGTATTCGCTGGTGAGCCGCGAGGTCATCTCGGACTGCATCGAGACCTGCGTTGGCGGCCAGTGGATGGACGGCGTGCTGGTGGTCGGCGGCTGCGACAAGAACATGCCCGGCGGCCTGATGGGCATGCTGCGCGCCAACGTGCCGGCGATCTACGTCTATGGCGGCACCATCCTGCCGGGCCGCTACAAGGGCCAGGACCTGAACATCGTGAGCGTCTTCGAGGCGGTCGGCCAGAACGCCGCGGGCAACATGAGCGACGAGGACCTGTTGGAAATCGAGAAGCGCGCCATTCCCGGCACCGGCTCCTGCGGCGGCATGTACACGGCCAACACCATGAGCTCGGCCTTCGAGGCGCTCGGCATCTCGCTGCCCTACTCCTCGACCATGGCCAACCCGCACGAAGAAAAAGCCAACTCGGCCAAGGAATCGGCCAAGGTGCTGATCGAGGCGATCAAGAAGGACATCAAGCCGCGCGACATCGTGACCAAGAAGGCGATCGAGAACGCGGTGGCCGTGATCATGGCCACCGGCGGCTCGACCAACGCGGTGCTGCACTTTCTCGCCATCGCGCACGCGGCGGGCGTGGAATGGTCGATCGACGACTTCGAGCGCATGCGCAAGAAGGTGCCGGTGCTGTGCGACCTCAAGCCCAGCGGCAAATACCTCGCGGTCGACCTGCACCAGGCCGGCGGCATTCCGCAAGTGATGAAGGTGCTGCTGAACGCGGGCCTGCTGCACGGCGACTGCATCACGATCACCGGCCAGACCATCGCCGAGGTGCTGAAGGACGTGCCCGACCAGCCGCGTGCCGACCAGGACGTGATCCGCCCGATCACGAATCCGATGTATGCCGAAGGCCACCTGGCGATCCTCAAGGGCAACCTCTCGCCCGAAGGCGCGGTGGCCAAGATCACCGGCCTCAAGAACCCGGTCATCACCGGCCCGGCGCGCGTGTTCGACGACGAGCAGTCGGCGCTGCAGGCGATCCTCGACGGCAAGATCGTGGCCGGCGACGTGATGGTGCTGCGCTACCTGGGCCCCAAGGGCGGCCCCGGCATGCCGGAGATGCTGGCGCCCACCGGCGCGCTCATCGGCGCCGGCCTCGGCGAAAGCGTGGGCCTCATCACCGACGGCCGCTTCTCGGGCGGCACCTGGGGCATGGTGGTCGGCCACGTGGCGCCCGAAGCAGCGGCGGGCGGCACCATCGCCTTCGTCAACGAGGGCGACTCGATCACCATCGACGCGCATCAGCTCAAGCTCGAGCTCAATGTGTCCGACGCCGAACTCGCCAAACGCCGCGAGGGCTGGAAGGCACCTGCCCCGCGCTACACACGCGGCGTGCAGGCCAAGTTCGCCTTCAACGCATCGAGCGCGAGCTCGGGTGCGGTGCTCGACAAGTACTGATCGCTCGTCGAGTCGGAGAGAGGCTTCAGCGTCCGCCGCGGCGGCGCCTGTTGGAGCGGCTCGTCAGAAGGCCCAGATTGCTGCGCTGCCGGTCGATGCGGTCTTGCCGGCGCGCGTTCTCGCGCTCGACCACCTTGCGCTTGGTGTAACCCGACCAGTCGGCCCAGGCCCACCAGGCCGCGGCCAGTGCGAACGGGATCAGCACGATCCACCAGTCCCACTGGGCCACGAAGCCGATTTCGAAGTACTTCAGGGCCACGGCAAGCAGGCCCAGCAACAGAAACCACATAGAGAATCCCCTCCGGTTGTCCAGGCCCGCATCGCGGCGGACCGTGCACCGCGCTACCTACAATCGCGTTGGATCGACTTTAACGCACCCACGCGACAAGGACCCCATGAAAAGAGCGCTTCTGCTGGCCGCCCTGGGCCTAGCTTCCGCTGCACCCGCCCTCGCCGACCTGGCTCTGGCCACTTCCAAGAACTGCATGAGCTGCCACGCGGTCGAGCGCAAGATCCTCGGTCCGTCGTTCAAGGAAGTCGCGGCCAAGTACAAGGACAACAAGGGAGCGCCCGACATGCTCGCCGGCAAGATTATCAAGGGCGGCTCGGGTGTCTGGGGCCAGGTGCCGATGCCGGCCAACAACCAGGTCAGCGAAGCGGACGCGAAGAAGCTGGCGGCCTGGATCCTGTCGACGAAGTAGCGCGGGCCTCAGACCGGCGGCGGCATGCCCACGGCCGGCGAAGATGCCACCGTCGATGTCGCCGGCCGGCGGTCGAAGCGGTCTTCGAGCTGGCCGATGTGGGCCGCCAGCGTGTTGTCGGTCTGGTCGGAGCGCAGCTTGATCATCGTCTCCAGCTGCTCAACGCGCGCCAGCAGCGCGGCATGCCGCTCGGCGTTGCGTGCCATGTGGACGTTCTCCTGGGTCTCGAGGAAACTGCGCAGCTCGGTGAAGCGCGAAGCCTCGGCCCGGTCGGCTAGGCTGCGCTGGGCCTGCATTTCCTTCGTGTGGCGGCGCGTTTCGAGCAGCACCGTGGTCTGCAGGTAGATGATGTAGGCCACGAAGAAGATGCTCAGAAGCAGCGTGAGGCCCAGCATGATCAACCCGAAGGGTGCGGTGATCTGCATGAAGCCGACCGACATGACGGTCGGCGTGACAAGCAGGCCCCAGTTCAAGGCAGCGAGCGCCGCGATCAGCAGCACGACCACCAGCAGCACGCCTGTTCTCAGTCCCATGGATCTCTCCTCAACAATCGATGGACTGTTGTACCGCATCCGGCGCGCTCCCCCTGTCGGACAGGGGCGCGCCGCAGGCAGGCGCCGGGCCGCCCCAAGGCGGCCTGCGGCTCCTTGGGGGCGGGGGCCGTCAGTAGGCCTGGCCGAGCTGTTCGAGGATCGCCGGGTTTTCGAGCGTCGAGGTGTCCTGCGTGATCGCCTCGCCCTTGGCGATGCTGCGCAGGAGGCGCCGCATGATCTTGCCGCTGCGCGTCTTCGGCAGGTTCTCGCCGAAGCGGATGTCCTTGGGCTTGGCGATCGGGCCGATCTCCTTGGCCACCCAGTTGCGCAGCTCGGCGGCGATCTGCTTGGCCTCGTCGCCGCTCGGACGGCCGCGCTTCAACACGACGAAGGCGCAGACCGCCTCGCCGGTCACGTCGTCGGGCCGGCCGACCACTGCGGCCTCGGCCACGAGATCGGTCTTGGCGACCAGTGCGGATTCGATCTCCATCGTGCCGAGCCGGTGGCCCGACACGTTGAGGACGTCGTCGATGCGCCCCGTGATGCGGAAGTAGCCCCGGTCGGCGCTGCGCACCGCGCCGTCGCCGGCCAGGTAGATGGTGCCGCCCATTTCCTCGGGGAAATAGCTCTTCTTGAAGCGCTCGGGGTCGTTCCAGATGGTGCGGATCATCGAGGGCCAGGGGCGCTTGATGACCAGCATGCCGCCGGCGCCGTTCGGAATGTCCTTACCGGTCTCGTCGACGATCGCGGCCATGATGCCCGGCAGCGGCAAAGTGCAGGAGCCCGGCACCAGCGGCGTGGCGCCCGGCAGCGGCGTGATGACGTGGCCGCCGGTCTCGGTCTGCCAGAAGGTGTCGACGATCGGACATTTCTCGCGGCCGACATTGCGGTAGTACCACATCCAGGCTTCGGGATTGATCGGCTCGCCCACGGTACCGAGGATGCGCAGCGAGGACAGGTCCCAGTTCTTCGGATGCACCTTCTCGTCGCTGTCGGCCGCCTTGATCAGCGAGCGGATCGCGGTCGGCGCGGTATAGAAGATCGTGACCTTGTGCTTCTCGATCATCTGCCAGAAGCGGCCCGCATGCGGGAAGGTCGGGACGCCCTCGAACACGACCTGCGTCGCCCCCGCGGCGAGCGGACCGTAAGCCACGTAGGTATGGCCGGTGATCCAGCCGATGTCCGCGGTGCACCAGAACACGTCTTCGGGCCGCACGTCGAAAGTCCAGTCCATTGTGAGCTTGGCCCACAGCAGGTAGCCGCCTGTCGAATGCTGCACACCCTTGGGCTTGCCGGTCGAGCCCGAGGTGTAGAGGATGAAGAGCGGATGCTCGGCGCCGACCGGCACCGGCGCGCATTCGGTGCTCTGGCCCTGGAGCGCTTCGTCGAAGGTCTTGTCGCGGCCGGCCACCATGTTGCAGGCCGTGGAGGTGCGCTGGTAGACCAGCACGGTCTTGATCGATTCGCAGCCGCCGAGCGCGATGCCGTCGTCGACGATGGCCTTGAGCGGCAGTTCCTTGCCGCCGCGCAGCTGGAAGTTGGCCGTGATGACCGCCACGGCGCCGGCATCGATGATGCGTTCCTGCAGCGCCTTGGCCGAGAAGCCGCCGAACACCACGCTGTGGGTGGCGCCGATGCGGGCGCAGGCCTGCATCGCGATCACGCCCTCGATGGTCATCGGCATATAGACGATGACGCGGTCGCCCTTCTTGATGCCTTGCGCCTTCAGCGCGTTGGCGAACTGGGAGACGCGGGCCAGCAGCTCCTTGTAGCTGACCTTGGTGACCGCGCCGTCGTCGGCCTCGAAGACGATCGCGGTCTTGTTCTCGACCGGCGTGCCGATGTGCTTGTCGAGGCAGTTGGCCGAAGCGTTGAGTTCGCCGTCGTCGAACCATTTGTAGAAGGGCACATTGGATTCGTCGAGGGTGCGGGTGAAGGGCTTGGTCCACACCACGTTGCTGCGCGCCTGGCGGGCCCAGAAGCTCTCGAAGTCGTCGGCAGCTTCCTTGCACAGCGCGTCGTACGCGGCCATGCTTTCGATGCGCGCCCCCTGCGTGGCGCGGGCGTCCGGCGGAAATACGCGGTTCTCGACCAGGGTGGACTCGATTGTCGATGCGCTGCTCATTCCTTGTCTCCTGTAGCTTTGAAGTGGCCGGCGCTAATGTCGGCGGCCGCACTTACGAATGACTGACGCTCCATGTTAACGACAGGAGCGTGACACCGGAGCCCTCTCGCGCGCCCTAGAATCGCGCGTTTTCCCGCCCACAACGACCCGATGTCCAACCTCGACCCCGTTACCCCCGGCAAAGTCTCGCCGCTGCGCCCGCTGCCCAACCTGATCTTCGCCAGCCGCTGGCTGCAGCTGCCGCTGTACCTGGGCCTCATCGTTGCGCAGGGCGTGTACGTGGTGCACTTCCTGGTAGAGCTGTTTCACCTGGTCGAAGCGGCCTTCGGCAGCAAACAGGCGCTGGAATCGCTGATCACCAGCATCGGCTACAAGACCGCTGTGCCGGTCACGACGCTCAACGAAACCGTGATCATGCTGGTGGTGCTGGCGCTGATCGACGTGGTCATGATCTCCAACCTGCTGATCATGGTGATCGTCGGCGGCTACGAGACCTTCGTGAGCCGCATGAACCTCGAAGGCCACCGCGACCAGCCCGAGTGGCTGAGCCATGTGAACGCCTCGGTGCTGAAGGTCAAGCTGGCCACCGCCATCATCGGCATCAGCTCGATCCACCTGCTCAAGACCTTCATCAACGCCGACAACTACACCGACCGGGTGCTGATCGCGCAGACGGCGATCCACATCACCTTCCTGCTGTCGGCCATGGCCATCGCCTATACCGACAAGCTGATGGCGCCCACGCCGCCGCATCACTGACAGCGGGCCCTAGCGCCCGGTCATTTTTTCCGGCACCACCCACTGGTCGAACTGCTCGGCCGTGAGATGGCCCGAGGCGATCGCTGCCTCGCGCAGGCTCGTGCCCTCCTTGTGCGCCTTCTTCGCGATGAAGGCCGCCTTGTCGTAGCCGATGTGCGTGTTGAGCGCCGTCACCAGCATCAGCGAACGCTGCACCAGTTCGGCGATGCGCTCACGGTTGGGCTCGATGCCCACCGCGCAGTGGTCGTTGAAGCTCACCATGCCGTCGGCCACGAGGCGCACGCTCTGCAGGAAGTTGTGCGCCACCATCGGGCGGAACACGTTGAGCTCGAAGTTGCCCGAGGCGCCGCCGATGTTGATCGCGACATCGTTGCCGAACACCTGCGCGGCCAGCATCGTCACTGCCTCGCTCTGCGTCGGATTCACCTTGCCGGGCATGATCGACGAGCCCGGCTCGTTCTCGGGAATGCTCAGCTCGCCGATGCCGCTGCGCGGGCCGCTCGCGAGCCAGCGCACGTCGTTGGCGATCTTGGTCATGCTCGCGGCCAGGGTCTTGAGCGCGCCGTGCGCATGCACCAGCCCGTCGACCGAGGCCATGGCCTCGAACTTGTTCGGCGCGGTGACGAAAGGCAGGCCGGTGAGCTTCGCGAGTTCGGCTGCCACTTGCTCGGCGTAGCCCTTGGGCGCATTGAGGCCAGTGCCGACCGCGGTGCCCCCCAGCGCCAGCTCGCACAGGTGCGGCAGCGCGGCGCGCACGTGGGCTTCGCCGTGCGCGAGCTGCGCCACGTAGCCCGAGAACTCCTGGCCCAGCGTGAGCGGTGTCGCATCCTGCAGATGGGTGCGGCCGATCTTCACGATGTCGGCGAAGTCCTGCGATTTCTTCTCCAGCGTTGCGCGCAGCTTGGCGATGGCCGGCAGCAGCCGGTGGGTGATCGCATCGACCGCCGCCACGTGCATCGCGGTCGGGAACACGTCGTTCGAGGACTGGCTGCGGTTCACGTCGTCGTTCGGATGCACGAGGCGCCCTTCCCCGCGTTCGCCGCCCAGCAGTTCGCTCGCGCGGTTGGCCAGCACCTCGTTCACGTTCATGTTGGTCTGCGTGCCCGAGCCGGTCTGCCACACGACCAGCGGGAACTCTCCGGGATGCCGGCCGGCGATGACTTCATCGGCCGCGGCGACGATGGCCTTCGTCTTCTTCTCGTCCTGCAGGCCCAGCGCATGGTTGACCACGGCCGAGGCACGCTTGACCTGCGCCAAGGCCTGGATGATCTCGCGCGGCTGCTGTTCGCCCGAGATGTCGAAGTTCTGCAGCGAGCGCTGGGTCTGCGCGCCCCAGAGCCTGTCTGCCGGCACTTCGATGGGGCCAAAGGTGTCGCGTTCGGTGCGTGTCTTCATGGGCGGGCCTGAGCTGTCAAAATGGAGGGCCCGCCAGTATCCGCCCAAGCAAAAACCCCCAATGACCACCACGATTCAACAAGCCGACCTGATCGAGTCGGTTGCCGCCGCGCTGCAATACATCAGCTACTACCACCCGACCGACTACATCGCCCACCTGGCGCGCGCCTACGAGCGAGAGCAGAGCCCGGCGGCCAAGGACGCGATGGCGCAGATCCTCACCAACAGCAAGATGAGCGCCACCGGCCAGCGCCCGATCTGCCAGGACACCGGCATCGTCAACGTGTTCCTCAAGGTCGGCATGGATGTGCGCTGGGGCGGCTTCACCGGCAGCCTGGACGACGCCATCAACGAGGGCGTGCGCCGCGGCTACAACCATCCCGACAACACGCTGCGCGCCTCGGTCGTGGCCGACCCGCAGTTCGATCGCAAGAACACCAAGGACAACACGCCGGCCGTGATCTTCACCGAGATCGTGTCGGGTGACACCGTCGAAGTGACGGTCGCCGCCAAGGGCGGCGGCAGCGAGAACAAGAGCAAGCTGGTGATGCTGAATCCCGGCGACAGCGTGGTCGACTGGGTGCTCAAGACCGTGCCCACCATGGGCGCCGGCTGGTGCCCGCCGGGCATGCTGGGCATCGGCATCGGCGGCACCGCCGAGAAGGCCGCGCTGCTCGCCAAGGAAAGCCTGATGGACGATCTCGACATGCACGAACTGCTGGCCAAGAAGCGCTCGGGCGCCGAGCTCAGCAAGGTGGAGGCGCTGCGCGTCGAGCTCTACGAGAAGGTCAATGCACTGGGCATCGGCGCGCAGGGGTTGGGCGGCCTCGCGACGGTGCTCGACGTCAAGATCAAGATGTACCCCACGCACGCGGCGAGCAAGCCGGTGGCGATGATCCCCAATTGCGCGGCCACCCGCCATGCGCACTTCGTGCTCGACGGCTCGGGCCCGGTGTACCTCGAAGCGCCCTCGCTGGACCTGTGGCCCAAGATCGACTGGGCGCCCGACTACAACAAGAGCAAGCGCGTCGACCTCGACAAGCTCACGCCGGCCGAGGTCGCGAGCTGGAAGCCGGGCGACACCCTGCTGCTCAACGGCAAGATGCTCACCGGCCGCGACGCGGCGCACAAGCGCATCGCCGACATGCTGGCCAAGGGCGAAAAGCTGCCGGTGGACTTCACCAACCGGGTGATCTACTACGTCGGCCCAGTCGATCCGGTCAAGGACGAGGCCGTGGGCCCGGCCGGCCCGACCACCGCCACGCGGATGGATGGCTTCACCGAGATGATGCTCGCCAAGACCGGCCTGATCGCGATGATCGGCAAGGCCGAGCGTGGGCCGGTCGCGATCGAGGCGATCAAGAAGCACCAGAGCGCCTACCTGATGGCGGTGGGCGGCGCGGCCTACCTGGTGAGCAAGGCGATCAAGACGGCCAAGGTGGTGGGTTTCGCCGACCTCGGCATGGAGGCGATCTACGAGTTCGACGTAGTGGACATGCCGGTCACGGTGGCGGTGGACGCCGGCGGCACCAGCGCCCACATCACTGGGCCGGCCGAATGGCAGAAGCGCATCGCCAGCGGCGAGTTCAAGACCATCATGATGGAAGCCGCTTGAGCCATCTGCCGATCGGCGTGTTCGACAGCGGTGTCGGGGGCCTCTCGGTCCTCAACGCGCTGCGCGAGGAGCTGCCGCACCAGCGCTTCGTCTACTTCGCCGACACCGGCCACGCACCCTACGGCGAGCGTGGCGATGCCTATGTGGCCGAGCGAAGCCGTGCGGTCGCGCGCTACCTGCTCGATCGGCATCGGATCAAGGCACTGGTCGTGGCTTGCAACACGGCGACGGCGGCCGCCATCCACGAGCTGCGGGCCGATCATCCGGCGCTCCCGCTGGTCGGCGTCGAGCCTGCGCTCAAGCCGGCGGTGGCCACGAGCCGCACCGGCCATATCGCAGTGATCGCAACCCGCGTGACCCTGGAAAGCCGCAAGTTCGAGGCCTTGCATGCTTCATTGGCTGCGCAGGCGGACTTCCGCATCGTGCCCTGCGACGGCCTCGCAGGCGCCATCGAGCGTTCCGACCGCGCGGAGATCGCGGCGCTGAGCCAACGCTACCTGAGCGCCGCGGGCACTTTCGGCAGCGCGCCGGGACAGATCGATACGCTGGTGCTCGGCTGCACCCACTACCCCTTCATCGCGGCCGAGTTGCGCCGCTATGCCGGCGACGCGGTGCGCTTCATCGATACCGGTGCGCCGGTCGCGCAGCAAACGCGGCGGCTGCTGTCCCAAGCCAGGCAACTCGCCGAAGCAGACGACGGTGCCGTCGCGCTCATCAGCAGCGCGGCACCGCATGCACTCGATGCCGCGGCCGCACGCTGGCTCACGCGCCCGGCCGGCCCTGCGACGACCGCAGTCGCATCGACGGCGACGATCGCCTGATCCCGTCCATGCGCGGCCGCCTGCTCCTCGCCCCGCTGCTCGCCGGCTTCTGCGTTGCCGGTCACGCGGCCTGCGATACCGGCCTCGCGGAGCGCATGCACGCCAAGCTGCATCCGAAGCGCCTGCTCGACCACGAGCGCGCGGTGTGCCAGCCTTGGCGCGGCTTCGCGGGTCGCTTCATCGTGGTGCTGCCGATGCCGCGTCCATCGTCCGAGCCCAACTTCACCGAGTTCGATCTCGACGTGCTCGTGGTGCAGCAGGCCGACAACGGCAACACGGATCGCGCGGCGGTGATCAGCCGCCTGCTCCAGCCCGCGGAGCTGACCGAAGACGCCGTCCGCATCGGCGCGATCAAGGTCGACACCGCGCGCTACGCGCTGGCCGGCGACGCACGCGCCTTCGGCGTTCGCGTGATCCGCCAGGGCTCTTCCCGCGCCAATCCCTATTCGAGCGAAACGCTCACGTTGTACGTCCCCCAGGGCCCCAGGCTCGCCAAGGTGCTCGACGGGCTCGAAACGACGCTGGAACGCGGCGAGTGGGACACCAACTGCGCCGGCAACTTCGAGACGGTGCGCGGCAGCCTGTCGATCGCGCGCAGCACGAGCCACGGCTACGCCGATCTGCTGCTGCGCCAGACGCGCACCCAGAGCCGCTCCACTCCGCAGGGCGAAGAATGCGTGACGCAGGAACGACCGGCGAAGTTCACGTCGATGACGCTGCGCTACGACGGGACGATCTACCGCGCCTCCAAGGGCGCGGCTTCCGACTGAGCCACTTCGCGCAGTGCCGCGGCGCGGCCGCGCCGCATGTCGATCGGCAGCAGCAGCAAGAGGCCGCCGACGAACAACGCGGCGGTCGAGAGGATGGCAATGCGCTGGTTGCCGCCGGTCATCCAGGTGATGGCGCCGTAGCTCAGCGGCCCGATGATGCCGGCTAGCCGCGTCGCGAAGGTCCAGAGCCCGAAGAATTCGGCGAGTTGGCGCGGCGGGGCCAGCACGCCGGTCATGGCGCGGCCGGCCGACTGGCTCGAACCCATCGCCAGGCCGGCGATCGAAGCGGCCCACCAGAAGCCACCCTTGGTCGTGACCGATGCCGCGATCACGCACACGGCGATCCAGGCCACGAGCGCACCTGCCAGCGCGCGCCGATGGCCGATGCGGTCCTGCAGGTAGCCGAAGCCGAAGGCGCCGAGCGCCGCTGCGATGTTGAGCACGAAGATCAGCACCATGGTCTCGCTGGCGACGAAGCCGATCACCTGCTCGGCGTAGATCGCCGCCAGCGTGATCGCAACCGCCACGCCGCCCTGGTAGCAGACCGTGCAGGCCAGGAGCCACATGAAGTCCCGGTAGGCACGCGCCTCGCGGAAAGTGTGACGCAGCTGCCGCCAGGCGCTCTGCCGTGCACCGGCCGGCTGCGGCAACGCGCGCTCGGGCAGCAGCGCGAAGGTGGCGCAGGCCGCGGCGCCGTAGAGCGCAGCCGTGATCAGCATCGTGACCGGAACGAAATGCGCGGCAGCCAGGCCCTTGGCCTGTGCCGAGAGCACATAGGCCAGGCACAGCCCGAGCGCGAGCATGCCGCCGATGTAGCCGAAGGCCCAGCCCCAGCCGCTGACCTTGCCCATGCCCTCGGCCGTGGCGAGTTCCGGCAGGAACGCGCCGGTGAGCGATTCGCCGTAGGAGTAGAAGGTGTTGGAGATGATCACCAGACCCATCGCCATCGCCACCGCATACGGACCGCCGAGCCGCGGTGTGAGCGCGAGGGCCGCAGTGCCGAGCACGCAGCCGGTGGTGACGACGGCCAGGACCCTCTTCTTGGCGGCATGCAGATCGGCCCAGGCGCCGATCGCCGGCATGGAGAGCATCACGATCGCATAGGAGGTGCTCAGCGCCGCGGTCCATGCGAAGGTGGCCCAGGGCTCGCCCTTGGCGATGCCGCCGACGAAGTAGGCAGCGAACACCGCCGTGATGACGACCGTGGTGTAGCCCGAATTGGCGAAGTCGTACATCGCCCAGCCGAAGACTTCGCGCTTGCGCACGCCGGGACGGAGGGCAGATTGTGAAAACAAGGCCAAGCGACTCTCCTCGAACAGAAGGTCGCCGAGCATAGCGGAGCGGCTTGACCGCTCCGTGGCGCATAGGGCCTGGTAACAGGCCCTTAGTGCAGGTGGCGCGGCCGGCGTCCGCCGCCGTGGCCGCCCGTGCCCGGACCACCGGTGCCGCCGCGCGGGCGCTTGCCGATCTCGAGCGAGTTCACCAGCGCATCGAAGCGGTCGCCGAAGAGCTTGTCGATTTCCGCTACCACGCCGCCGAGCTCGGCACCGTCGAAGTGGCGCTCCATGAGGTTGACCACGTCTTCCACCAGCAGGTCGCGCTGCACCTGCATGATCGCGGCCGGGTTCGGTCCCACGAACAGCATGAGGAAATCGTCACGCGATTCTTCGTCGGGGTCGCCCTCTTCCTCGTCGAAGTCGGTATCGTAGAAGGTGACTTCGAGCGCAGCGCCTTGCTCGGCGAGTTCGTTGAGTCCCATGCACATCTCGTCGAGTGCCTGGCGGAAATCCTCGTCGCCGGCCACCGTCCAGCAGATCTGGAGCATGTGCTCCTTCTGCTCGAAGCGGATGCCCGGCTCCTCTTCGTAGACGCTGGTCGCGCCATCGGCCAGCGACTTGGCACCGGCATATTTCCACAGAGGCCTGAGCGCTTCCTGGATCTGCTCGAAGCTCACATCGGAACGCAACGGCACATCGCCGTGCACATGGATTTCGAACGGAGCGTTGTAGCGAGGCATGTCATTGCTCCCTTGTATGTGATGGTGCCCGGAACCGGGGTCGAACCGGTACGCCCCTTATGCAGGAAGCGGCGGATTTTAAGTCCGATGTGTCTACCAATTTCACCATCCGGGCGTCCTGGCGGATATGCACGATAACCGAAACAAAAACAGCCCCGGCAACGATGGTTGGTGGGGCTGTCGGATCGATATCGATATGGATGGAGGCGCGACCCGGAGTCGAACCGGGCTAGACGGATTTGCAATCCGTTGCATAACCGCTTTGCTATCGCGCCCTGCTGTTTGAACTCGCGAAAAAAAGGGAAGCCCGAAGCTTCCCTTTTTCAAAACTGGAGCGGGAAAAGAGTCTCGAACTCTCGACCTCAACCTTGGCAAGGTTGCGCTCTACCAACTGAGCTATTCCCGCGTTTCGAGCCTCGAATTATATAGTATTTTTTCGAGGCCCCGCAAGTCCTGCGACTCAATGTTTGACCGAGCCTTCCGCCGGCTGCGAGCCGCGCTGTTTCGCAAGCTCGGCCACGGCCGCTGCAGAGGCGGCGACCTCTTCATCGGACAAGGGCGTTGGCGTCTTTTCGAGCGCGATCTCGAGCACCTTGTCGATCCACTTCACCGGCACGATCTCGAGGCCGTTCTTCACGTTCTCGGGAATCTCCTGCAGGTCCTTCGCGTTCTCTTCGGGGATCAGCACGGTCTTGATGCCGCCGCGCAATGCGGCCAGCAGCTTTTCCTTCAGGCCGCCGATGGCCGTGACCTCGCCACGCAGCGTGATCTCGCCGGTCATCGCGACGTCGCTGCGCACCGGGATGCCGGTGAGCGCCGACACGAAGGCCGTCGTCATCGCGGCGCCAGCGCTCGGGCCGTCCTTCGGCGTCGCGCCGTCGGGCACGTGGATGTGGATGTCGCGCTTCTCGAACACCTCGTCCTTGATGCCGAGGCGCCGTGCGCGGCTGCGCACCACCGTGCGCGCGGCCTCGACCGACTCCTTCATCACGTCGCCGAGCGAACCGGTGCGGCTGATCACGCCCTTGCCGGGCATCGTGACCGCTTCGATCGTCAGCAGATCGCCCCCGACTTCGGTCCACGCGAGGCCCACCACCTGGCCCACCTGGTTCTGCTTTTCGGCCAGGCCGAAGCTGTACTTGCGCACGCCGAGAAAGTCGTTGAGGTTCTTGCCCTCGACGAGCACCTTGGGCGTCATCTTCTTGAGCAGCAGCCCCTTGACCACCTTGCGGCAGATCTTCGAGAGCTCGCGCTCGAGCGAGCGCACGCCGGCTTCGCGCGTGTAGTAACGCACTATGTCTCGCACGGCTTCTTCGGTGATCAGGAGCTCTTCCTCCTTCACGCCGTTGTTCTTCATCTGCTTGGGCAGCAGGTACTTCAGCGCGATGTGCGTCTTCTCGTCTTCGGTGTAACCCGCGAGGCGGATGACTTCCATCCGGTCGAGCAGCGCCGGCGGGATGTTCATCGAGTTCGAGGTGGCGACGAACATCACATCGGAGAGGTCGAAGTCGACCTCGACGTAGTGGTCGCCGAAGGTGTGGTTCTGCTCGGGGTCGAGCACTTCCAACAGAGCGCTCGACGGGTCGCCGCGGAAGTCGGTGCCCAGCTTGTCGATCTCGTCGAGCAGGAACAGCGGGTTGCGCGTGCCGACCTTGTTGAGGCTTTGCAGCACCTTGCCCGGCAGCGCGCCGATGTAGGTGCGGCGATGCCCGCGGATCTCGGCCTCGTCGCGCATGCCGCCCAGCGCCATGCGCGTGTACTTGCGGCCGGTTGCCTTGGCGATCGACTGCCCGAGCGAGGTCTTGCCCACGCCCGGCGGGCCGACCAGGCACAGGATCGGAGCCTTCACCTTGTCGACGCGCTGCTGGACCGCGAGATATTCGAGGATGCGGTCCTTGACCTTCTCGAGCCCGTAGTGGTCTTCGTTGAGCACCTCTTCGGCGTGCGCGAGGTCGTGCTTGATCTTGGTCTTCTTGCTCCACGGCAGGCCGATCAGCACGTCGATGTAGTTGCGCACCACGGTCGCCTCGGCCGACATCGGCGACATCAGCTTCAACTTCTTGAGTTCGCCCTCGGCCTTCTTGAGCGCCTCCTTGGGCATCTTCGCGAGCTTGATCTTCTTCTCGATCTCCTCGATGTCCGCGCCCTCCTCGCCTTCGCCGAGCTCCTTCTGGATCGCCTTGACCTGCTCGTTGAGGTAGAAGTCGCGCTGGTTCTTCTCCATCTGGCGCTTCACGCGGCCGCGGATCTTCTTGTCGACGTTGAGGATGTCGACCTCGCGCTCCAGCTGCCCGTACAGGTTCTCGAGCCGCGACTTGATGTCGGCCAGGTCGAGCACCGCCTGCTTGTTGTCGAGCTTGAGCGGCAGGTGAGCGGCGATGGTGTCGGCCAGGCGGCCCGGATCGTCGATGCTCGAGATCGAGGTCAGGATCTCGGGCGGAATCTTCTTGTTGAGCTTCACGTACTGGTCGAACTGCTGCATCACGGCGCGGCGCAGCGCCTCGACCTCGGTGCCCTTCTGCGCGGCGGCCTCGACCACTTCGACCGGCGTCACGTTGGCCGAGAAGTGGGTTTCGCCGTCGTCGATGCGATTGACGCGCGCGCGCTGCTGGCCTTCCACCAGCACCTTCACCGTGCCGTCGGGCAGCTTCAGCATCTGCAGAATGGTCGAGATGCAGCCGACCTCGAACATGTCCTCGACCGAGGGCTCGTCCTTGGCGGCGGCCTTTTGCGCCACCAGCATGATGCGGCGCTCCGCTTCCATCGCGAGCTCGAGCGCCTTGATGCTCTTCGGACGGCCGACGAACAGCGGAATCACCATGTGGGGGAACACGACCACATCGCGCAACGGAAGCAGCGGCAGGTCGAGTTCGGTGGCAGGCAGGGGGGTATGACCGGACATGGGAATCCTTTACTTGATCATGGAAAGATGGTCGGCCACGCGCGCTTTTCAAGCCCGCGGGCTCGGTAATCGCCGAAGACGCCGGTCGCCGGTATCGGAGGAGCCGGCCAGAAAGTCACTCGGTCAGGCCTTCTTGGCCGCCTCACGGTACACGAGGAGCGGTGGCTTGTTTTCGTCGATTGTCGATTCTTCGACCACGACCTTGTCGACGTTGGTGGCATTCGGCAGTTCGAACATGGTGTCGATCAGCGATTGCTCCAGGATCGAACGCAGGCCTCGCGCGCCGGTCTTGCGGGCCAACGCCTTGCGTGCGATGGCCTTGAGCGCCGCCGGGCGAATCTCGAGGTCGACGCCTTCCATCTGCAGCAGCTTGGTGAACTGCTTGACCACCGCGTTCTTCGGCTCGGTCAGGATCTGCACCAGCGCGTCTTCGCTCAGCTCGGCCAGCGAGGCCACGACCGGCATGCGGCCGACGAGCTCGGGAATCAGGCCGAACTTGATCAGGTCCTCGGGTTCGACCTCGCGGAACACCTCGGTGATGCTGCGCTGCTTCTTGCTCTTGACCGAGGCGCCGAAGCCGATGCCCGAGGCCTCGGTGCGGTTTTCGATCACTTTCTCGAGCCCGGCGAACGCGCCGCCGCAGATGAACAGGATGTTGGTCGTGTCGATCTGCAGGAAGTCCTGGTTGGGGTGCTTGCGGCCGCCCTGCGGCGGCACGCTGGCCATGGTACCTTCGATCAGCTTGAGCAGCGCCTGCTGCACACCCTCGCCCGACACGTCGCGCGTGATCGAGGGGTTGTCGGACTTGCGCGAGATCTTGTCGATCTCGTCGATGTAGACGATGCCGCGCTGGGCGCGCTCGACCTCGTAGTTGCAGCTCTGCAGCAGCTTCTGGATGATGTTCTCGACGTCTTCGCCGACGTAGCCGGCTTCGGTCAGCGTGGTGGCGTCGGCCATCACGAAGGGCACGTCGAGCATGCGCGCGAGCGTCTGGGCCAGCAGGGTCTTGCCCGAGCCAGTAGGGCCGATCAGGAGGATGTTGCTCTTGCTGAGCTCGACGTCGTCGCCCTTGGCCTTGTCCTTGTGGCGCAGGCGCTTGTAGTGGTTGTAGACCGCGACCGACAGCATGCGCTTGGCCGGCTCCTGGCCGATCACGTAGTTGTCGAGGTTGGCCTTGATTTCGAGCGGGGTCGGCAGGTCGCTGCGCGCTTCGCGCGCCTCTTCACCGGCGGGCAGTTCGTCGCGAATGATCTCGTTGCAGAGATCGATGCACTCGTCGCAGATGAAAACCGACGGTCCGGCAATCAGCTTCTTGACCTCGTGCTGGCTCTTCCCGCAGAACGAGCAATAAAGCGTTTTTTCGCTGGAGGAGCCTTTTTTCTCGGCCATGGGAAGATGCCTCGTAACAGGGGTTTAACAATGATAGCGAAGATGGAAGCCCCCCGAACCGGCGAACACCGGAACAAAAACGGCGCTTTCCGCACGGAAAGCGCCGTTTTGCCTGGGCGCCTCGGCGCCGGGGTACCTTAACTGCGCTTGGCGATCACCTGGTCGATCAATCCGTATTCCTTCGACTCGTCGGCCGTCAGGAAGTAGTCGCGCTCGGTGTCGCGAGCGATCTTCTCCAGCGACTGGCCGGTGCGTTCGGCCAGGATGCGATTCATCTGCTCGCGCGTCTTCAGGATGTCGCGGGCATGGATCTCGATGTCGGTGGCCTGGCCGCGGGCGCCGCCCAGCACCTGGTGGATCATGATCTTGGAGTTGGGCAACGAGAAACGCTTGCCCTTCTCGCCGGCCGCCAGCAGAAAGGCGCCCATGCTGGCCGCGAAGCCGATGCAGAGGGTGGACACGTCGGGCTTGATGAACTGCATGGTGTCGTAGATCGCCATGCCGGCGCTCACGCTGCCGCCCGGGGAATTGATGTAGAACGAAATGTCCTTGTCCGGGTTTTCGCTCTCGAGGAACAGCAGCTGCGCCACCACCAGGTTGGCGGTCTGGTCGTTGACCTCGCCGACCAGGAAGATCACCCGCTCCTTGAGCAGCCGCGAATAGATGTCGTAAGACCGCTCGCCGCGACCCGATTGCTCGATGACCATCGGAATCATGCCGAGGCCCTGAATTTCCTGTGCGCTCATGTTTTGCTCTCCAGAGAGGGGTTGTACTGTACCCAGACGAAATGGGGCTCGCGCATCAAAGCACAAGCCCCGTGGGAACGCAGCGATCTGGCGATCAGCCTTGCTGAGCCATCAATTCGTCGAAGGACACCGACTTGGCGTTGACCTTGGCCTTGCCGAGCACGAAGTCAGTGACGTTGTTCTCGATCACGACCGCCTCGACCTCGGCCAGGCGGCGGTTGTCGCTGAAATACCAGCGCACCACGTCGGCCGGCTTCTCGTAGCTCGCGGCCAGCTCATCGATGTGCGCCTTGATCTGCTCGGGCTTGGCCTGCAGGTTGTTGGCGCGCACGAGTTCGGCCACCACCAGGCCCAGGCGCACGCGGCGCTCGGCCTGCGGGCGGAACACGTCATCGGGAATCGGGGCCTTGTCGGCGTCCTTGATGCCGCGCTGCTTGAGTTCGGCACGGGCGCCTTCGACCATGCGGTCGACTTCGGACTGCACGCTGGACTTGGGCAGATCGAGTTCGGCATTGGCGATCAGCGTGTCCATCACCGCGGTCTTGTTGCGGGCCAGGAGGCGGAACTTGACCTCGCGCTCGAGGTTGCGCTTGATGTCGGCGCGCAGGCCCTCCACCGTGGCGTCGGCAATGCCGAGCGACTTGGCGAGCTGCTCGTTGACTTCGGGCAGGTGCGAGGCCTCGATCTTCTTCACGGTGACCATGAAGTCGGCCTGCTTGCCGGCCACTTCCTTGCCGTGGTAGTCGGCCGGGAAGGAGAGCGGGAAGGTGCGGCTGTCGCCGGCCTTCAGGCCGCGCACGGCGTCTTCGAACTCCTTGAGCATCTGGCCTTCGCCGACGATGAACTGGAAGTCCTCGGCCTTGCCGCCCTGGAAGGTCTCGCCTTCGATCTTGCCTTCGAAGTCGACCGTCACGCGGTCGCCGTCCTGCACAGCCGCGTCCTGGGCGCGCTGCGCGAAGGTGCGGCGCTGCTTGCGCAGGATCTCGAGCGTCTTGTCGATCGCGTCGTCGCCGACTTCGGCGCTGAGCTTCTCGACTTCGGCATTGGTCAGGTCGTTGATCTTGACGTCCGGGAAGACTTCGAACACCGCGTCGAACGCGAGCTGGCCTTCGGGCGACTCTTCCTTCTCGGTGATGCGCGGCTGGCCGGCCACGCGCAGCTTGGCCTCGTTGGCCGCTTGCGAGAAGGCCTCGCCGACCTTGTCGTTCATGACTTCGTAGTGGACCGAGTAACCGTAGCGCTGGGCCACGACGTTCATCGGCACCTTGCCCGGACGGAAGCCGTCCATCTTGACGGTGCGGGCCAGCTTCTTGAGGCGCGAATCGACCTCGGACTGGATGGTGCCGACAGGCAAGGTCAGCGTGATCTTGCGTTCGAGCTTGTCGAGGGTTTCAACGTTCACGGTCATTTGTGTCTTCCTTGAGAGGGTCTTGTGCTGGTGCGCGGGGCCGGACTCGAACCGGCACGTTCTTGCGAACGTCAGGACCTAAACCTGGTGCGTCTACCAATTTCGCCACCCGCGCGGTTCCAATTTTTCAGGTGATGAATACCGAAGGCGGCCCGGAGGCCGCCTTCGGTCATTCGGGGCGGGCGGCCTGTGAGGCCTCCCGCCTGAAATCGGTCAACCGCGTATTTTAAGCGCGAACCAGGGCCTCTTCGGCCTCATCGGCCGGCCTGGGCTCGTTGCGCTTGACGCGGAACCAGGCCGCGTACATCGCCGGCAGCGCCAACAGCGTAAGCACGGTGGCCACGACGAGCCCGCCCATGATCGCGACCGCCATCGGCCCCCAGAACACGCTGCGCGACAGCGGGATCATCGCCAGCACGGCCGCCGCGGCAGTCAGCACGATCGGCCGCAGGCGCCGCACCGCCGACTCGACGATCGCGTCCCAGGTCGGCACGCCGGCTTCGCGATCGCTTTCGATCTGGTCGATCAGGATCACGGCGTTGCGCTGGATCATCCCCATCAGCGCGATCACGCCCAGGAGCGCCACGAAGCCGAACGGCCGGTTCAGCACCAGCAGCGCACCCGCCACGCCGGCGATGCCCATCGGGCCGGTGATGAACACCAGCATCGAGCGGCTGAAGCTGTGCAGCTGCAGCATCAGGAGCGTGAAGACCAGGAACAGCATGATCGGCACGCCCGTCACGATCGAGGCGGAGCCCTTGCTGCTCTCCTCCACCGCGCCGGCCACCTCGATGCGGTAGGCGCCCTCGCCGTCGGCGTGCCACTTCGCTTCGAGCTTGCGCAGCGCCGGCAGCAACTGCTCGGTGACGGTCGCGCCCTGCAGCCCTTCGATGATGTCGCCCTGGACGGTGATCGCGTAGTCGCGGTTCTCGCGCCACATCACGCCCGGCTCCCAGCTGAACACCGGCCGCGCGATCTGGGTCAGCGGGATCGAGCGGCCCGAGCTCGTGGGCAGGTAGGCGTTGCCGATGTCCGAGATCGCCTCGCGCTCGTCGGGCGACTGCCGCAGCACGATGTCGATCAGGAGGTCGTTCTCGCGGTACTGGCCGACGGTGGTGCCGCTGAACATGGTGCGCGAGGCCTGCGCGATGGCCTGGCTGGTGACGCCGAGCGCACGCGCCTTGTCCTGGTCGATCTCGAGCTTGATCACCTTGACCGACTCGTTCCAGTTGTCGTTGACGCCGCGCATGTTGGCGTTCTCGCGCATCACGGCCTTGACCTCGTCGGCGTGGACGCGCAACTGCTGCGGCTCGGTGCCGATCACGCGGAACTGGACCGGGTAGGCCACCGGCGGGCCGTTGGGCAGCAGCTTCACGCGGCCGCGCACTTCGGGGAACTCCTCGGCCAACAGGGCGGGCAGCTTGAGGCGCAGCGTCTCGCGGTACTTCAGATCCTTGGCCAGCAGGATCAGCTGCGAGACGTTGGTCTGCGGGAACACCTGGTCGAGCGGCAAATAGAAGCGCGGCACGCCGGAGCCGACCCAGGTGCTGACGGTGGTCACGCCCTCTTCCTTCAGCAGGCGCTGCTCGACCCGCTTGGCCACCTCTTCGTTGGCCGCGAACGAGGTGCCTTCGGGGAACCACAGGTCGACCATGATCTCGGGCCGGCTGGAATCGGGGAAGAACTGCTGCTGCACCTTGCCCATGCCGACGATGCCGAGCGCGAAGATCAGCAAGGTGGCGCCGATGGTCAGCCAGCGATGCTTCACGCACCAGTTCACGGTGTGCCGGAAGGTGTTGTAGAAGGGTGTGTCGAAGAGCTCGTGCGGCGGCGCGTCGGGATCGTGCGGCTTCACCTTGAGCAGCAGCGTGCCGAGATAGGGCACGAAGTACACCGAGACGATCCAGCTCAGCACCAGCGCGATCACCGTCACCGCGAAGATCGCGAAGGTGTACTCGCCGGTCACCGACTTCGCGATGCCGATCGGCAGGAAGCCCGCGGCCGTGATCAGCGTGCCGGTCAGCATCGGCTTGGCCGTGACGTCGTAGGCGAAGGTGGCGGCGCGCACCTTGTCGTAGCCCTCCTCCATCTTCCGCACCATCATCTCGACCGCGATGATCGCGTCGTCCACCAAGAGGCCCAGCGCGATGATTAGCGAGCCGAGCGAGATCTTGTGCAGCCCGATGCCGAAGTAGTTCATCGCCAGGAAAGTCACGGCCAGCACCAGCGGGATGGTGATCGCCACCACCAGCCCAGGCCGGATGTCGATGTACCAGCCGAAGCGCCCGCCCTTGTGCAGGCCCAGCGCGATGAAGCTGACGGCCAGCACGATTGCCACAGCCTCGATCAGCACGCTCACGAACTCGTTGACCGACCTGGAAACCGCCACCGGCTGGTTCTGCACCTGCGCCAGCGTCACGCCGGCCGGCAGCCGCCTGTCGATCTCGGCCGTGGCGACGCGCAGCGCCTTGCCGAGCGCGATGATGTCGCCGCCCTTGCCCATCGAGACGCCGAGCGCGATCACCTCCTTGCCCTGGTGCCGCACCTTGACCGCCGGCGGATCGACGTAGGCCCGGTGGATCTCCGCAATGTCGCCGAGCCGCATCTGGTTGCCCGAGCTGCCGCGGATCGGCATCGCGCGCAGCTGCTCCACGCTCGTGAACTGGCCGCCCACGCGCACCTGCACCACATCCTGCGGCGACTGGATCGTGCCGGCGCTTTCGATCGCGTTCTGCGATCCGATCTGCGCCAGCACCGCGTTGAAGTCGAGTCCCAGCTGCGCCACGCGCTTCTGCGAGACCTCGATGAAGACCTTCTCGTCCTGGACGCCGAATTGCTCGACCTTGGCCACGTCCTTCACGCGCAGCAGCTGCTGGCGCACGTCGTCGGCGAAGGTCTTGAGCTCGGCATAGCTGAAGCCGTCGCTCTCCAGCGCGTAGATCACGCCGTACACGTCGCCGAAGTCGTCGTTGAAGAAGGGCCCCTGGATGCCGGCCGGCAGGGTGCCGCGCATGTCGCCGATCTTCTTGCGCACCGTGTACCAGACGTTCGCGACATCCCCCGGCCGCGACGAATCCTTGATCTGGAAAATGATCTGCGACTCGCCCGGCTTCGAATAGCTGCGGATCTTGTCGGCGTACGGCGCCTCCTGCAGCGCGCGCTCGAGCTTGTCCGTCACCTGCTCGGCCACCTGCTGCGCGGTCGCGCCCGGCCAGTAGGTGCGCACCACCATCGCGCGGAAGGTGAAGGGTGGGTCCTCGTCCTGGCCGAGCTGGAAGTAGGCCGCGAAGCCCAGCACCATCAGCACGAGCATCAGGTAGCGCGTGAGCGCGGCGTGCTCGAGCGCCCATTTCGAAAGATTGAAGCCGGCCTTGCCGGCCGCTGCGGTCTGCTGCGACGTCATGGCGGCGTCCTCAGCGGGAGGCAACCGGAGCCGCCGCCGGCGCCTGCACGCTGACGGCCTCTCGCTGCGGAGCGGCCGGCGCGGCCGTCTTCTCCCTGTAGATCGAGACCTTCTGGCCCGGCGACAGCACGTGCACGCCGGCGACCACCACCGTCGTGCCCGGCGCGATGCCGGCGGCGATCACCGCTTCGTTGCCGTCCGCCGTGGCCACCTGCACCGGCTGCGAGCGCACCGTCATGCTGCTCTTGTCGAGCACCCAGACCGCGCTGCCCTGCCCTTCCTGGCGCAAGGCGCTGGTCGGCAGCTTGAGCACCGGGGTGCCGGTGCGCGACAGCGCCTGCGGCCGCGCATAGACGGTGGCACCCAGCGCGGGCGCGGTGGCAGCGTCGATCGCGACCTTGACGCTGTAGGTGCGCGTCACCGCGTCGGCACTGGCCGCCACCTCGCGCACCTTGCCTTCCATCTCGGCCCCGCCCGCCCAGCCGCGCACCGTGACGGGCGAGCCCGGCTTGATCAGCGCAGCGCGGTCTTCCGGCACCGCGAACACCACGTCGCGCGCGCCGTCCTGTGCGATGCGCACGACCGGCGTGCCGGCCGACACCACCTGGCCCGGCTCGGCCTCGATCGCCGTGATGATGCCCGGCACGTCAGCCACCAGCGTCGTGTAATTGGTCTGGTTGCCTTGCGATGAGAGCTGGGCCTGGGCCTGTTCGAGCTGCGCCTGGGCGGCCTTGTAGGTGCTTTCGCGCCGTTCCAGTTCGGCGGCGCTGATGAAGTTCTGCTCGCGCAAGCCGCGGTAGCGCTTGAGGTCCGCCTCGGCCAGGTCGCGGTTGGTCAGGGCCGCGGCCTGCTGCGCGCGGGCGGCGTCGGCGGCCAGCCGGTAGTCCTGCGGATCGAGCTGTGCCAGCACCTGTCCGGCCTGTACATGCTGGCCGAGCTCGGCCTGGCGGCGCGTGATCTTGCCTGCCACCCGAAAGCCGAGCCGGGATTCGACGCGGGCCCGCACCTCGGCCGAGAACTCGGGCTCGGTGCCATAGGCGCTGATGCCCACCGTCATCACCTTGACGGCGCGCAGAGGCTCTTCGGCGGCCGGCGGCCGGGAACAGCCGGCGAGGGCCAGGGCGGCGAGCAACAAGAGGCTGGCGGGACGAACAACGGGGGAGGCGGACGCGGTCATGGAACACCCTAGAAAAGACGAACGGGGTCATTAATGACCGGCCGGTTAGTAATTTAGGGTAAACGAGAACCCGTGTCAATCACGGCCGCCGCCGGGCCGTCCCAAGGCGGCCGAGCCCACATGCTGTCGCCAGAGGCGTCAGCCCTTCGTTCCGTCCAACGCTGCGCGGGGCAGCCTTGGAGCCGCGGAACTCAGCCCCTCGGGGGGTGGCGAAGCACACGGAGTGGCGAGCCGGGGGGCCTGTCACGTTCTTTGGCCAAGCTCCACCAAACGGTTGCCGGGGATTTCGAAATAGTCCGATGCACGTCCCGCATTGCGCTGTAACCAGCCGAACAGGGCTCGGCGCACCGGGTTCATGCCCGCGAGCGGCTTGTCGCCCAGCGAGGCGCGCGAGACGAAGTACGAGGTACTCATCGATTCGCAGGCCAGGCCCTGCTGGTACGCCAGGATGCGGATGAACTCGGGCACGTCAGGCCGCTCGACGAAGCCATGGCGCGCGGTCACCACCCACACGCCGTGCCCCAGCGAGCGAGCCTCGATGCGCTGCCGCGCGTCGACCCGCGGCGTGTGGCAGGCCAGCACGCGCAGCACGATCACCTGCTCGTGCAGCACCTGGTTGTGCTTGAGGTTGTGCAGCAGCGCATGCGGCACCGACTCGGCATCGGAATTCAGGAACACCGCGGTGCCGCGTACCCGATGCGGCATGTTGGCCGCGAGCGATTCCACAAAGGGCTGGAGCGGCATGCTCTGCGCCGCGGCAGCCGCGAGCCCCAGACGGCGCCCCTTGGCCCAGGTGGTGAACAACACCATCACGAGCACCGCCACCGCCAGCGTGAGCCAGCCGCCTTCGAAGACCTTGAGGCTGTTGGCGACCACGAAGGTGATGTCGATCACCGCGAAGGCCAGCACGCCGACCACGACCGCGACGCGGTTCCAGCGCCAGAGCCGGTAAGCGACCACGCCGGCCAGCAGCGTGGTCGTCACCATCGTGATCGAGACCGCGATGCCGTAGGCCGCCGACAGCGCGCTCGATGTGCGAAAGCCCAGCACCAGGAGCAGCACGCCGGCCATCAGCAGCCAGTTGACAACGGGCACATAGACCTGGCCGATCGACTCTCCAGATGTCTGCACCACCCGCATGCGCGGCAGGTAACCCATGCGCATCGCCTGGGTGGTGAGCGAGAAGGCTCCCGAGATCACGGCCTGCGATGCGATCACGGTCGCCATCGCGGCCAGCACCACCATCGGCAGCACGCCCCACGCAGGAAAAAGCCGGAAGAAGGGGTTGTCGATCGCGGCCGGATTCGCCAGCACCAGCGCGCCCTGCCCGAAGTAGTTGAGCACCAGCCCCGGCATGGCGATGAAGAGCCAGGCCAGCCGGATCGGCCGCGCGCCAAAGTGCCCCATGTCGGCATAGAGCGCCTCGCCGCCGGTGAAAGCGAGGAACACCGCGCCCAGCACCGCCAGCGATTGCGCACGGTGCGTGACGAGAAAGCCGACGGCATGGCGCGGATCGAGCGCCGCCAGCACCTGGGGCTGCTGCAGCACCTGCCACAGCCCCGCGGCGGCGAGCACGGCGAACCACAGCAGCATCACCGGCCCGAAGACCTTGCCGACCACGCCCGTGCCCTTGCGCTGCACCCAGAACAGACCGACCAGAATCGCGATCGTGATCGGAATCACGAAGGGCTTGAGCCCGTGCGCCTGCACCTCCAGGCCCTCGACCGCCGACAGCACCGAGATGGCCGGCGTGATCAGGCAGTCGCCGTAGAACATCGCGGCGCCCACGAGGCCCAGCACGCCGACCATCGGCCAGACCCAGGGCCGCGTGGCCGAGCCGGCGACCGCGTTGCGCGCCAGCGCCTGCAGCGCGAGGATGCCACCCTCGCCGTCGTGGTCGGCGCGCAGCACGAACACCACGTACTTCAGCGTCACCACGAACATCAGGCCCCAGAACACCAGCGACAGCAGGCCCAGCACCGCGCCCGGCGTCAGCGGCACGCCATGGTCGGGGTTCAGCGTCTCCTTGAAGGCATAGAGCGGTGAGGTCCCGATGTCGCCGAAGACCACGCCCAGCGCGGCGATCAGAAGAACAGGCCCACCCTTGGCATGGGCGGCAGGCTCCGTGGGACTCAAGGTCTGCGCGGAAGAGGTCATGGTGCGGAGTGCGAGCGATGGCGCGACGATGGTACTGCGCGGTACACGACAATCCGGCGCGTGTCCTCTCCTCCTCACCCGGTCGCCGCGCCTGCGCCGACGCACTATGAGAATTTTCCGGTCGCTTCCTGGCTGTGTCCGCCGCGGCTGCGGCCGCCCATCGCCGCGATCTACGGCTTTGCGCGCACGGCCGACGACATTGCCGACGAAGGCGACGCCGGCGCGGCCGAGCGGCTCGACAAGCTGCGCGCCTTTCGCGCCGATCTCGCGGCCGCGTCCCGCAGCGCGGCGCCATCGGCGCGCTGGCCCGAAGTCTTCGGCCCGCTCGCGCATGCCATGCGCCGCTTCGCGCTGCCCGAATCGCTCCTGGCCGATCTGCTTTCCGCCTTCATGCAGGACATCGAGAAGACGCGCGACGGCCGGGGATACGCCGATCGCGCCGAACTGCTCGACTACTGCCGCCGCTCGGCCAACCCGATCGGCCGCCTGCTGCTGCACCTCTACGGCGTGGACGATGCGCGCGCCCTGGCGCAGAGCGACGCCATCTGCAGCGCGCTGCAGCTCATCAATTTCTGGCAGGACCTGAGCGTGGACCTGCCGCGCGGCCGCTTCTACCTGCCGCACGCCGACAGTGCCGCGCATGGCCTCATGGCGAAGGACTTCGAAAGCTTCAGGCCGCTGGGCACCGCCGCACCGCCGCCGGCCGCCCTCGCATTGATCGCCGGCGAGGTGGCCTGGGCGCGCGCGCTGATGAACGAAGGCGCGCCGCTGGTGCACCGCCTGCCGGGCCGCGCCGGCTGGGAGCTGCGCTTCGTCGTGCAGGGCGGCCTGCGCATCCTCGACAAGATCGAAGCGCTGGGCTGCGACAGCTTTTCGCAGCGTCCGACCATCGGCAAGCCGGATGCAGCGCTGCTCGCCTGGCGCGCCATCCGGATGCGGAGACAATCCCCCGCGATGAAGAGTTTTCCACGATGACGCCCGAGCAGTACGTCCAGGACAAGGCTGCCGCCTCGGGCAGCAGTTTCTATTACGCCTTCCTGTTCCTGCCGAAGCCGCGCCGCGCCGCCATCACGGCTTTCTACGCCTTCTGCCGCGAGATCGACGACGTGGTCGACGAGGTCAGCGACCCCGGCGTCGCTGCGACCAAGCTGGCCTGGTGGCGCTCCGAGGTCGCCCAGTCCTTCGCGGGCCAGCCGCAGCATCCGGTGATGCAGGCGCTGATGCCGCATGCGGCGGTCTACGGCATCGAGGCGCGCCACCTGCACGAGGTGATCGACGGCTGCCAGATGGACCTGGACCAGACCCGCTACCTCGACTTCCAGGCCCTGAAGCGCTATTGCCACCTGGTGGCCGGCGTGGTGGGCGAAGGCGCGGCGCGCATCTTCGGCCAGACCGATGCGCAGACCACCGCCTACGCCCATCAGCTGGGCCTGGCGCTGCAGCTGACCAACATCATCCGCGACGTCGGCGAGGACGCCCTGCGCGGACGCATCTACCTGCCGGTCAGCGAGCTGCAGCAGTTCGACGTCAAGGCGCACGAGATCCTGAACCGCCTGCACTCCGAGCGCTTCGTAGCGCTCATGAAGTTCCAGGCCGAGCGCGCGCATGCGGCCTACGACGAGGCGCTCGCCCTGCTCCCCGCGGCCGACCGGCGCACCCAGAAGCCCGGCCTGATGATGGCCAGCATCTACCGCACGCTGCTGCGCGAGATCGAGCGCGACGACTTCCAGGTGCTGCACCAGCGCGTGAGCCTGACGCCGGTGCGCAAGCTGTGGCTCGCGTGGCGGGTGCAGGCGCTGGGCAAGCTATGACTGCCCCCCGGCTTGCCACTTCGTGTGCTTCGCCACCCCCGGGGCGGGCGGCGCGACCCGCCTTGGGGCGGCCCGGCGGCGGTCGCCTTTGAGCCGGGTTGCCGTCATCGGCGCCGGCTGGGCCGGCCTGGCCTGCGCCATCGACGCGACGCGTGCGGGCCACGTCGTCGTGCTGTTCGAAGCCGCACGCACCCTCGGCGGCCGCGCGCGCGCCCTGCCGGCGCAGATGCCCGACGGGCAACCGGTCATGCTGGACAACGGCCAGCACATCATGATCGGCGCCTACAACGCGACGCTGTCGCTGATGCGCGAGCTCGGCGTCGATCCCGGCGCCGTGCTGCATCGCATGCCGCTCACGCTGCGCTTCGCCGACGGCGGCGGGCTGCAAGTGCCGCAGGGGCCGCCGCCGCTGGACCTGCTGGCCGGCATCCTGGGTGCGCGCGGCTGGTCCTGGCGCGACAAGGCCGCGCTGATGCGCACCGCATGGCGCTGGCGCCGCGACGGTTTCCGCTGCGACCCCGGCACATCGGTGGCCGCGCTCTGCGCAGCGTTGACGCCGCGCGTCATGGCCGAGCTGATCGAGCCGCTGTGCGTCTCGGCGCTCAACACGCCGATGGGGTGCGCCAGCGGCGAAGTCTTCCTGCGCGTGCTGCACGACGCGCTGTTCGTCGAGCGCGGCGGCGCCGACCTGCTGCTGCCGCGCGTCGACCTCGGCGGGCTGTTCCCGGATGCCGCGACGCGCTGGCTCGCGCAGCACGGCGCCGAAGTGCGCAGCGGCACGCGCGTGCAGGCCATCGCCCACGGACCGGCAGGCTGGCAGGTCGATGGAGAAGGCTTCGACCGCGTGGTGCTCGCCTGCCCGCCGTGGGAGGCCGCGCGCCTGGCCGCCGGCATCGCCCTGCCCGAAGCGGTCGCCTGGTCGCAGACGGCCCAAGCGCTGCAGCACGAAAGCATCGCGACCCTCTACATGGCAGGCGGCATCGCGTTGAGCGCACCGATGCTGGCGCTGCGTCCAGGCGCACGCGCGCCGGCGCAGTTCGTCTTCGATCGCGGCCAGCTCGGCGGACCTCGCGGCCTGCTGGCCTTCGTGGTCAGCGCCAGCAACGACGAACGCGAGACCTTGCAGCAGCAGGTGCTCGGGCAAGCCCGCGAGCAACTCGGTCTGGCCGGCTTGCAGCCGGTGCAGACCGTGGTGGAGCGCCGCGCCACCTTCGCCTGCACGCCGGCGCTGGTGCGCCCCCGGGCCCAGGTGGCGCCGGGCCTGCTGGCCTGCGGCGACTATGTCGAAGGTCCGTATCCGGCAACGATCGAAGGCGCCGTGCGCAGCGGCCGCACCGCGGCCGCCGCCTGCGGCTCCGCGTAAGGGCTCGGCGGCGCACTCAGCGCGATGCTGTGCTTGTCCATCAGGCGGTACAAGGTCATGCGCGACACGCCGAGTTCGCGCGCTGCGTGCGTGACATTGCGCCCGACACGGGTCAGCGTGAGGCAGATCGCATCGCGCTCGGCCATGGTGCGGGCCGTGTCCAGGCCCATCCCCACCGGTGTCTCGACCGCGGCGAGGCCGAGGTCGGCCGGCCCGATCAGCCGCTGCTCGCTCATCACGACCGCGCGCTGCACGCGGTTGTACAGCTCGCGCACATTGCCTGGCCAGCCGTGCGCCATCAGGGCCGCGAGCGCCTGCCGGCTGAAGCCCTTCACGCGCGTCTTGCTCTTGCCCGCGCAGCGCTGGAAGAAGTATTCCGCCAGGATCGGCACGTCCTCCATGCGGCGGCGCAGCGGCGTCACTTCGATCGACAGCACGTTCAAGCGATAGAACAGGTCGTCGCGGAACTGGCCCACGGCCACCGCCTCGGCCAGGTCCACATGCGAAGCCGCCAGCACGCGCACGTCGACCTGCAGGCTGCGCACGCCACCCACGCGGCTGATGGTCTTTTCCTGCAGGAAGCGCAGCAGGTTGGTCTGCAGCTCCAGCGGCAGATCGCCGATCTCGTCGAGGAACACCGTGCCGCCGTTGGCAGTCTCGATCAGCCCGCGCCGCTCCGACGATGCGCCGGTGAACGCGCCCTTCTCGTGGCCGAACAGCTCGGACTGGATCAGCGACGGCGAAATGGCGCCGCAGTTGACTGCCACGAAAGGCCCGGCCGAGCGCAGCGAGCACTGGTGAATGGCGCGCGCGGCGAGTTCCTTGCCGCTGCCGCTTTCGCCGCCGATCAGCACCGGGGCATCCGTCGCTGCCACCCTGCGGATCTGCTGGCGCAGCCGCGTGATGGCGGGCCCCTGGCCGACCATGCCCATGGCATCCACCACGTGCGTATGGGTCTTGTGCCGGCGCCGCAGCATGGCGCGCTGGCAGGCATGGTCCAGCACCCGCTCCAGCTCATGCCCGTCGAGCGGCAGGACCTGGTGGTGGAAGAAGCAGCCGAGAACCAGCTCGCGGAAACCGGGCGACTCCAGCGCCTGCGGCTCGCACACGGCCACCCACTCCATGCCGTGCGACGCGTTGACGCAGGCCTCGATCGCCGCCTCCGGCACCGTCAGCGCGGCGCCGACCACCAGGAGGCCGACCGGCAGATGGCGGTGCGCCTGGATGCGATTCGCCGCCGCCAGGTCGGTTGCCTGCATGAGCTCCCAGCCGCGGGCGAGCAAGTGCTCCTTGACACCACCCGCGTCGCCGCCCAGCGCCACGTACAGAAGGGTTCGAAGCTGCATCGCAAACTCGGAAACTAGAACGACATCGGCACCCTGACCGTCAATGTGAGGTCGGGCGTGTCCCGCGTCAGGCCGGCACCCACGGTCACGTTCACCGCGGTCTTGTCGCTGACCCGGTACGAGTAGCCCAGGTTGAGCGATCCCAGCTGCGTGCGCACCGAGGTCACCACCGGCGTGCCGTTCTGCCTGGTCTTGCCGATGGAATTGAGCTCTACGCCGACGCTGAAGGACGAGCGCTCGTTGAGCGCCAAGCCCATGCCGAAGTTGACGCCGAAGATATTGCCCGGCTTGACCGACCCGATGAACTCGCGTTCGCCGTTCAGCACCAGGCGGCTCAGGTTGTCGCGGCTGAAGTTGTACGTGTAGGTGAAGCTGCCGAAGAACACGGCCGGGTCGGTAGGCAGCAGCCAGGTCAGCCCGGTCTGCAGCGAATAGAAGCCCGAGCCCGTGGGCAGGTCCAGCGGCAGGCCGGTTCCGGTCGTGTTGCCGATGCAGCGCGTGACGCAATCGGTGACCACCTCGAAAGGGTCCTTGCCGGTGCGGGTCTTGAAGCGCAGCGAGCCGATCATGTAGGGCCAGTTGCCCTTGCCCTCGTTCAACTGGTAGCGCGCCGCGAGCTCGATGTCGCCGATCGACCGGCCGCTGGTGTCGAACACCCGTTCGTTCGCGGAGCCGGTGAATATCTCGCGGCTGATGGTCGAGTCGGAGCGATAGACATAGGGAACCTTCGCTTCCAGTTCCAGCCGGTTGGTGATGCCCCAGCGGCCGGCGAGCGCGGCGGTCAGCGTGTTGCGTTTGACCTCGCGCACGTCGACCAGGCCGATCAGCAGCGCGGGGATCACCGTGTAGCCCACCAGCGCGACACGGTTGTTCGACGAGTAGGCGTACTGCAGCGAGGGCTCGATCACATATCTGCCGCGCGGCGTGAGGATGCCGGGCTGGTCGAAGATCGGCGCCACCTCCGGCACCGCGGGCGCATCGCTGCTGCTGGGTGCCACGCCCACGCGCACCGGCCGCGGACCGGTGTCGGCAACCTCGGTTGCCGCGGGCTTGCTCTCTGGTGGGGGTGCGCTGCGCGCCTCCTGGGTCTGCAGGCGCTCCTGCAGTTCGCGGTATCGGGCCTCCTGCTCCTGCGCCTGTTGCCGCAGTGCCTCGATCTGGCGTCCCTGCTCCGTCAGCTGCTGCTGCAGTGCTTCCATGCGCTTGGCCGCGCTCCTGGCGGGCGATGTGCCCTGGGCCTGCGCAACGGCGCCCGACCATGCCAAGGAAGAACACGCAAGGAGCGCAAGCGCCCCGTGCTGCCGCGATGTCTCCATATCTCCACCTCCCTTGTTGTTCGCTCGGGGGTTGAATGTCGCGCGCCAGCGTAAACGCATCTTTCAAAACGTGGCAAGGTGCAAGTTGAAAACAAAAGTAATGGTGACAGCCGAGTGACGATACGCGCTCTATCGCTGTCTCAGAACTGAGGCACTTCAAGGCTCGGCCGTATGGAATACGTCAACTGAAGGAGGCGCCACGCAAGGCCTTGTCGCACAACGTCAATCGCTGCGGACGCCCTCGCTCGCCGACTCGGCGGCCCGTCACATGGATGAGACAGCAAGCGCATCCGCTTGCCCGCCCGGGTCGGGAACACTTCCAAGGCGCACGCCTGCTGCACGTGTAAGCAGTCCTGCGTAGCCGTCAAGCCGCTGTGACAAATCGTTCGACTCGAGGCCCGTGCACGAGGCCGCGAGATGAACCCGGCCAGGGCAGCTGCACGGCCTTCTTCCTCGTACGAGAGCAGGGTCGCCATCGTCTGGCATCGAAGTTGCACGAGGACTCCTGAATTGCGGCGACGCAACTCATCCGCGCTTTGTCACGTCAACAAATGGAGACCCTATGAAGAAGACACTTCTGGCTTCGGCCATCACGGTTGCATTCGGGTTCAGCGGCATGGCGTTCGCCAACGGCCCGCTCCAGCTCGGCGTTCAACTGACCGGTGAAGGCGACAACACCAGCACGAACACCAGCACCTCCAGCAGCACGAGGACCAGCACCAGCACGCGCACCTCGTCGCGCAGCGACAGCAGCACCAACAAGGATTCGGGTGACGCCTACACCAGCGCTGCACGCTCCGCCGCGCTCAACAACGGCTCCACCGGAACCTTCAGCAATGCCTTCAACGTGACGAAGGCGACCGCCACCAGCAACCTGACCGGCGTGGTGACGGGCAACAGCATCTACAACATCGGCAACCAGGCCTACAACACCGGCTCCGCCGCGGGCGGCACGGGCAACGGCGGCTACGGCGGCGTCGGCCGCGGCGGCTCGGCCTCCGGCACCGGCTCCGGCGGCAACGGCGCAGTCGGCAACGGTGCCGTGGGCGCGGCGGGCGGCACGGCCTCGAACGGCGCCATCAACCATGGCAGCGCGACGAACGGCAGCGCCCGCGCGGGCAACGGTGGCTGGGGCGACGGCGGCGGCGCGAACGGACTGAATGCCAGCGGCCTCGTCGGCGCGGGCGGCAGCAGCGGCGGTGACGGCGATGCAGCCGCAGCAGGTGGCCGCGGCGGTGGCGGCGGGGGTTCCGGCAATGCGAACGGCACCGGCGGCTCCAGCGGCCGCGCGGGCGGCGCCGGCAATGACACCACCGGCACGGCCAACGGGACGGGCGGCAGCACGGGCGCAGGCGGTGCGGGTGGCGCAGGCAATGCTGCGGCTGCAGCGGCCGCGGGCGGCGCGGGCGGTGCCGGCGGCACGGCGACCAGCACCAACAGCGGCAGCCGCACGGCCGGTGCAGGCACAGGCGGCGCGGGCGGCTCGGCCACCAATGGCAGCGCCACCAACGGCAGCGCCAGCAACGGCAACAACACCGCCGGCAGCGGCGGCAGCGGCGGCAGCGGCACGGGTGGCGCAGGCGGCGCGGGCAGCGGCGGCACGAACACGGGCCAGGGCGGCACCGGCGGCGTGGGTGAAGGCGGTTCGGGCGGTGCCGGCGGCACCAACACGGTCAATGCCGGGACCTTCAACATGTCCAACACCATGACCAGCGTCGGACAGTCGGCGGCCGGCATCATGATCGCCAACCAGAACAGCGGCCTCTCGTCGCTGGTTCAGCAGAGCGTGAACGTGCAGGCCAACCTGGCCGTGGGACGGTAGGCCCGTAGAGCTCGCACTCGCCCGTGCGGCCTGCAGCGCATGCAGGCCGCACGGCGATGGCGGCTCGCTCACCGGAGAGACACATGAGATCGATCGCACTCTTCGGCTCCGTCGGCCTGGCCGCGGCATTCATGCTGGCGCAGGGCGCCGCGGCGCAAACCTCGGTGGTGCCGAGCGGCACGATGGCCTTCTCCAAACCCGTCGACTCGGCGGTGCTGGACAACTACCGCGGCGGCAACCAGCTGGTGCGCAACGACATGGAGCTGAGCGGCGTCACGGCCGACAATACCGCCCGCAACGTGACCACGGGCAGCAATGACATCAGCTCGGGCTCCTTCGCCAACATGAGCGGCCTGCCGGTCGTGATTCAGAACACCGGCGCGAACGTGCTGATCCAGAACGCCGTGATCCTTCACCTGCAGATGAACTGACGGGGGCGCCATGCGCGGCCTGTTGCTCTTCATCTCGCTGATCGCAGCGGCCAGCGCAGCGCCGGGCCAGCTGGCGCACCTGCCGTCCATGGGCACGGGCGACGTGATCATGCCGGTCGTCAGCATGCGGCAGGCGCGCCTGGCCGGCACGCTGCTGCAGAAGTACGACTTCAGCTGCGGCTCGGCGGCGCTCGCCACGCTGCTCACGCACCACTACGGCTACCCTGTCACGGAACAGATGGTGTTCGAGGAGATGTACGCCCGCGGCGACAAGAAGAAGATTCACACCGAAGGCTTCTCGCTGCTCGACATGAAGCGCTACCTGGCGGCGCACGGCTTCGAGGCCGACGGTTTCGAACAGCCGTTGGACAAGCTCAACGAGGCCCGCGTTCCCGCCATCGTCCTGATCAACGAGAACGGGTATCACCATTTCGTGGTGGTCAAGGGCGTGCAGGCCGACCGGGTACTGATCGGCGACCCTGCGCAAGGCACGCGTGCACTGCCGCGCAAGACCTTCGAAGCCGTCTGGAAGAACAACCTGCTGTTCGTGGTTCACAACCGCATGGAGTCGGCCCGCTTCAATCTCGCGGCCGATTGGCGCGTGGCGCCGCGTGCGCCGCTGGGCGGCGGCGTCAGCCGGGAGGGCCTGTCCCACATCACCCTGCCCAAGCTGGGACCGGGAGAGTTCTGATGCGCACCGCCCGCCTGTTCTGCGCCCTGCTCGGCCTAGCCCTGTGCCTGCCGGCGCGGGCCGACGCGGTATGGGAGGCCGTGAGCGACCGGACGCTGGACGGCCTGCGCGGCGGCTTCGACGTGGGGAGCGGCCTCCTGGTCAGCTTCGGCATCACGCGCGCCGTCTACGTCAACGGCGACCTGGTCACCCAGACCACGCTCAACTTCGGCCGGCTGTCGGAGCTGACGCCGGCGCAGGCCGCGCAGCTCAACCAGCAGATGGGGGCGCTGAATCTGGTACAGACCGGGCCGGGCAACAGCGTCGCTCCGGACGTCGTGTCGACGGGCGCGGGCACCATCATCCAGAACACGCTGAACAACCAGCACATCGTGAACCAGACCGTGATCGATGCCCGCAGCAACGCGATGGGCATGATCAAGAACCTCAATATCCAGAACACGCTGAACGATGCCGTGACCCGTTCGGCTGCCCCGCGCTGACTCCTCTCAACCTGCGTCGAGCGCCATGCACAAGGCGTGCAGGTTCGGCACGATCAGCTGCGGCCGCGCGCCGTGCTCCCAGGGCCGCTCCTCGCGCACCAGCCAGGCGGCCTGCATGCCGGCATCGAGCGCGCCGACCACGTCGAGCGCCGCATCGTCGCCGACGTGCAGCACGTCCTTGGGCAGCAGGCCGACCGAGGCCGCGGCGGCGCGGAAGATCGGCGCATGCGGCTTGCCGCTGCCGAACTCGCGCGCGTTGAACGCGGTGCGGAACCAGCGCCCGACACCGGCCAGATGGACATCCGCATTGCCGTTGGAGACGGCCACCAGCGGATAACGTTCGCTGAGCCACTTGAGCGCGGGCAAGGCGTCGTCGTAGAGCGTCACGCGCTGGCGTTCGGCGAAGAAGACCTCGAAGGCCGGATCGGCCAGCGCCGGGTCTTCGCCCGCGCGGCTGAGCGCCGTGCGTATCGATTCGCGCCTGAGCGCGCTCAGGTCGTGCGCGAGATCGGAACGCTCCTTGGCCGTGGCCTCGCGCAGTTCGCGCAAGACGCCGGGCGTCACCAGCAGGTTCGCGGTCTTCGGCGCCTCGCGCACCAGCCATTCGTAGAGCACGCGCTCGGCGCGTTCGATGGTGGGCCAGATCGGCCAGAGCGTGTCGTCGAGGTCGAGCGAGATCGCGGCAATGCGCTTCACGTCGAGGGTCAGGGAGTCGGGGATCGCCAGGGCCATGACCGAGAATAGCGCATGCCTTTTCGCCCCGAAGCTCCTGCCGTCGAAACGAACCGGGAGCGCACCGCCGTGCTCTGGTGCAACCTCGGCTCGCCCGACGAGCCGACCGCCGCCGCCGTGCGTCCCTACCTTGCCGATTTCCTCGGCGACCCGCGCGTGGTCGAGATTCCGCGGGCCCTGTGGGCGCTGATCCTGCACGGCATCATCCTGCGCACGCGGCCGCCCAAGTCGGCTGCCAAGTACGCGAGCATCTGGACGCCCGAAGGCTCGCCGCTCAAGGTCTGGACGCAGAAGCAGGCGAAGCTCCTGGCCGGCTGGCTCGGCGAGCGCGGCCACCGCTTGACGGTGCGCGACGCCATGCGCTACGGCAACCCGTCGATCGCCGCGCAGCTCGATGCGCTCAAGGCCGAAGGCGCCACCCGCGTGCTGGTGCTGCAGGCCTATCCCCAGTATTCGGCCACCACCACGGCGAGCGTGATCGACGCCGTCAATGCGTGGAGCGCACGCGTGCGCCGCCTGCCGGAGTTCCGCTTCGTCAATCAGTACCACGACGAGCCGCTCTACATCGAGGCGCTGGCGAACAGCGTGACCCGCTACTGGAAAGACCATGGCCGGCCCGACCAGCTGGTGATGAGTTTCCACGGCATTCCCGAGCGCAACATCCGGCTCGGCGACCCCTACCAGGCCCAGTGCCTGGTCACCGCCGGCCTGCTGGCAGAACGGCTGCAACTCACGCGCGAGCAATACCGCGTCACTTTCCAGTCGCGCTTCGGCCGCGCGAAATGGCTCGAACCCTACACCGAGCCGAGCCTGCGCGAGATGGCCGCAGCGGGCATCGCGCGTGTCGACGTGATGTGCCCGGGCTTTCCGGCCGACTGCCTGGAGACGCTCGAAGAGATCGCGATGGAAGGCCGCGAGGCCTTCCTGCACGCGGGCGGGAAGGCGTTCCACTACATCCCCTGCCTCAACGACAGCAGGGCCTGGATCACGGCGCTGGCGGCGATCGCGGAGCGTCACCTCGCCGGCTGGCCAACCCGCTCGGACCGGGCTCAGTAGCGGCCCAGGTAGTCGCGCTTGCCGATCGGCACGCCGCTGTGCCGCAGCACGTCGTAGGCCGTGGTCACGTGGAAGAAGAAGTTGGGCAGCGCGAACTGAAGCAGGTAGCGCTGCGCCGTGAATTCCAGTTCATGCTCGCCCACCTTCATCTTGACGGTGCGTTCCTCGAAGCCGACGATCTGGGCGCGATCGACGCTGTTCAGGAAGTCGATGGTCTTGGCGATGCGCGCCTGCAGCTCGTCCCAGGTCTGCTCGGTATCGGGAAAGCTGGGCGCGGTGATCGCGGCCAGCCGGGCGGCGCCGAGCTTGGAAGCGTCGCTGGCGCGCTGGATCTGCCCGGCCAGGGTCAGCATGTCGGGTGCCAGCCGCGCATCGACAAGCGTCGCCGGGTCGATGCCCGAGGCCTTTGCATGCGCGAGGCCCTTGTCGAGCAGATGCGAAAGTTGGCCGAGTCCGCGAATGAACACCGGTATCGAGATGTCGTAGAGGGAAAGCGCCATGAAAGCTCCGGATTGATGCAGCGGCCGATTGTGGCCATTGCGCCAACTACGTGCCGGCGGCGCGCACAAAGGCCTCGATCGGCACCAGATGTTCGGGCACGTTGAGCGCCGGCGCGTGGCCGCAGCCCGGCACTTCGATGATCTCGAGGCGCCCCGCCGCGCCGGGCCCGCGCCGGCGCATCTCGTCCAGCGTCGCGGGCAGCACCAGGTCGGATTCCGCACCGCGCAGGCACAGCACGGGCGCCTCGATGGCGTCGTAGTGCGACCAGAGCAGGTAGTCCTCCGGATGGGCAACGAACTGCCGCACCATCGCCGGGTCGTAGTGCGGCGTGACGCGGCCGTCGGGCAGCCGCCGCGTCGAGGTCTCGGTGAGCCGGCGCCATTGCGCGTCGCTGAGCCAGCCGTAGGGCTTGTAGACCGTGCGAAAGAAAGCCTCGAGTTCGACGACGGTGTCGAAGGCCGGCGGCTGGCCCGCATAGGAACGGATGCGTTCGACTGCGGTCTGCGCAATCTGCGGCGCGTTGTCGTTGAGCACAAGGCTCGCGATGCGCGGCTTCATGCGCGGCTCCAGCTGCCCGCCGGCGCAGACCATGCCGATGGCGCCGCCCATCGAGGTGCCGACCCAGTGCACGCGTTCGAGCGAGAGCGCGTCGCACAGGCCCGTCGCCAGCCGCGCATAGAAAGACAGCTGGTATTCGTCGTCCGGCGCCGGGCTCCACTGGCTCAGGCCGCGGCCGATGGTGTCGGGGCAGATCACGCGAAAGCCGCGCTCGGCGAAATGCGCGGCCAGTTCGTCCATGTCGCGGGCGGTGCGGGCGAGGCCGTGCCATGCGATCACCACGGGACCGCCCTGCTCGCCCCAGTCCATCCAATGGATCTCGCGGCCGGCGATCTGCAGGTAGTTCGAGGTCGGCGCGTTCATCGGAGTGCCCTCGCGCGCAAGCGGCCCACGATGCCGGTCGGGAAGTAGTAGACCGAGAGCACGAACAGCACGCCCAGCCACAGCAGCCAGCGATCGGGCGAGAGCAAGGCAGCCAGCCAGGGCGCGCCGCTCGCAGCCTCGCTGCCGATGCGCAGCAGGTCCTGCAGGTAGCTCTGCGCCACCACGAAGAGCACCGCGCCAACGGCCGCGCCGTAGAGCGTGCCCATGCCGCCGATCACGACGATGAGCAGCACGTCGACCATGATCTCGAAGCTGAGCGAGGTGTCAGGTCCGTTGTAGCGCAGCCAGATCGCGAGCATGGCGCCGGCCAGCGTCGCGAACAGCGCCGACAGCACCGAGGCCGTGGTGCGGTAGACCACCACGCGGTAGCCGATCGCCTCGGCGCGGAACTCGTTCTCGCGGATCGCCTGCAGCACGCGGCCGAACGGAGAGTTTACGATGCGCAGCAGCGCCAGCACCAGCGCCACGGTCGTCACGAACAGCAGGTAGTAGCACAGCAGCCGGCCGTCGAGCGAGACGCCGAGAAAAGGCTCTTCGGCGAACTCGAAGCTCGGCGAGATCAACTCGGGCAACCTGAAGGTCAGGCCGTCCTCGCCACCGGTGAAGTCAGACAGCTGCGAAGCCAAGGTCTGGAAGGCCGAGGCCACCGCAAGCGTGATCATCGCGAAGAAGATCGCACGCACCCGCAGCGAGAACAGGCCGATCGCGAGCGACAGCACCAGCGAAACTGCGAGCGCCGCGCCCAGGCCGAGCAGCATGGTGCCCCAGCCCGGCCCGAGCCGCGTCGCCGAGATCGCGATGCCGTAGGCGCCGATGCCGAAGAACATGGTGTGCGCGAAGCTCACGATGCCGGTGTAGCCCAAGAGCAGGTCGAAGCTCGCGACCAGCACGATGAACACCAGCACCTTGGCCGCGACGCTCAGCGCCTTGACGCCCGGGAAGATGAAAGGCGCGAAGGCCAGGCCGAGCACCAGCGCGACCAGCAGCACCGCGAGCACGCGACTCTTCGGCAGGTCGTTGGAAAGAAGACGAGCAAGCATGGTCCTGTTTCTCTTTCAGCGGCTGCTGGCGACGGGGTACACGCCCTGCGGCCGCCACAGCAGCACCGCCACCATCAGCGCGATGCTCGCGAACTGCGTGGCCGTCGGCAGCAGGAAGCCGGTGTAGTTGGTCATCAGGCCGACCAGCAAGGCGCCGATCAGCGCCCCGGTGGTCGAGCCCAGGCCGCCGATGATGATCACGATGAAGATCAGCACGTTGACCTGCGCGCCCATCTGCGGAATCAGGTTCTGCTGGAACAGGCCCCACATCACGCCGCCCAGTCCCGCGAGCGCGCTGCCGACCACGAACACGCCGACGAACAGGCGCCCGATGCGGTAGCCGAGCGACTCGACCATCTCGCGGTCCTGCACGCCGGCGCGGATCAGCAAGCCGATCTTGGTGCGGCCCAGCGTCCAGGCCAGCAGCCCGAAGACGAAGACGCCGACCGCCACCGCAAGGATGCGGTACTTGCTGATCGCCGCGTCGCCCACCAGCAGCGAGCCGCGCAGTGCATCGGGCAGCGGCAGCGGCAGCTGGCCCGGCCCCCAGATCATCTTGATCAGCTCCTCGCCGATGATCAGGCCGCCCATGGTGATGAGGATCTGCTTCAGGTGCTGGCCGTAGACCGGCCGCACGATGAAGCGCTCGAAGGCCAGGCCGACTGCGCCGGCCGCCGTCATCGCGACCAGCATCGCGGGAAACACGGCCACCAGATTGCGCCACAGATCCTGCGAGCCGGTCCAGTCGCTCATGCCGCCGAGCACGCTGCTCGCCACAAAGGCGCCAAGCGCGATGAACACGCCGTGGCCGAAGTTGAGCACGTCCATCAGGCCGAAGATGAGCGTCAAACCCGAGGCGATGATGAAGATGATCATGCCCATCGCGAGGCCGGCGACGGTGAGCGTGAGCCAGGTCGAGACGGAACCGGTCAAGGGCAGCGCGATCAGCGCGATCACCGGCACCAGCGCCATCGGCTTCCAGTCGAATTCGATTCTCATAGTGCAAGTCCGAGCAGCGAATGCTGCAACTCCTCATCTGCCGAGAACGCCGCCATCGTCCCGCTGTGCACCACGCGTCCGTTGTCCATCACGGCCACGGTATCGCCCAGGCGCTGCGCAAAGTTGATGTTCTGCTCGACCAGGAGAATGGTGACGCCGCCGCGCTTGAGCTCGCTGAAGGCGTCGATCATGTTGTTGATGATGGCGGGCGCGAGGCCCTTGCTCGGCTCGTCGATGATCAGCAGCTCGCGCGGCTCGACGATCGCGCGGGCCACCGCGAGCATCTGCTTCTGGCCGCCCGAGAGCTTGCCGGCCGGATGGTTCCAGAACTTCTCCACCGCGGGGAAGAGCTTGAAGATCCACTTCAAGCGCGCATCGTCCATCTGGTCGGCATTCTTCGCGCCGCGGGCCGCGAGCAGCATGTTCTCCCTGACCGTGAGGTCCGAGAAGATGCCCATGTTCTCGGGCACGTAGGCGATGCCGAGCCCGGCGATCTGCGGCGTGTGCAGGGCCGTGATGTCCTGGTCGCCGAAGCGCACGCGGCCCTCGGAGGCATGCCACAGGCCCATGACGGTTCTGAGCGTGGTGGTCTTGCCGGCGCCGTTGCGGCCCAGCAGCATCGTGAGCTGGCCGCGGGGCACCGCGAGGTCGACGCCGTGGAGGATGTGATACGCGCCGATGTGGGTATGCACGCCTTCGAGTTGCAACAAGGCTGAATGGCTCATGGTCTTGCTCCTTCCCCCGCGCGGGGGAAGGCCGGGATGGGGGCGGTCACATGCCGCGAAGCGCCCTCGGCGCCAGCCGCAGGCAAGCCGAGGTAAGCCTCCTGCACGATCGGCGAAGCGATCACCTCCGACGGCTCTCCGTCCGCCACCAGTTGCCCGTTGTGCAGCACGATGATGCGGTCCGCGAGCTCGCGAACCACGTCCATCTTGTGCTCGACCAGGAGGATGGTTTTCGTTCTGTCCTTCTTGAGCGCTCGAATTAGATCCAGGATCACCGGTGCCTCGGCCGCATGCATGCCTGCCGTCGGTTCGTCGAACATGAAGACCTTGGGTTCGAGCGCCATCAGGAGCGCCACTTCGAGCTTGCGCTGGTCGCCGTGCGGCAGGCTCGCGACCGTCGCGTGCTCCTTCGCCTTGAGCGCGACCTCGGCCAGGATCTGGTCGGCGCGCTCGGTCAGCGCGCGATGATCGCTCCAGATGCTCCAGAGGTTGAGCCCGTGCCGGTGCGCGCCTTCGCGCGTGGCCTGCACCGCGAGCCGCACGTTCTCCAGCACCGTGAGATTCGGAAAGAGATTCGTCAACTGGAAGGCCCGACCCAGCCCGGCCCGCGTGCGCGCCGAAGCGCTCTGCCCGGAGAGCAGTTGCCCATCGAGCGATACGGTCCCGGCGGTGGCCTTGAGCTGACCCGAGATCAGGTTGAAGTAGGTGGTCTTGCCCGCGCCGTTCGGGCCGACGATCGCGGTCAGCGTGCCAGGTGCGAAGCTGCAACTGACATCGTTGACCGCGACGTGGCCTCCGAAACGGACGGTGAGCCCGCGCGTTTCGAGCATCGGGCTAGCGCTTGTTTTTGACGGGGATGTCCATCTCGGACGCCTTGATCTCATGCACCAGCTCCGGCACGCCCCAGGCAAACGCCGGGTCGGCCTTGATCTTGAAGTGGTACATGCTCTGCAGCGCCTGGTGGTCTTCCTTGCGGAAGGTCATCGGGCCCTTGGGCGTGTCGAAGCTCATGCCTTCCATGGTGGAAATGAGCTTGTTGGTGCCGGTGTCGCCGCCGGTCTTCTTGAGCGCCGTCACCACCGCCATCGCAGCCGAGAAGCCGCCGGCCGTGAAGAAATCGGGCGGCGTCTTGAACTGCTTGTAATGGGCCGCGACCAGCGCCTCGTTCACCGGATTCTTCGGGATGCCGAAGTAGTAGTAGGTCGCGCCTTCCATGCCCGGGAACTGCTTGTAGCTGGCCATCGCCGGCAGGATGTTGCCGCCGGTGGCGATCTCGATGCCGTAGCGCTTCAAGTCGAGGTCGGCGATCTTGAAGGGGTTGCCGGCGCCGGCCCACACGATCCAGATCACCTTGCGGCCCGGCAGGTCCTTGAGCTTGTCGATCAGGCGCTGGGCGCCGGCCGTGAAGTCGGTGGTGTTCTGCGGCAGGTACTCTTCATGGACGACCTTGGCCTTCTTGACCGAATCCTTGAAGGCCTTCACGCCGTCGCGGCCGAAGGCGTAGTCCTGCGCCAGCGTGGCGATGCTGACGCCGGGCTTGTCGAGCGCGACCGCATTGCTGATCGCATCCTGGCTCGAATTGCGGCCGGTGCGGAAGATGTACTTGTTCCACTTGTCGCCGGTGATCGAGTCGGCCACTGCGGGCTCGACCAGCAGGATCTTCTTGTATTCCTCCGCCACCGGCAGCATCGCCAGCGCGACGCCGGATGACGTGGGACCGACCGCGAGCGCTGCCTTGTCGTCGGCATAGGCCGCCGCCAGCAGCGACTTGCCGAGGTCGGGCTTGCCCTGGTCGTCCTTCTCGATCACGACCAGCTTCTTGCCGTTGACGGCCATGGTGCCGCCGGTGGCGTAGTCGAGGCCCATCATGAAGCCGGTCTGGGTCTGCTTGCCGTAGGCCTCGAGCGGGCCGGTCTTGCTGTAGATGTGGGCGATCTTGATCTCGTTCGACTGGGCCCAGGCGGGGGTCGTGAGGGCCGAAGCGCCCAGGGTGGCGAGCGCCGCGATGGCGACGATGTGACGACGGTGCATTCTTTGTCTCCTGATTTGGGATGACTGAATATTGCACAGTTCGTGCCAGTCCTGATCGCCTTGATGGCAAGGGACTTTCCCTCGGACGCCCGCTGCGAAGTCCGAAATCAAGACACTTGATTTGCCTCAGTTTCAGACAGTTGTACGATTTTCAGTCAGGGTTTTCCAGACGTTCGTAGAGCGTCGCGCGCGAGATGCCGAGCAGCCTGGAGGCCGCCAGCTTGTTGCCGCCGGTCTCGGCCATCGCCGCGGCGATGGCGCGGCGTTCCAGCTCCGCGATCTGCTGCGCGAGCGGCCGCAGCAGCGCCTTGCCGTCGGCGGCTTCGGGGGCCGCCGGCAGCGCATCGGGCGCGGCGATCTTTTCCTGCCCGGTCTCGCGCAGGATGCGTTCGAGCTGCGCCGCGTCGATGCGCTGCGAATCGCTGCGCATGGTCACCTGTTCCAGCACATTGCGCAGCTCGCGGATGTTGCCGCGCCAGTGCTGCGCGGCCAGCAGCGCCAGCGCATCGGGCGTGAGCTCGGGCGGCGCCTCGCCGCTGCGCAGCGCCATGTCCTCGCCCAGCGCCTCGACCAGCGCCGGAATGTCGGCGCGCCGCTCGCGCAGCGGCGGCACGCGCACCGGCAGCACGTTGAGCCGGTAGTAGAGGTCTTCGCGAAAGCGCCCTTCCCGCACCAGCACCGCGAGATCGCGCGAAGTGGCAGCGATCACGCGCGCATCGAAGGGCACCAGCTTGTTCGAGCCCAGCGGCTCGATTTCGCCCTCCTGCAGCGCGCGCAGCAGCTTGGCCTGCAGGCCGAGCGGCATGTCGCCGATCTCGTCGAGAAACAGCGTGCCGCCATCAGCCAGCTTGAACTTGCCCTCGCGCGCCTTGCGGTCGGCGCCGGTATAGGCGCCGGGCGCGACGCCGAAGAACTCGGCTTCCAGCAGCGTGTCGGGCACGGCCGCGATGTTCACGCTCACGAAGAGCTTCTGCGCGCGCGCCGAAGCCGCGTGGATCGCATGCGCGAGCAGTTCCTTGCCGGTGCCGGTTTCGCCCAGCAGCAGCACCGGGCTGGACGACTGCGCCGCGCGTCGCGCATGGCGCTTGACTTCCACCGCCGCCGGGCTCGAGCCGATGAAGCTGGCGAAGGTGTACTTGGAACGACGCAGGCCGTCGGCCGACTGCTGGTAGAGCGGGTTGTTGCGCTGGCTCGCGAGTTCGCGCCGCGCATCGTCGAGGTCGCGCTGCAGCAGCGCGAACTTGCTGATGAGCGGCTGCAGGGTGGTTTCCGGATGGTCGAAGAGCACGATGCCGATGGCGCCGATGACCTCGCCGGCCGCGCCGCCCTCGCCCTCCTCGCGCAGCGGAATGCGGCTGACGACGAAGGTGCCTGCCTTGTTGGTGAGCAGGTCGATCAGGATCGGCTCGCCGGTTTCGAGCACGCGGTTCATCAGCGTGTTGGGGACCACGTCCTCCACCTGGTGGCCGAGGAACTGGTCGATCGACGAGAAGCCCAGCGCCGGCAGGAAGCGCCGATAGCCCTCGTTGACCCAGACGATGCGCCCGCCGCGGTCGACCAGGAACATGCCCTGGCTGATGCTGGAGAACAGATGGAACATCGAGCGCGCGGCGAGCGCGAGGATGCCGTCGGCATCGAGCGGCAATGCGGGTGGTGGCACGGTGGCAGGGGACATCGCCGGATCGTAGCGCGCGCATCCTGAGGCGCATCAATGGTCGACGAGTTCGGCATCAATGAATTCTTAGCACTTGGTTAGGATGCGGGGTTTTTCGAATTGCAGTAAGGGCAATGCTTTCGAGGTCTGCAGACTTGCTATGCTGCGCGCCTTGCACGGCCCACCCGGCTGCGCCCCGGCCCAGCGACGAACGATCGGTTCGCCAGCCACGCCACTTTTGCGGAACGCTTTTCTCATGAGGACCTCCCGGCTTCCCGCGCTCTGGCTCGCGCTTCCCCTGCTGCTGTCGGCCTGCGCGCTGCCGCGCCCGCCCGAGCAGGTGGCGGCCCCGGCACCCGCGCAATGGCACACCCCCCTGCCCCACGGCGGCTCGCTGCCCGTGCTGGCCGACTGGTGGCGCCAGCTCGACGATCCGCTGCTGGGCGAGCTGATCGATGCAGCCCAGGCCGCCAGCCCGAGCGTGGCCAGTGCGGCCGCGCGCATTGCCGAGGCGCGGGCGACGCGCGTATCTGCGGGCGCAGCACTGGCGCCGAATCTCACCGGCAGCGTATCGGCCAGCCGCGGCAACTCGCCCACCAGCGGCTTCGGCGGAACTGAAACCGGAACTGGCACCGGCAGCGGCCTCACCGCGATCCCGCCGATCACGACGATCCAGGCCGGCCTGCAATCGAGTTGGGAGATCGACCTGTTCGGCGGCCTGCGCGCCAGCCGCGACGCCAGCCAGGCCCGGCTCGCCGGCGCCGATGCGAAGTGGCACGAAGCGCGGGTCTCGGTCGCGGCCGAGACCGCCACTACCTACCTCGGCGAGCGCGCCTGCCGGCGCCAGCTCGCGGTGGCCACGTCGGACACGCAGTCGCGCGCCGAAACCGCGCGCCTGACCGACCTGTCGATGCGTGCCGGCTTCACCGCCCCGGCCGAGGCCGCGCTCGCGCGTGCCGGCGCCTCCGATGCGTCGGCGCGCCTCACGCAGCAGCGGGCGCAGTGCGCGCTGCTGCAGCAGGCGCTGGTGTCGCTCACCGGCATCGATGCGCGCACGATGCAGGCCAAGCTCGATGCCGCGCCGGTCGACCGCCCGCTGCCGGCGGTCCAGGCCGTCGCCAGCGTGCCGGCCGAGGCGCTCGCGCAGCGGCCCGACGTGTACTCGGCCGAGCTCGGCGTGGCCGCGGCGAGCGCCGACGCCGGCGCGGCGCTGGCGCAGCGCTTTCCGCGCCTCACGCTGCAGGGCTCGATCGGCCGGCTGCAGATCCGCACCAGCGGCATCCGCGAGACCATGGACACCTGGACCATCGGCCCGGTCGCGCTCAACGTGCCGATCTTCGACGGCGGCACGCTCGCGGCCAACGTCGATGCCGCGCGGGCGCGCTACGACGAGGCCGTCGCGCTCTACCGTTCCAACGTGCGCCAGGCGGTGCGCGAGGTCGAGGAAGCGCTGATCAACCTGCAGAGCACCGATGCGCGCGCCGGCGATGCCGATGCGGCAGTGCAGAACTACCAGGCTTCCTTCGACGCCACCAGCGCGCGCTACCAGAGCGGCCTGGCCAGCCTGTTCGAACTCGAGGATTCGCGGCGCACGCTGTTCGCGGCGCAGACCGCGCGCGTCTCGCTGCAGCGCGAGCGCGCCGAAGCCTGGGTCGCGCTCTATCGCTCGATGGGCGGCGGCTGGACCCGGCCTGGATCCGCAACGACAACCACGACTCCAACGACCGAGACGTCGAAATCATGAAAAGAATGAAGCGTTCCACCCTCGTCATCGTGCTCGCCGTGCTTGTGCTGCTCGCCGCAGCCGCCGCGTTCATGTTCTCGCGCGGCAAGCCGGAGGGCGCCGGCGCTGCCAAGGCCAAGGACGCCGCGGCCGCGCCGGCCAAGCCGGCGCTGACCGTGACCGTCGCCAAGCCCGAGGCCAGCGAACTCACCGTCACGCTCGCGGCCAACGGCAATGTCGCGGCCTGGCAGGAGGCCAGCATCGGCTCCGAATCCAACGGCCTGCGCCTGGCCGAAGTGCGCGTCAACGTCGGCGACGTGGTCAAGAAGGGCCAGGTGCTCGCGACCTTTTCGCAAGATACCGTGCAGGCCGACGTCGCGCAGGCACGCGCCTCGCTGGCCGAGGCCAAGGCCACCGCCGCCGATGCCGCCGGCAACGCCGCGCGGGCGCGCACGCTGCAGGCCACCGGCGCGCTGAGCCAGCAGCAGATCAACCAGTACCAAACCACCGAGCAGACGGCCAAGGCCCGCGTCGAGGCGGCAGAGGCGGTGCTCGCGGCGCAGCAGGTGCGGGGGCGCAACACGCAGGTACTGGCGCCCGACGACGGCGTGATCTCCTCGCGCACCGCCACCGTAGGCAGCGTGCTCAGTGCCGGCACCGAGCTGTTCCGGCTGATCCGCCAGGGCCGGCTCGAATGGCGCGCCGAAGTGACCTCGGCCGAGCTGAGCCGGGTCGCGGTCGGCACGCCGGCCATCGTCATCAGCGCCAGCGGCGCCCAGGTCAGCGGCAAGGTGCGCAGCATCGCGCCGACGGTCGATCCGCAGACGCGCGCGGCGCTGGTGTATGTCGACATTCCCAACGTTCTGGAGAACACCGGCATCAAGGCCGGCATGTTCGCGCGCGGCGATTTCCAGCTCGGCCGCAACAGCGCGCTCACCGTGCCGCAGGCCTCGATCGTGCCGCGCGACGGCTTCAACCACCTGCTCTTGCTGCAGCCGGACAACCGCGTCGCGCAGCTCAAGGTCGAGACCGGCCGCCGCGTCGGCGATCGCGTGGAGATCACGACCAAGCTGCCGCCCGATGCGCGCGTCGTGGTCCAGGGCGCCGGCTTCCTGAACGACGGCGACCTGGTGCGGGTGGTGGATGCCGCGCCGAACAAGGAGCAGCGTTCATGAACGTCTCGGCCTGGTCCATCCGCAACCCGATCCCGGCGGTGATGCTGTTCGTGCTGCTCACCTTCGCGGGCATGCTGTCCTTCAACGCGATGAAGGTGCAGAACTTCCCCGACATCGACCTGCCGACCGTCACCGTCTCGGCCTCGCTGCCGGGCGCCGCCCCCTCGCAGCTCGAGACCGACGTGGCGCGCAAGCTCGAGAACTCGATCGCCACCGTGCAGGGCCTGAAGCACATCACGACCAAGGTGCAGGACGGCGCGGCCACGCTGATCGTCGAGTTCCGGCTCGAGAAGCCGGTGCAGGAAGCGGTCGACGACGTGCGCTCGGCCGTGCAGAAGGTGCGCGCCGACCTGCCGGCCGACGTGCGCGACCCGGTGATCAACAAGCTGGACTTCGCGGCCCAGCCGGTGCTGGCCTTCACGATCGCCTCCACGCGCATGGACCCGGAGGGGCTCTCCTGGTTCGTCGACGACACCGTCACCAAGAAGCTGCTGGCTATCAGCGGCGTCGGCGCGGTCAACCGCGTGGGCGGCGTCACGCGCCAGGTGCACGTCGACCTCGATCCTGGCAAGCTGCAGGCGCTGGGCGCCACCGCGGCCGACATCTCGCGCCAGCTGCGCCAGGTACAGACCGAAAGCGCGGGCGGCCGCACCGACCTCGGCGGCAGCGAGCAGCCGGTGCGCACGCTGGCCACGGTGCGTTCGGCCGATGAGTTGGCGGACATGCAGATCCCGCTTTCGGACGGCCGCCGCATCCGGCTCGATCAGGTGGCGCGCGTGTCCGACACCATCGCCGAGCCGCGCGCCGCCGCGCTGCTGGACGGCAAGCCGGTGGTCGGCTTCGAAGTCGCGCGCAGCCGCGGCGCGAGCGAGGTCGAGGTCGGCGGCGCGGTGCAGAAGGCGCTGGCCGAGCTGCGCGCGCAGCATCCCGACATCGAGCTCACCGAGGCCTTCAACTTCGTCGAGCCGGTGCAGGAGGAGTACGACGGCTCGCTGCATCTGCTGTACGAAGGCGCCATCCTCGCGGTGATCGTGGTGTGGCTGTTCCTGCGCGACTGGCGCGCCACCTTCGTCTCGGCCGTCGCGCTGCCGATGTCGGCGATCCCGGCCTTCATCGGCATGTACTTGCTGGGCTTCTCGATCAACGTCGTCACGCTGCTGGCGCTCTCGCTGGTGGTCGGCATCCTGGTGGACGACGCGATCGTGGAGGTCGAGAACATCGTGCGCCACCTGCGCATGGGCAAGAGCCCCTACCAGGCCGCGATGGAGGCGGCCGACGAGATCGGCCTGGCGGTGATCGCCACCACCTTCACGCTGATCGCGGTGTTCCTGCCCACCGCCTTCATGAGCGGCGTGGCCGGCAAGTTCTTCAAGCAGTTCGGCTGGACCGCCTCGCTCGCGGTGTTCGCCTCGCTGGTGGTGGCGCGGATGCTGACGCCGATGATGGCGGCTTACATCCTGAAGCCTCTCGTCGGCGCCGAGAAGGAGCCGCGCTGGCTCGCCTTCTACATGCGCCTGGCCGAGCGCAGCCTCAGGCACCGCTTCACCACCATGGTGCTGGCCACCCTCTTCTTCTTCGGCTCGGTGGCGATGATCCCGCTGCTGAAGACCGGCTTCATCCCGCCCGACGACAACTCGCAGACCCAGGTCTACCTGTCGCTCGCGCCGGGTGCCACGCTGGCCCAGACCATGGCGATGGCCGAGGAGACGCGGCAGCGCGTGATGGCGGTCGAGCACGTAAAGAGCGTCTACACCACCGTGGGCGGCGGCAGCGCGGGCGGCGATCCCTTTGCCAATTTCGGCACGCCGGAGACGCGCAAGGCCACGCTCACCATCAAGCTGGCGGACCGCGGCGACCGGCCGCGCAAGCAGGGCATCGAGAACGAGATCCGCAAGGCCCTCGAAACCCTGCCCGGCGTGCGCAGCACCGTGGGCCTGGGCGGCTCCGGCGAGAAATACATCCTGGTGCTGACCGGCGAGGACCCGGCAGCGCTCACCAGCGCGGCGCGCGCGGTCGAAAAGGACCTGCGCACCATTCCGGGCCTCGGCAACATAACGTCCACCGCAAGCCTGATCCGGCCCGAGATCGCGGTGCGCCCGAACTTCGCGCGTGCGGCCGACCTGGGCGTCACCAGTTCGGCCATCGCCGAGACGCTGCGCGTCGCGACGCTGGGCGACTACGACCAGGCGCTGCCCAAGCTCAACCTGGCGCAGCGCCAGGTGCCGATCGTGGTCAAGCTCGAGGACTCGGCGCGCCAGAACCTCGCGCTGCTAGAACGGCTCACCGTGCCCGGCAAGAACGGCCCCGTGATGCTGAGCCAGGTCGCCGCGCTGACCATGGAAGGCGGCCCGGCCGTGATCGACCGCTACGACCGCTCGCGCAACGTCAACTTCGAGATCGAGCTCTCCGGCGTCGGCCTGGGCGATGCGAAGACCGCGGCGATGAAACTGCCCTCGATCCAGAACCTGCCGCCCGGCGTGCGGGTGGCCGAGGTCGGCGATGCCGAGATGATGAGCGAGCTGTTCGCGAGCTTCGGCCTGGCGATGCTGACCGGCGTGCTGTGCATCTACATCGTGCTGGTGCTGCTGTTCAAGGACTTCCTGCACCCGGTCACCATCCTGTGCGCGCTGCCGCTGGCGCTCGGCGGCGCCTTCCTCGGCCTCTTGATCGGCCAGAAGGCGCTCTCGATGCCTTCGATGATCGGCTTCATCATGCTGATGGGCGTGGCGACCAAGAACTCGATCCTGCTCGTCGAGTACGCGATCGTCGCGCGCCGCGACCACGGCATGAGCCGCTGGGACGCGTTGCGCGATGCCTGCCACAAGCGCGCGCGGCCGATCATCATGACCACGCTCGCCATGGGCGCAGGCATGGCGCCGATCGCCTTCGGCCTGAGCGCGGCCGATTCCAGCTTCCGCGCGCCGATGGCGATGGCGGTGATCGGCGGCCTCATCACTTCCACCGTGCTGAGCCTGCTGGTGGTGCCGGCCGTGTTCACCTACATCGACGACATCGAGCACTGGATCAAGCGCACGGTCGCGCGCATCCGCGGCCGGGCGCCCGACCCGGCCGATGCGCCGGAAGGGGCGCCGCCGCTCGCCGGCGAACAGGCCGCCGCCCGCTGACAGGGCAGCGGCGCGCGCTGCGGTGCGCGCCTGGAGCCACCGCGTTGGCTCGATGCGAAGGGCTTGCCCCATCGCAATGTCGCGCCTGGACCAGTAGCACCAAATCTGTCTTTTTGTGACTTTTTTGACAGCCTTGCAAACCGCCGCCCAAGAATGATTTCGGGCGTACACCAATGGCTGTCGCGCCCACAAGCAACTCTGCACCTGTGAGCGATTCGACTGGATCTACGCATCCCGGACGCGAACAAGCAGAGCCAACTCTCGCTTCCTTAACGCACATGGGGTGTACACATGATTCCGAGCATGGCAGGTTTCGGTGGTTGGACGAGTCGGCACGCAGTGCAGGTGGATCCCGTCAAGCTCTCAACAATCAATCGCGGGTACCGGCGCTTTCCCGACACGTTCGTGTTTGACTACGCGGCGCTGCTGGGGCAACGAGTCGATCAAGGTCATGGCGCTGGAACCGCTGCCGCGTTTGCGGACCTACGCCAATACGTATGCCGGCTCGTCGCGCAACGACCCGCGGTTCCCGGACTACTCCCTGCAAATTTCGAAGGCCATGCAGGATAGTCTTGCCAACCCGGACTATCTCGTCATCGATTGGCAGGACACGAACTACATGTACAGGGCCTTCAAGCTGGACAATCCCGGTGACCAGTACTACACGGCCAGCCTGGCCTTCCAGTACACCGTTGCCTGGTTCGGCCCCTCCAACGTATCGGCGCCGCCCCAGCCCTATCAGCGTGTCTACGTGGCGGGACACAGTGTCAGCTTCCAGGGCGGATGGTGCGAAGGCGCCCATGATGTCGGGCATCAACGCCGCAACGTCGGTGCTCATGCGCATCGTGGGCGGCCCCGTCGCAAGGGATCGCGTAAGAACCAGTGCGCTCGTCGATCCGACCAAGGTGCAGTTCCACGTCTATCAGGACATCGACGAAGTCATTCCGACGTACGTACCGGGCAAGCGGCGCGCCGGCAAGGGTGCGGCCGAGGTTGAAGCAGCGACCGACGCCTAACCGAGGACGCCGGCAGTGCTGCTTCGAACATGGCAGCATCAGGCCATCGTGTACACACGGAGGCAAGATGCCATGAGCCAGAAGCAGATCCCTGCAGCGCTGTTCCTTGGGGCATTGCTGGCAGCCGCCGCGGCGCAGCCGGTGGCGCAGGAAGCGCAGGCCCGGCAGCGCTACGAACGCGAGGTAGCGGCCTGCAACAGCGGCGCGCTGGCGGCGCCGGCGCGCGAAGCCTGCATTCGCGCCGCCGGCAACGCGCTGGACCGCGCCCTCGGCGGCCCGCCGGCGGACGTCACGGCGCCCTCCGCCGACGGCCGCGCCACCATCGTCGGCCCGGCCGGCGCGCCGCCGCCCTCCAGCGGTTCCGATGCCGTTCGATCGCGCGACGGCCGCGCAACCATCGTGCCGCCGGCCGATCGCTCGGCGCCTCGTTAGCCCATGTTTCGCGGCACCACGCGGCGCCGCGTCACGACGATCCCTTTCGACGCCGACTCGATCCGGTAGGAGCTGTACTCCGACCGGCAGAGCCCCAGATCGCGCAGCGCCGCGCTGCCCGGCTGCTCGAATTCTTCGCGATGCCTGCGCTGCGACCAGGCTTCCAGCTTGGCCGCCAGCCTTGCCCGAAGGGTATTCATTGCAGCCCTGCCAATGCGCCCTGGATGCGTTGCCCCTGGGCCGGCGTGATCAAGCCCGTCAGCAGTTCGCCGAAGCGCGCCTGGCCTGCACCCGAGTGGATGTACTGCCAGCGGTAGGCCGCAAGCAGCGCCTTGCCGACCGTGTCCACCTCGCCCGCGTCCAGCACGCCGGCCTGCGGCTTGTTGGCCATGAAGTAGGTGCAATCGGCCTGCGCCTGCAACTGCAGCAGGCCGTCGACGCCGGCCACCAGCGCGATGAGGTCGTCGACGGCCGCATCGCGTTCTTCCGGCGTGAGCTTCGCGTCCTCGCGCCGCCACTCGAGCTCGTCGAGCACGGCATGCTGCGACTCCTCCTTCCAGTGGAAGAGGAACACGTCCTTGAACAGCGGCGAGATCTCGGCATCGACGGCGATGCTCTCGCGGTAGTGCACCTGCGTGACGAGCTCGACGTCGCAGGTCAGCGCGAGCACGGCCCAGGTGCACTTGCCGAGCACGAACTGCGCCACCGTGTTGGGCTCGGGCACGAACAGGTAGCCGTCCGGCATGCAGCGCGCGGCCAGGCCTTCGATGCGGCGGAACAGCTCCTGGTGCTTGAGCTCCTCGTCAGTGAAGCGCACCAGCGCCTCCAGCGCCACCTGGTCGCCGAGCCAGTGGTCGCGGCTCACCTCCAGCATCTTGGCGCCGACGAAGCGCTCGAGCAGGCCGAACATATTGGCGTAGGTGCGGCCCTGGATGCGGTTCAGGAAACGCCGCTCGCCCGGGCTCAGGAAGGCGAGGCGCTCCTCCAGCAGCGTCAGCCCGTCGGGCAGGAACTTGTCGGCCGCGCCGAATTCGCGCCGGCGGATCACGTCGCGATCGATGTCCCAGCGGATGCGCTTCGAGTTCTCGATGCAACGGGCATAGCGGGGCGTGGATGCCGCTGCGGGCGACAGGGCTGGTGCGGACTGCATGGTGTGCTCCTTTCGAACTCGTCGTGGGGTGAGCCTATTGTTCGAAGAAGCGGGTTTCGCGACCATGAGGCGGCGGTCCCGGAAACCGCATTCGGCGGGCCGCGCCGAGCGCAGGGCCTGGGGCCACGGTCCGGGGTCGGACTCAGCCGCGGCCCAGGCCGGCGTTGCGCGCCAGCACGATCGCCTGCGGCCGGTTCTCGACTTCCAGCTTGGCGAAGATGCTGGTGATGTGGTTGCGCACGGTCTTCTCGCTGAGCTGCAGTGCCGCCGCCACCTGGGCGTTGTCGCGGCCCTGCGCGATGAGTTCCAGCACCTCGCGCTCGCGTGCGGTCAGGCGCGCGATGGCCGGATCCTGCACGGCGGTGCCGGCGGCGCCGAGAAACTCCCGCACTTCCTCAACCCACTGCGGCCAGACCGCGTCCTGCGCGAGCATGAGGTGGTGCACGCTGTGCAACGGCACGAAGCGGGCTTGCGCGATGCCGCCCGCGATGAAGCGGCCCTCGTCGAAAGGCACGCGCAGATCGCCGGTGGCATGCAGCACCAGCGTCGGGCAGTGCACCTGCGGAAGCAGGTCCGACACGTCGATGCTGTCGAAGACGCGCAAGGTGCGCGCCGCATTGGCCGGTGAGGTCGACACGCGTGCCAGCTCGTTGAACCACTGATGCTGCTCGGGCGTTCCTTCCGGCAGAAACTGGCTCGTGAAGAACTGGCGGAAGGCGGCATCGGCGCGGCCCCAGCCGATCTCCATCAGCTTGGCCTGCGTCTCGGCCTCCTCGTCGAGCAGCCGTCCGCCTCCGCGCTTCCTGCGCCCGCGCGCATAGCCGCCCTGCAGCACCAGGTGGCTCACCCGCTCGGGATGGCGCGCCGTGTAGGCGATGGCCAGGCTGACGCCCTGGGAGATCGCGAGCATCGGAAAGCGTTCGAGACCAGCGGCATCGATCACGGTCTCCAGGTCCTGCAGCCAGAGCGCGAAGCTCACCTGCTCGACGTCGCGGTCCGACAGGCCGGTGCCGCGCTGGTCGTAGCGCACCAGCGTGTGCTCGGACGACAGCATCTCCAGCACGTGGCCCCACACCGGGCTGGTGAGGTCGAACTCGAGGTGGGAAAGCCAGTTGCCGACCTTCAGCAGCGGCGGCCCCTTGCCGCTGGTCGCGTAAGCGATCCGCACGCCGTCGGGCGCGGTGCAGAAGCGGATCTGCTGTTTCAGCGGCATCGCATCACCCCTGCGCCGTACCCAGCGGCTCAGGCTGTAGGCATGCGCTGATCCGTTACCACGACCGAGCAGACACCGCACGCCTGCCGGCCGCGTTGCAGCCACCACCGGCACTGGGCGCGGATAGCGCAGGGAGGCAGCCGCTCCTCGTCAGCAGCCAAGCCCATATCCGTTGCCGCGCTGTGCAGTTGGCCGATGAGCCCGCACTGATGCCCCGCCCAATGGCCGCAGCGTCCTTCCTGACACGGGGAAGAGAAGCGGAAGCGTCGCTCCGGCGCGCCGGTCCTGCGGGCCACTTCGACAAAGTTGTCGTCGACCACGAGCGGCGTGATCAGATGGACGACCCGCCCCTTCGCATCGACCACGCCGAACAGCGAGGCGCCGGGCTCGGCCGGCGCGCTGGGACACAGCGGGTCGCCTGCAGCCTCGGGGCTCACTTGTAGGGACCGGGCTTCGGGTCCGGCAGGAACATGCCTTTGATGCCGCCTGGGGCAGTCAGCTGCACCTGGTCCTGCGGAATGGGATGCCTCGCGGCAAGGTGTGCGAGCACCGCGCCCTGGATCGCGGCTGCCACGGCGCGCTGGTCGGGTTCGCTGAGCGCCATCGCTCCCAGGTCGACAACGAATCTGTTCTTGGATGGTTCTTTTTCGTCGCTCTTCGAACTGGATTTCGCCATGGCATTCTCCTTGTGAAGACGAATAGATTAGTTCACATCACCGCATTACTCAATGGGTGTCCGCAGATCGATATGCGAAAGCGCTGCAGCCAGGTCGCGCCGTGCCTGCGCGGCCTCCGGCGCCATGCCCAACTCGTCGGCCAGCTGGATGGCCTGGCGGCACCAGGCCAGCGCCGCCTGGGCGCCTTGCCCGCCGTGCGTCGCGTACAGCTTCCCCAGCAAACGCATGAGGAGCGCCTGCAGCGGTCTGAAGCCGTAGCGTCGTGCGAGCTCGAGCGTGGTCGCCAGCGTCTCGCCGGCCGCGCCGGGCGCATTGCGAAGCTGGACTTGGGCCAGCGCGGCGCGCGACCACAGCCGCATGCCGAGCAGCCCCGCGGTGGTGGTGCGCGCGATGGCGTCATCGAGCACGGCCTCCGCTTCCTGCAGGCGGCCGGTCAGCGCGTAAGCGCGGCCCAGGTAGCGCTGGGAGGAAGGAATCAGCAACGCGATGTCGGCGCTGCGAGCAAGACGCAGCGACTCCTCGAGCTCCGCAACGGCACCCTGGGCGTCGCCGCTCAGCAGCAGGCAGAAGCCGCTGCCCACGCCGCTGTAGCTGAGGTCGAAGGGCTTGGCCAGTTCCTGTGCGATGGCGCGGGCCGCGGCGATGCTGGCGGCGGCCTTCTCGTGCTGTCCAGTGATGGCGTAGGTTTTTGACAGGCAGACCAGCGCAAGCACCGAGGCCGTCCCCGTGGTGCCGGTGTTCTTCAGCCGCAAGGGCCCGCGCAGGTCGTCCAGGCGATCGAGCAGCAGGTCTTCGGACTGCCGGAACTCACCCTGGTACCAGCAGGCCTGGGCGAGTGCAAAGCTCGCATTCACGAAGGCCGCCTTCTCTCCCAGTTCCCGCGACCGCTCGTAGCCCTGCCGGCCAGCCTCGACCGCCTGCTCCAGCAGCCCCATCTTTGTCAGGGTGAGGCATTTGCTGGTGTCGATCTCGGCCAACTGCGCCGGGTCGCCCACGGTGAGCGCCAGGCTCCTGGCCTCGTCCAGGCAGCGCGCGATGCGGGGCAGATCGGCCACGCCCGGTAGCGCCACCCGCAGCCGCAGACGCGCCTCGATCGAGGTCTTGACGGTGTCCTCGTTCACGGGCAGGTGCGTCAGCGCCTCGATCGCGCGATCGTAAAAGCCGATCGCCTCCCGCCACGCCCACCGACCCGTCGCGCGGTCGCCGGCCTGCAGCGAATAGGTCACGGCCGCAGCCCAGACCTCGCCGCGCATCGCGTGCTCGGCCAGGCGCTCCGTCAATTCGCCGAGGCGATCCGCCAGCAGGGTCTGCATCGCGCTCATGACGCGGGCATGGAGCTCGCGGCGGGTCTTGCGCAGCATCTCCTCGTACGCAACCGTCTGGATCAGGACATGCCTGAAGGTGTACTCGCGGCCCGAGGGGATGTCGAGTTCGTAGAGAAACTCGCCCGCCTGAAGCTCGGCGATTCCGCGCTCGAGCTGATCGTGCGGCAGGCCGGCCACCGCCTCCAGCAGATTGAGCGGTACGTCCTTGCCGATCACCGATGCCACATGCAGCAGCCGGCGCCGCAGCGGCGGCAGCCGGTCGATCCGCGCTGCAATGATGGCCTGCACGGATGCCGGGATGACGACTTCGTCGCGCCGCTCGGCCGGTCCGTGGGATCTGTCCTGGCCCGCGACCACGCCGCTCTCGTTCAGCGAGCGCGCGATCTCCTCGATGAACAGCGGCACGCCGCCGGCCTGGACCAGTATCTGCTGCCGCAGCGAGGCCAGGTCGCTGGAAGGACCGATCAATTCGCGCAGAAGGACCCCTGCGCTTTCGGGTTCCAGCGCGGGCAACTGCAACTGCAGGCAATAACTGCGCCGCGTCCATGGCGGATAGCGGTCCGGGCGCGTGGTCACCAGCAGCAACAGCCGGGCCGCGCCCATGCCTTCGACCACTGCATCGAGCACCTCGGTGCTGGGCAGGTCCGCCCAGTGGTAGTCCTCGACCAGCAGGATCAGTGGATGCAGCGCGGCCTCACGCAGAACCACGGTGCGCAGCGCCGCGATCGAGCGGCTGCGGCGCACCGGCGGCGCCAGCCTCGGCCATGCTTCCTCATGCACCGGAAGATCCAGCAGCGATTGCAGCGGCGCCAGGTCAACGCGGCCCTCGGGATCGATCAGCGCCAGGGTGTGCGTGAGCTTGCGCGCGACCTCCGCGCGATCGTCGCCCGCATCCACCGCCAGCAGAGCGCGCAGCAGTTCGGCTGCCAGGTGATACGGCCCACCGGTGGTGTGCGCCATCGCGGCGACGCGCAGCACATTCCAGCTGCCGCTGCGCGCCTCGCGCAGGAACTCGTGCGCGAGGCGGGATTTGCCGAAACCGGCGTCGGCCACCAACGTGACAACCTGGCCGCAGCCCAGCGCCGCGCGTTCCAGCGCCGCCGACAACTGGTGAAGCTCGGCATCGCGCCCAACGAAGGAGTTCAGCGCATGCACCGAGCAACGCGCCTCCCAGGTCGGCCGCGCGGTGGCCGCCAGCAGTTGGAACAAGTCCAGCGGCTCGGAGAGTCCCTTGATCGGCACGCGCCCCAACGAAGCCACATCGACGTGGCCGCGCGCCAGCCGCGCGGTGCGGCCCGTCAGGAAGGCGCTGCCCGGCGTCGCCTGCTGCTCCACCCGGTTGGCCAGGTGCGCGATGACGCCTGTGGCCTCGTAGTCGGAGGCGTCGCTGCCGATCGGGCGGATCACGACCTCGCCGCTGTCCATGCCGACCCGGATCGAGATGTTCGGATCGTTCAGGCGCTGGGCGGCATCGATCATGTCGCAGGCGGCCAGGCAGGCGCGCACGGCATGGTCCTCGCAGGCCACGGGCACCCCGAACAGCGCCATGATGCCGTCGCCCCGAACGGAGTTCACCACGCCGCCGAAGCGCGTCACCGCGGTCGCCATGGCCTGCAACGTCGGGTCCAGCTGGCCCATCGCCGCCTCGGGATCCAGCGCTTCGATAAGCTGCGTCGAACCGCGGATATCCGCGAACAGCACGGTCACCTGCTTGCGCTCACCCTCCCCGGCCAGGGAGCCTTCGCCGGGGACTGCGGACCCGGGCGACGGCACGCGCCCGGCATCCATCGAAGCGCCGCACTGGCCGCAGAAGCGCGCCGCCTGCCGGTTGACCGCGCCGCAAGCGGCGCACACGGCCTCCAGGGCGCCGCCGCAGAATTCGCAGAATCGGCCGCCCTCAGGATTGAGCGCCTGGCAGTGCCTGCACTTGATCATGTCCCGGACCTGCGCGCGCCATCACGCTTCTTCGATGGGCTTGTCCAACCAGGCCACGACCGTCGGCGGCCACACCGCCGGCGGCTGTCCGCCGGGGCGGGCTTCGATCGCCTGCGCGAACCTGAACAGCCCATTCGGATCGTATTTCCTCTTGACCGCGAGCAGCGCCGGAAACGCGTCGCCCCAGTAGCTCGACCTGTAGTCGGGACAGTCGGCATCGGCGAAGTTCTGGTAGATGCCGCCGTTCCAGAACCGCGCGATAAAGCTGCGCCAGCGCGCCAGGTAAGCCTGCATCTTCAGTTCCTCCTGGTCATCCTGCCAAAAACCGGTGACGTAGATGTTGAAGGCGGCACTGCGATGGACGAAGGCGCTTTTCTCGACTGGGTACGCGCTGATGGCGCCGCCCCATCCGGCCAGGGTCAACGTCGAGTTCAGATTGGCATGCGCCTCGAAATCGTCGATCAGCGTCTGCCAGTCCGGCAACCCCAGTTCCGACACGAAGCGGGCCTGCCGCAGCACCCGGATGGGCGCTGCGCTCGCAGCAGGCTGGACGAAGTTCCGCTGGCCCTCCAGTTGCGCCAGCGGCCTGAGCAGCGCGTGCATCGCGGCCTCGGGGCCGAAGTAAGTTCCTGCGACCAGGAGGCCAAAGGTCGTCGGCGGGCCTGCATCCTCTTGCGGCCAGCGACGCAGCTCGGCGGCTGCATTCAGTTCCGGACCGGCGCCGCGCAGCACGTCGTTTTGCAGCGCCACCAGGACTTCGGCGGCCAAAGCGCGGTCGGCCGGCTTCGTGATCGGCCAAAAGAAAGACCAGGCGTGCTGCTCGGGCGCGCGATGCAGCGCGTACCGCACCTCCAGCAGGACGCCGAAGTTGCCGCCCGTGCCGCCGCGCACCGCCCACCACAGATCATGGTTGACGGTTTCGCTCGCAGGCACGACGCGGCCGTCGGCGAGCATGACCCGCACCGCCAGCACATTGTCCGAATTCATCCCGTAGGTGCGGGAGTTGTCGTCGAAGCCGCCGCCCTGCATGTAGCCGCCCACGCCGACCTTGTCGGTGGCCATCGGCAGTTGCAGCCCGCCGAGCCCCTGCTGCAGCGCTTTCATCTTGCAACCGCCGCCGACGCTCGCCTCGAGGCGGGCCGGGTCGACCTGGACCTTGTTGAACCCGCTCACATCGATGACCATCCCGTCGCCGATCGAGGAAAAACCGGCGAAGGAATGCCCGCCCGCGCGGATCCGGAACGGCACCTTGTACGACTGCACCCCTTCGAGGCAGGCTCTCAGGTCTTCTTCGACCTCGCAGAGGATGACCGCCCAGGGCCGAAGATTGTTGAAGCGCTCATTGAAGGTCCGGCGTGCCTTGAAGTAGTTCGCGTCGCCCGGCAGCACGACGCGGTGCCGGGGCAGGCGCTGCAGAAGGAACTGCCTCAGTCCGTCGGGCAAGCCGGCGCCGGCGCGGTGCTCGGTCGCCGCCTCGGCCGGCTGGGCGACCTGCTCGTCATCCGCTGCGATCTTGAATGGCCAGATGTACATGACTGTTCCCGGCGTGACACGCCGGCAATCATGTCCGATAGTCGGCCTTTTGTGTTGCGTCTTACGCGCGCACACACATGAAGGCGGGATGGGCCGGGGATCAGACGGCCGCGGCGCGCAGCTTTCTGTCGCTCATGCGCTTGGCGACGCGCGGCAGGACCAGCACCGCCAGGATGACCACGATCAGCACGAAGGACATCGGCCGCTGGAAGAACACCGACGCGCTGCCCTCGCCGATCGACATCGCGTTGCGCAGTTGCGCTTCTGCGAGCGGGCCAAGGATCATGCCGACCACCACCGGCGCGGTCGGGAAGTCGAAGCGCCGCATGAAAACGCCGATCACGCCGATGACGTAGAGCAGCACCAGGTCGAAGGCGCTCTGCCGCATGCCGTAGGCACCGACCGTCGCGAAGATCAAGATGCCGGCATAGAGCTGCGGCTTCGGGATCTTGAGCAGCTTGACCCACAGGCCGACCATCGGCAGGTTCAGCACCAGCAGCATCACGTTGCCGATGTAGAGCGATGCGATCAGCGCCCACACCAGCGCCGCCGAGGTGGTGAAGAGCTGCGGCCCGGGCTGGATGCCGTAGTTCTGGAACGCGCCGAGCAAGATGGCCGTGGTGTTCGAGGTCGGGATGCCGAGCGTCAGCAGCGGGATCAGCGCGGCCGTCACGGTTGCGTTGTTGGCGGCTTCGGGGCCGGCCACGCCTTCGATCGCGCCCTTGGTGCCGAACTCGGCCTTGCTGTCCGGATCCTTGGCGAGCTTCTTCTCGGTCGCGTAGCTCAGGAAGGTCGGGATCTCGGTGCCGCCGGCCGGGATGCAGCCGAAGGGTGCGCCGATCGCGGTGCCGCGCAGCCAGGCCGGGATCGAGCGCTTCCAGTCGCGCGCCGTCATGTGCACGCGGCTCAGCTTGTTCTGGCTTTCGACCACGCGGCCTTCGTAGAGCACCGCGTAGAGCACCTCGGCCACCGCGAACAGGCCGACCGCGACCAGGACGATCTCGATGCCGTCGAGCAGTTCGGGAATGCCGCCGGTGTAGCGCCCCTGTCCGGAGATCTGGTCGAGCCCGATGCAGCCGGCCGCGAGGCCGATGAAGAGGGCCGTCATGCCGCGCAGCGTGCTTTTTCCCAGCACCGCGCTCACCGTCGTGAAGGCCAGCACCATCAAGAGGAAGTACTCCGGCGGCCCGAGCTGGACAGCGAAGTCGGCCACGAAGGGCGCGAACAGCGTGACGACCACGGTGGCGATGCTGCCGGCCACGAAGGAGCCGATGGCGGCGGTGGCCAGCGCTGCGCCGGCGCGGCCGCTCTTGGCCATCTTGTTGCCTTCCATCGCGGTCACCATGCTCGCCGTTTCGCCCGGCGTGTTGAGCAGGATGGAAGTGGTCGAACCGCCGTACATGGCGCCGTAGTAGATGCCCGAGAAGAAGATCATCGAGGCCGTGATGTCGACCTTGCCGGTGATCGGCAGCAGCATCGCCACTGCCACCGCGGGGCCGATGCCGGGCAGCACGCCGACGGCTGTGCCGAGGGCGCAGCCCACCAGGCACCAGAGCAGGTTGACGGGCGTGATCGCGAGCGCGAAGCCCTGCATCAATGCATTGAAGATTTCCATGTCAAGCCTCCCGCCGGGCCGCCCCAAGGACGGCTTGCGCCCCCCCGGGGGGCCGCGAACGAATGTGAGTGTGGGGGCGCATCAAAACCAGCCGGTCGTGGTCAGGCCCGGCAGGTTGATCGCCAGGAACTTGGTGAAGAGCCAGAACACCGGCGCGGAGATCAGCAGGCCGGTCACGATGTCGGTGATCCAGGTGCGCGGCGCATTGACGGCCGCCTGGCCATTGGCGCGCCGCAGGCCTTGCACGGCCAGCAGGTAGCACATCGTGCAGCTCAGGATGAAGCCGATGGTGGTGATCAGCGCCGCATTGAGCAGCAATCCGGCCGTCACCCAGGCGAAGCCGCTCCAGTAGGCCTGCACCGCGCCCGTAGGCGCATCCATGTCGCGGAAGCCGCCGGTGCGCGATTCCCAGATCATCCAGGCGCCGCACACGGTGAGCGCGACCGCCACCAGCCAGGGCAGGAAGTTGGGACCGACGCCGCCGTAGCCGGCCTCGGACGAGATGCCGATCGCACCGAAGGCGAGCGCGAGGCCGACGAGGAGGATGCCGATGCCGACCAGGGTCTGCGGCCAGAGGGCGGGCGGCGGCGATTGGGGCTCGAGCGACGCGTATCCGCTCGATGGGGGGTCGATGTTGGACATTGTTCTGGACCTCGCGTTGGTCAAGGAAGAAAGGAGCACGCCGCCGGGCGTGCTCCCGCGCTTTCGCGAAGGCGCGCGCTCAAACCATGCCGGACTTGATCATCGTCGCGCGCAGGCTCGCGAACTCGTCGTCCACGAACTTGGCGAAGGCTTCGCCCGACAGGACGGCCGGCGTCCAGTCATTCTTCTTCATGGCCTCGTTCCAGGTCGGCGTCTTGATCGCGGCCAGCACCAGATCGGTCAGCGCCTTGCGCTGCTCGGCCGTGATGCCGGGCGCGCCGTAGACGCCGCGCCAGTTGCCGATCTCGACGTCGATGCCCTGCTCCTTGAGCGTCGGCACGGTGCTGCCGGCCAGGCGCGTGCCGGAGGTGACGGCGATGGCGCGCATCTTGCCCGTCTTGATGTACTCGGCGAACTCGCTGTAGCCGCTGCCGCCGACCGTGACGTTGCCGCCCAGGATGGCCGCCGTGGCCTCGCCGCCGCCGCGGAAGGCGACATAGTTGATCTTGGACGGGTCGACGCCCACCTTCTGCGCGATCATGGCCGCGGCGATGTGCTCGGTGGAGCCGCGCGAGCCACCGCCCCACTTGACGCTGCCCGGGTCCTTCTTGAGCTGCTCGACCACGTCCTTCATGGTCTTCAGCGGCGAGCTCGCCGGCAGCACGAACACGTTGTACTCGCTCGTGATGCGCGCGATCGGCGTGGCCTGCGAGAGGTTGACCGGCGGCTTGCCTGTGATGATGCCGCCCAGCATCACGGCGCCCATCACCATCAGCGCGTTCGGGTCGCCCTTGGAGCCGTTGACGAATTGGGCCAGGCCCAGCGCGCCGGCGGCGCCGCCCTTGTTGTCGTAGGTGACCGTGTCAGCCAGCTTGCTGTCGGTCATGGCCTTGCCCAGCGCCCGGCCCGTGGTGTCCCAACCGCCGCCCGGATTGGCCGGGATCATCATCTTGACGTTGGGGCCGGCCCAGGCCGAGAGCGGCAAGGCGCCGGTGGCGGCCACGGCGGCCAGGGACTTCAGAAAGGTATCTCGACGCATGCATGTCTCCTTGGATCTGGGAAGCTGAACGCCCGCTATGATGCGCCGCCCCGCTGTCAGTTGGCTGTCCGGCACACTGGGGTAAACACCGAAATTCCGGCCATGAAGCTGCTGCTAGTCGAAGACGATCCGTCGATGCAAACCACGCTGCAGCGCACGCTCGGGCGCCGCATGATCGACGTGCGTCTTTGCGGCGACGGCGCCGAGGCGCTCGCGCAATGGCGCGCCCTCGAGCCCGACGTGGTGGCGCTCGACCTCAGCCTGCCCACGCTCGACGGCCTGCAGGTGCTGGCCCGGGCGCGCGCCGAAGGCCTGCGCACGCCGGTCCTGCTCCTGACCGCGCGCGGCACGGTCGGCGACCGCATCGTCGGCCTCAACGCGGGCGCCGACGACTATCTGCCCAAGCCCTTCGATCTCGACGAACTCGAAGCGCGCATCCGCGCCCTGCACCGGCGCCACCAGAGCGCCGGGCCCGAGGCCGCGACCCAGCTGCCGCAGGTCGGCGGACTGCGCTACGAAGCCGACAGCGGCGCGATCTACCACCGTGCCCAGGTGCTCGAGCTCACGCCGCGCGAGCTCGCGCTGCTCAAGGCGTTGATGGTCAAGCCGGGCCATGCGGTCAGCAAGGAGCGCCTGTTCGAGCTGGTCTTTCCCGGCGAGGCAGACGTGCAGTACGAAGCGATCGAGGTGGTCGTCTACCGGCTGCGCAAGAAGCTCGCGGGCACCGGCGCCGCCCTGATGACGCTGCGCGGCCTGGGCTATCTGCTGCGCGAAGAACGATGATCCGGCCCTTCTCGCTGCGCGCCAGGCTGCTGGTCGGCATCCTGGCGCCGGTCGCGCTGTTCATCGTGATCAACAGCGTGAGCCTCTATCGCCAGAGCCTCGCCGCCGCGACCACCGCCTACGACCGCACGCTGCTCGCCTCGGCCAAGACCATCGGCGAGCAGCTCGACGTGGAGGGCTACGACGGGGCCGCGATGCTGCGCGCCATCGTCCCCTACTCCGCGCTCGAAGCCTTCGAGGCCGACAACCAGAGCCGCATGTTCTACCGCGTGTCGGCGCAGGACGGCGAAATGATCTCGGGCTTTGCCGAGCTGCCCTTCTGGCGCGGCAAGCTGCCGGACCGTCCGCCCTACGCGGCGCTGGTCGACTTCTACGACGCCCGCTTCCGCGAGCAGCCGGTGCGCGTGGCGGTGCTGTTGCAGCCGGTGGCGAGCGCACGCGGGCGCGGCATGGCCGTGGTGCAGGTGGCCGAAACGCTGGAGCTGCGCGAGACGCTGGCGCGCAAGCTGCTCGTTGACATGCTCTGGCGCCAGTTGGTGCTGCTCGCGGTGATCGCGGGGGTCACCGTGTTCGTGGTGCAGCGCGCGACCCGGCCGGTGCGCCAACTGGGCGAAGCCATCGAGGCCCGGGCCGCCGACGACCTCTCGCCGATCGACGCGCCCGATGCGCCGCGCGAGCTGCGCCCCATGGTCGACGCCACCACCCGCGTCATGGGCCGGCTGCAGCGCTTGCTGGACCACCAGAAGCGCTTCGTGCGCGACAGCGCGCACCAGCTGCGCACGCCGCTGGCCGTGCTCAAGGCCCAGGTGCAGTCGGCGCGCCGCGGCGACGTGCCGACCGCACAGGCGCTGGACGAGATCGGCGAAACGGTGGAGCGCGCGACCGTGCTTGCGAACCAGATGCTCTCGCTCGCCAAGGTCGAGCAGCTGCGGCAGCAGCCCGAGTCGGTGACGCTGGAGCTCGGCGAGGCGGTGCGCCAGGTCGCACTCGACGTGTCGCCGCTGCTGGCGGACAAGGCGCTCGACTTCGAGCTCTCGGTCGACGCCGCGCCGGTGTGTGTGCGCGCGCACCGCTGGATGCTGCAGGAACTGGCGCGCAACCTGCTGCACAACGCCATCAAGCACAGCCCCCACGGCGGCGCGCTCGCGGTGCGCGTGCACGCCGAGGGCGATATGGCAGTGTTCGGCGTGCGCGACGACGGACCTGGCGTCTCCGACGAATTGAGGCAGCGCCTCTTCGCGCCCTTTGCGGCCGGCGACCTGGTCAGCGGCTCCGGACTCGGGCTGGCGATCTGCCGCGAAATCGTGCTCGCGCTGGACGGGCGCATCGCGCTCGAGAACCGGGAAGCCGGCGGACAGCATGTCGGCTTGGATGCCGTCGTCCATCTCCCGCTGGCGCGCGATACTTGAAGCACATGGATCGACTTCGCATCGACAAGTGGCTCTGGGCCGCACGCTTCTTCAAGACCCGTTCGCTCGCGGCCGAAGAGATCGCAAAGAACCGCGTGCAGGTCAACGGCGACGTGGCCAAGGCTTCGCGCGAGGTGAAGGTGGGCGACACGGTCGCGATGCGGCTCGGCGCGCTGACGCGCATCGTCCTGGTGCGCGGCCTCAGCGGCCAGCGCGGCCCGGCGCCGGTGGCGCAGCAGCTGTACGAAGAAACGCCCGAGAGCCTGGCGGCGCAGGCGGCCGCGCGCGAGCAGCGCCGCATGGGCAGCGAGCCGGCGCTCAGCATCGAACAGGGGCGACCCACCAAGCGCGACCGGCGCGAGCTCGACCAGGCGAGGCGCGTCGACTGGGACAGCCGCTGGAGCGCATCGCTGGACCCCGACGACAGCTGAACATCGCGTACCCTCTCGGACTCGTTGTTTTTGCAAGGAACCCCTGCGCATGGCCAGCTTCACGAAGTACCGCGTCGGCAGCAAGTTCAAGCTCGCCGCCATCGATTCCGCCGATACGGCTTTCATCGAAGGACACGAGGACAAGCAGCGCGAGCGGCTCGAAGCGCTGGCGGTCGAACTCGACGAGCTGCAGAACCTGCTGCATGCCGAGGGCCGGCGCAAGCTGCTGCTGGTGCTGCAAGGCATGGACACCAGCGGGAAGGACGGCACCATCCGCTGGGTGTTCTCGCGCACCTCGCCGCTCGGCGTGCGGGTGACGGCCTTCAAGGCACCGAGCGAGGAGGAACGCGCGCGCGACTTCCTCTGGCGCTGCCACACCGTGGTGCCGCGCAACGGCGAGATCATGGTCTGGAACCGCAGCCACTACGAGGACGTGCTGGTGCCGGTGGTCGAAGGCTGGATCGACAAGGCCGAGACCCGGCGCCGCCATGCGCAGATCAACGACTTCGAGCGCCTGCTCACCGAGACCGGCACCGTGATCGTCAAGTGCATGCTGCATATCAGCAAGGACGTGCAGCGCGAACGCCTGCAGGCGCGCATCGACGAACCCGACAAGCGCTGGAAGTTCAAGCTGGGCGACCTGGACGCGCGCAAGAAGTGGGACGACTACCAGCGTGTCTACGAACAGGCGCTGGCCGCCACCTCCAGCGTCCACGCGCCCTGGCACGTGATTCCGGCCGACAGCAAGCGCCACCGAAACCTGATGATCGCGCAGCTGCTTGTCAAGACCCTGCGCGAAATGAAGCTCAAGGCGCCGCCCGCCGACCCGGCCCTGGACGGGCTGATCGTCCAGTAGGGCCTGTCGACGGGCCCCGGCCGGCTTTTCTCCCCCAAATGGCGTATTGAAGGCCGGTGGGCCCGGTGGGAGACTTCGCGCTCGCTCGATTCCGGGCCATCACCAACCCCAAGGACAAAAGATGGACGTCTTGACCTATTCGGAGCTGCTCACGGGCCTTCTTGCGGCGCTGGGCACCGGCATGCTCCTCCTCACGGCAACCAGCAGGGCACCGAAGGCGCTGCACGACGAGATCGCGCACCGGGTCGAACAGTCGATCGCCTTGCTCGACGACTGCAAGGACGCACCCTCGCGTTGATGCAGCGCAGTCAAAGATCGGTCAGCTCGTCATTGATGGCGCGCGCGGTCTTCATGAGATCCGGAACCAGGCGGCGCAACACGTCCGCCAGCAGCCAACGCGGCGAAGGCACCGCGATGTTGACCGCGCCGACCGGCTCGCCCGCGCGGTTCACGAGCGGCGCCGCGATCGAGATGTCGCCTACAAAGGCTTCCTGGTCATTCAGCGCATATCCGAGTTCGCGCACTTTCGCGAGCGCTGCGCGCAACCCCAGCAGATCGGTCACGGTGCGCTTGGTCATCGGCGCTCGTCTGGCCGCCGCCAGCATCGCAAGCGCCGCCTCTTCATCGAGCTGCGCCAGGATCGCGCGGCCGGCCGCGCTGCAGAAGGCCGGCAGGCGCGAACCCACGTGCAGGTCGACGCTGACCGCATGCAGGCTCGGGAAGCGCGCGACATAGACGATCTCCTGGCCTTCCAGCTCCATCAGGTTCACGGTTTCGCCGGTTTTGCGGTTCAGCGCATCGAGATGCGGCGTCGCCTTGTCGCGCAGGCGGTCCGTGGCCAGCACCGTGTGGCCGAACTCGAGCATCCGCCCCGACAACGTGAAGGCCCGCGTGACCGGATGCTGGCGCAGGTAGCCAAGCGCGTGCAGCGTGTGCGTGATGCGCTGAACCGCGCTGCGGTCCATCTGCGCAATGGCCGACAGTTCCGTCAACGCCACCGCGCGCCCGGCGGCGTTGAGCGCCTCCAGCACCTGGAAGCACTTGGCGACTGAACCCATGAAGAGCGGGCTTTCGAGCCCGGCGCCGGCTTTACGCAGCTTGCGGGCGGCCGCTGCGGCGCTAGGTCTGACTGGTGACATGCTTGCCTCGAGATGGATCGCGCATTATTGCATTGCAATACCAAATATTGATAAACAATATGGCAGGTAATACAGTTCGCGATTCACGAACCTTCGATGCTGCGACGCTCCCTCCTGACCGCCTTCCTGCGCGCCCCCGCCCTGCCCGGCGCCGCTGCCGATACCGGACGTGCCGGTGCGTGAAACGCAGCTTGCCGTTGCGGTCGTCGGTGCGGGCGTCGTCGGCAGCTGCATTGCGCTCGCACTGCAGAAGCGCGACGCCGCGGTCACGCTGATCGATCGCGACGAGCCCGGGCGCGGCTGCAGCTACGGCAACTCGGGCGCCATCAGCCCGGGCTCGGTGGCGCCGCTCGCGATGCCGGGGATTCTGTCCTCGGTGCCCGGCATGCTGCTGGACGAGGAAAGCCCGCTGCATCTTCCGCTGCGCTACCTGCCGACGGCGCTGCCCTGGCTGCTGCGCTTCGTCGCCTCCGCGCAGCCCTCGCGCGTCGCGCTCTCGGCCGCCAAGCTCGCCGCGCTGCACGCGGGCGCCGTCGACCGCCACGCCCAGCTGGCGCGCGAGCTGGGCGTGCCCGAGCTGTTCGTGCGCCGCGGACATCTGCATCTCTATCCCGACGCGCGGGCACTGGCCAAGGACGCCGGCGGTTGGCGCATGCGCAGGTACTACGGCTACCAGTTCCAGCAGCTCGACCGCGCCGGCATCCTGGCGCTGGAACCGCACGTGGGCGAGCGCTACCGGTTCGGCGTCTTCGTGGCCGACCACGCGACCATCGTCAATCCCTTCCGCTACGTGCAGGCAATGGTGCGCGGCTTCGCCAGGCGCGGCGGCCAACAGCGGCGCGACGAGGTGCAGGCAATGACGCCGCTGGCCGACGGGCGCTGGCAGCTGCGCACCGCCGCCGAAGCCGATGCCGCGGCCAACACCTTCGATCGGGTCGTGGTGGCGGCAGGCGCATGGGCGCGCCGGCTGCTGGACCCGCTCGGCGTGCACCTCGCGCTCGAGAGCCAGCGCGGCTACCACGTGCAGTTCGACGGCGGGCGCGACACCGTCTCGCGCACCGTGGTCCTGGCCGACCGCAAGATCTTCGTCACGCCGATGGAAGATGGCCTGCGCGTGGGCGGCACGGTGGAGTTCGGCGGCCTCACGAGCCCGCCCGAACCGCGCCGCGCCGCGATCCTCGAGCGCATCGCGCGCGAGACCTTCGGCGGGCTCGAGGCGCTGTCGTCGACCCAGTGGATGGGCCACCGGCCCTGCATGCCCGATTCGGTGCCGGTCATCGGCCCCGCCGCCGGCCGGCCGGGCCTGTGGCTCGCCGTCGGCCACGGGCACCTCGGCCTCACGGATTCCATCAACACCGCGCAGCGCATCGCCGACGGCATGCTCGCCGCGCAGAAGGCAAGCTGAACCTCCCCCATGGTTGACACGCAAACCTACTCAACGTAACCTACCAATCGTATATTCAAGTTACTTGAGGATCTCCACGTGCACGCACTCATCGTTGTCGCTCATCCCGATCCCCGGTCTCTCACCCATAGCGTCGCTGCGTGCGTGGCGCAGGGGCTCACAGCGACCGCTCCAGCCAGTTCCTTCGAGATTGCAGACCTCGCAGCCGAGGGTTTCGACCCTCGATTCGGCCCGGCCGATCAGGCCGTGCATCGAGCGCAATCGCCGCCTCCGGCCGACGTTGCCGCCGAGCAGGCGCGTATCGATCGTGCGAATGCCATCGTTCTGGTCTACCCGGTGTATTGGTGGTCGATGCCCGCGCTCCTCAAGGGCTGGATCGATCGCGTGTTTGCCAACGGCTGGGCATTCGATTTCAGTCATGACGCCAAGCTGGCGAAGAAACTGGGTCACCTGCAGGTCCATCTTGTCGGCGTTGGCGGCGCCGACGCCGCAACCTATGCCCGGCACGGCTACGCCGATGCCATGAAGACGCAGATCGACCATGGCATCTTCGACTACTGCGGTGCCTGTGTGGTCACTTCCGAACTCCTGCTGGAGGCCGAGACGCGAGAGCCGACCTTTCAACTCGACGCCGCGAGGTCCATCGGCCGGCGGATCCGCATCGAATGGGACAGATGCCCGCGCGAGAAGAACGAGATCGGGGCAGCCGAGGTGTTCTGAAAGATCGGCGATGGCGCCGATCAATCCAGCTTGAGGTTTGCCGCTCTGATGACGCGCGCCCACTTGTCGATTTCTGTCTTCTGGAAAGCCGCCAGCTCGGCGGGCGTCATGCCTCCGGGCTCGATGCCCTGCTCCACCAGCTTGGACTTCACCTCCGGGTCGTTCACCACCTTGATCAACTCGGCGGAGAGTTTGTCGACGATGGCCTTCGGCACGCCGGCCGGCGCAAAAACCGCCTGCCACGACACCACGCTGAAGCCGGGCATGGTTTCGGCCATGGCCGGAATCTCGGGCAGCTGCGCTGCGCGCTTCTCGGACGTCACCGCCAAGGCGCGCAGCTTGCCTGCCTTGATCTGCGGCAGGGCGGGAGCCAGGTTCTCGAAGATGAGTTCGGGTCCCTGGCCGGACAGCAGGCCATTCAGGGATTCGGCGCTGCTCTTGTACGGCACGTGCACCATCTTGCCGCCACTCGTTTGCTCGAAAAACACGCCGGAGAGATGCTGCGAAGTGCCATTGCCTGAAGAGGCGTAGCTGACCGTACCGGGCTTGCTTCGGATCGCCGTGATCACGTCCTGCACGGTCTTGAACTGGCTGTCGGCGCGCACCACCAGCACGTTCGGCATGGAGCCGATCATGGTGATCGGCTGGAAGTTCTTGATCGGGTCGTAGGGCAGCTTCGAATAGAGACTCACGTTGATCGCGTGCGAACTGATGGTGCCGCCCTGGATGGTGTACCCATCCGGCGCCGCCTTCGCCGTGTAGTCCGTTCCCATTCCTCCGCCTGCGCCCGGCTTGTTCTCGATGACGAAGGTGGTGCCCAGCGACGGCCCTGCCTTGCTCGTGACCAGGCGCGCCAGAATGTCGGTGGTCCCTCCTGCTCCAAAGGGCACGACGTAGGTGATGGGTTTGCTGGGCCACTTGTCCTGCGCGGCGAAGGACATCGCGGCAGAAGCGGCGGCAGCGATGGCCGCGCACAGCATGATTCGACGTTGCATGAGGGTCTCCTGTGTCGTTCGGAAGAAGCTTCGCAGTTCCCAGCTGCATCTGCTCCTCGCGGAAATCCCGATGGCGCTGTCTCGCCGTCCCTGCATGAAGGTGAGAATCCACGGCATGCACCAAGACCACTGCCCGTCGCCGCGTTTCCCCCGCCTTGTCTCGACAGCGCTCGCGATCGCGCTGCTGGGAGCCTGCGCTTCCGCGCCATCTACGGCACCATCGCAGCCATCCACCGCGAGCGTTCCCGCGGCCGCGGGCGAAGCGGCGCTCCCGCAGAGGTTCGCACAGTGGGTCGCGGATTTCCGCGCCGCTGCGCGTGCCGCGGGCATCGGCGAGGCAACGCTGCGCAGCGCATTCGACAACGTCCAATATCTTCCGCGCGTCATCGAACTGGATCGTGCGCAGCCCGAAGTCACGCGCTCGGTCTGGGACTACCTCGACAGCACCGTGACGGCTCAACGCGTCGCCGCCGGCCAGGACAAGCTGCTGCAGCTTCGCAACCAAGCCGAAGCAGCGGCCGCGCGCTACGGCGTCCCGCCGAGCATCGTGGTCGCCATCTGGGGCATGGAAAGCAACTACGGCAGCAACTACGGCAGCACCCCGACGATCGACGCGCTGGCGACGCTGGGCTTCGAGGGACGCCGAGAGGACTGGGCGCGCGGTGAGTTGCTCGCGGCGCTGAAGATTCTCGACAACGGCGACATCGCGCGCGAACGCATGGTCGGCTCCTGGGCCGGCGCCATGGGCCAGACCCAGTTCCTGCCGTCGAGCTTCGTGGCGTATGCGGTGGATGCCGATGGCGATGGCCGGCGCGACATCTGGGGCAGCATGGCCGATGTGATGGCCTCGACCGCGAACTTCCTGTCGCGCTCGGGATGGCAGGCGGACAAGCCTTGGGGCGTCGAGGTCCGGTTGCCGGCCGGCTTCGACTACGGCCGCGCCGACACGGCCGTGCGCCAGTCCACCGCTCAATGGGCCGCCGAGGGGCTGCGTACCGTTGACGGTCAGCCGCTGCCGGAGATTGCCGACGGCACGATCCTGCTGCCCGCGGGAGCCCGCGGGCCGGCCTTCCTGGTCGGATCGAACTTCCGCGCCATCCTGCGCTACAACAACTCGACCAGCTATGCGCTCGCAGTCGGCCTTCTGGCGCAGCGCCTCGCAGGCGGCCCGGGCGTGCAGGCGCCCTGGCCGCGGGATCTGGCCGCGCTCACGCGCAGCCAGCTGCTCGAGCTGCAGACCGCCCTCAATCAGCGCGGCTTTGCCAGCGGAACGCCCGACGGCGTGATGGGCCCGGCCACCCGCGAAGGGCTGCGCCGCTATCAACGCAGCGTTGGCTTGCCGGCGGATGGCTTTCCGAGCGCAGAGCTGCTTCAGCGCCTGCAGGAACCTTAGCCGGAGGTCAGCGCTGCGCGGCGCGTCACGCGCGTCACGCGCGTCACGTCATCTTCGCTACATGGCGGTGTCACAGCCGCTGCCTAGGCTCGGTACGCCTAGAACGAAGGACGCCCGCCATGACCACCCGTCGCAAGTTTCTCCAAAGCACCACCGGCACCGGCATCGCCGCCGCCACGCTGGCCGCCTTTCCGCCCAGCATCCGCCGTGCGCTCGCCATCCCGGCCCACCACGAGACCGGCACCATCAAGGACGTCAAGCACGTAGTGCTCCTGATGCAGGAGAACCGCTCCTTCGACAGCTATTTCGGCACCTTCAAGGGCGTGCGCGGCTTCGGCGACCGCTTTGCCATCCCGGCGCCCAATGGCAAGAACATCTTCCATCAGACCCATACCAAGACGACGCCGCCGACCACCTACCTTCCCTACCGTCTCGACGAGACCAAAGGCAATGCGCAGCGCGCCGGCAGCACGCCGCACGCCTGGTCCGATTCGCAGGCGGCATGGGATCACGGTCGCATGTACAAGTGGCCGGACGCCAAGAATCCGCTGTCGATGGGCTACTACGACACGGCCGAAGTCCCGTTCCAGCGCGCGCTGGCCGATGCCTTCACGCTGTGCGACCACTACCACTGCGGGATGCACACGGGCACCATCGCGAACCGGCTGTTCTACTGGAGCGGAACCAATGGCCCGAACGGCATCAGCCCGCTCGACGGCAGCAAGGTCCAGGTTGCGGCCCTGAACAACCAGTTCAACGGCGGCAACGACATCGGCCCGTCCACCCAGGGTTGGACCTGGACCACCTATGCCGACCGGCTGGAGAAGGCCGGCGTGCGCTGGAAGGTCTACCAGAGCCTGATCGACAACTTCGGCTGCAACGAGATGATGGGCTTCCGCCACTGGCGCGCCGCGATCGAGCAGATGCCGCCGGCTCGCCGTCCGGTCTATGTCCCGGCCACGGACATCACGCAGCCGGTCACCGCCGCGGGTCCGTTCTATGACCCGGTCGCAGACGACGCGCTCAGCCCCCTCGCCAAGGGCTTCGCCAACACGATGCCGCAAGGCTTCCTGGAAACCTTCCGCGAGGACATCCGCAACGGCACATTGCCCGCGGTGTCCTGGATCATTTCGCCATCCGCCTACAGCGAACACCCCGGGCCGTCGAGCCCGGCGAAGGGCGGCTGGTATGTGCAGGAAGTGCTGGACGCGCTGACCGCCAACCCCGAGGTCTGGAGCAAGACCGTGCTCTTGATCAACTTCGACGAGAACGACGGCTTCTTCGACCACCTGCCGTCGCCGGCAGCGCCCTCGCGCAATCCCGACGGCTCGCTGGCCGGCGGCTGCACGCTGGCGGACGCCGACGTGGCCGTCGAGTATCACAACTACACGCCGGCGACGCCGAACCAGCCCGCGATCGACGGCCGGCCCTACGGCCCCGGTCCGCGCGTGCCGATGTGGGTGGTCTCGCCCTGGAGCCGCGGTGGCTGGGTCAACTCGCAGGTCTGCGACCATACCTCGACGCTGCTGTTCCTGGAGAAGTGCTTCGGCGTGGCGGAGCCCCAGATCAGCAAATACCGCCGCCTCGTCTGCAGCGACCTCACCAGCGCCTTCAACTTCGAGCGTCCCAACGACGAGCCTCTGCCCACCCTGGCCGGGCGCAAGACCAAGGACCAGGCCGATGCGCTGACCATCGCCCAACAGGCGCTGCCGAAGATCACCCCGCCGACCGACTCCAGCCTGCCGGCGCAGGCGACCGGCGTGCGTCCCTCGCGCGCCCTGCCCTACGAGCTGCACACCAGCGCGCGCAGCGACTCGCGCAACGGGCGCATCCAGCTGCTGTTCGCCAACGGGGGACGCGCCGCCGCCGTGTTCCACGTCTACGACAAGCTTCACCTGTCGGACCGCCTGCCGCGCCGCTACGTGGTCGAGCCCGGCAAGCAGTTCGACGACTACTGGGCCGCCATGACCGACAACGCCGGCCTCTACGACCTGTGGGTGCTCGGCCCCAACGGCTACCACCGCCACTTCAAGGGCGACCTGAACCGGCTGCGTGCCGAGGGGGCGCCGGCTCCCGAGATCCGCGTGGGCTACGACACGCGCCGCGGCGACATCCACCTGCAGTTGCGCAACGACGGCCGGCGCGATTGCCGCGTCACCGTGCACGCCAACAAGGTCTACGCGCGCCCGGAGGCCGACCAGGCGGGCGGCAAGGACCGTCATGACGACCGCCGCGGCAGCGATCACGACGACCATGGGGTCTACGGCAGCAATCCCGACGGCTCGTGGAGCATTCGGGTCAAGGGCGGCGGCGACACCAGCATGCGGTGGAGCCTGGACGCCAGCGGCCAGTGGTACGACTTCGTGGTGACCTGCGATGCCGACGCCGCCTTCTATCGGCGTTTCGCCGGCAGGGTGGAGACCGGCAGGCACTCGGTGAGCGATCCGGCGATGGGGCTGACAGACCGCTTCTGATCGCGTTCAGGCCTTTGCTCGACCGCCCGTGCGGGCCTGATCGCACAGCTTTCCGATCCGATCCCGGCTTTCCTGCGCGGCCGCAGCCTGGCGGGCGATCAAGTCGCGGACATCGGGGGGCAGATTCCGCTCCATCGCTTCCAGGCAGCGCAGCACGGCCGCCTCTTCGGCGCGCTCGCACTCTTCGAGGATCGACAACTCGCTGCTGGCGCCGATCGCCCCCTTAACATGCACCCACCCCCGGTGAATCGCCGCGCCGGTGGTGCCGCCCTCGGCCGGCAAGCCGCCGTGGCGCCGTATCAGTTGCGCCAGTTCGTCGCAGCCTTCGTGGTACTGCGAGGCGCGCTGATTGAGAGCTTGCCGGAGGCTCGATCCGGCAGGCTGCTCCTTCGCACAGGTTCGAAATCCGTATTCCCTGTCGCGCGCGTTCTCGAGCAGATCATTCAGCACCTCGACCGTCTCTTCGTCGCAGCACATGGCGGTCTGATTCGCCTGTGCGGCGACTGATCCGTCAGCGAGGACGGGAAGATCGTTGCTGTTGGCCATGCTTGTCTCCCTGGAGCTGTTCGATGCAAGGTCGATGAGGATCATGGTTAGGGCGGCGGCCGTCGTTCGCGTCGTCCGCTCACGAAGACGCCTGTAAGCGCAGGCCGAATCCCACAGCGGGCATCTTCCGGCAGCCTTGCCCTACCGCGAACAGCGCCTCTTTCTCACCTGCCGCCGAAGCGGCCCTGCTACGGTGACCAGCACCCAAACCACCGAATGGAGACTGACATGAAGAACATCATCCTTTGGCTCTGCGGGGTCCCTATTGGCGTCATCATCCTGTTGAAGGTATTCGGAGTCTTTTGAAGGCTCCGCGGAGCGCAGCCAGACCTCCACCCGTTCGGCTTGTCGTTGCGACGCTGGATACCTAATATGACCTGAGCCCGGCGAGGGGCTGGGCATGGGGAGCAATCATGACCAGGTACTTGGCCGTAGTGGTGTTCTTCCTCTCAGGCTTCGGGCTGACCGGTCTCACGCAGGCGCAACTTGCGCCCACGCCTCCAGCCATCCTGAGCCCGCCGGGCACCCAGGTGCCGGTCCCCAGACGGGCCAACGCGTCAGCGCGACAGGTCCAGGATTTCCTGAAGGCCAACCCGGAACTTCAAACAGGGATCAAGTTGCCCGACGGTGCAACGGTCAAGGCTCTACGCGCCATTCCTGGCGGCGTGCGCTACCACGTGGAAGGTGGATCCCAGGCCGAGGTGGTCATCGTCGATGTGAAGGGGCCGCCTCAGGTCCTGGCAAGAAGCTTTTTGGAGACAACCTGGGAGGGCGTGAAGAAGGCCGTTGCTGCCACCAATGAAATTCTCGGTGCGATCCCAGGGGGCAGCAGCACTCAAAGAGGATGCACGAATGTCAACGTCGACGGCGCGGGGAAGGTGGTCATCGTCAGCACGGGGCAGGACAGCAAGCGGATGTGCGACGGCGTCGAATAGGACGTGGGCGGGCCACAGCCGGATGCAAAAAAGCCCAAGAGGCTTGATTCTCTTGGGCTCTTTTCAACTCGATGGATATTCATCGAATCATTTTTGGCGGAACCGGAGGGATTCGAACCCTCGATGAGGCTCTACACCCCATACTCCCTTAGCAGGGGAGCACCTTCGGCCACTCGGTCACAGTTCCTGGAAGCCGCAATTATGCCAGCTTAGGCGGCCGGTTGATCGAGATCGAAGGCCTTGTGCAGCGCGCGCACCGCGAGCTCCATGTACTTCTCGTCGATCACGACCGAGGTCTTGATCTCGCTGGTCGAGATCATCTGGATGTTGATGCCCTCCTCGCTCAGCACGCGGAACATGTTGCTCGCCACGCCGACGTGGCTGCGCATGCCGATGCCGACGATGCTGACCTTGCAGATCTTGGTGTCGCCGACGATGTCCGCCGCGCCCAGCGTGGGCAGCACCTTGGCCTTGAGCAGGTCGACCGCCTTCGCGTAGTCGTTGCGGTGCACCGTGAAGCTGAAGTCGGTGCGCCCGTCCTTGCTCAGGTTCTGGATGATGACGTCGACCTCGATGTTCGCGTCGGCGATGGCGCCGAGGATGTGGTACGCGATGCCGGGCTTGTCGGGCACGCCGAGCACGGAGATCTTGGCTTCGTCGCGATTGAAAGCGATGCCGGATACGACGGCTTGTTCCATGTTTTCGTCTTCCTCGAATGTGATCAGGGTGCCGGAGCGGGCTTCTTCCTTGATGTCGATGTCCCACGGCGTGAAGCTCGACAGCACGCGCAGCGGTACCTTGTACTTGCCGGCGAATTCGACCGAGCGGATCTGCAGCACCTTGGAGCCGAGGCTCGCCATCTCGAGCATCTCTTCGAAGCTGACGGTGGTCAGCCGGCGCGCATCGGGTTCGACGCGCGGGTCGGTCGTGTAGACGCCGTCGACATCGGTGTAGATGAGGCACTCGTGCGCCTTCATCGCCGCCGCGATCGCGACCGCCGAGGTGTCGCTGCCGCCGCGCCCCAGCGTGGTGATGTTGCCCGCGTCGTCGACGCCCTGGAAGCCGGTGACCACAACGACCTTGCCGGCGTCGAGGTCGGCGCGCACGCGCTCGTCGTCGATGCTTTCGATGCGGGCCTTGGTGAAGGCGCTGTCGGTCCTGACCTGAACCTGCCAGCCGGCATAGCTGACCGCCTCCATGCCCTCGGCCTGCAGCGCGATCGCCAGCAGCGCCGAAGAGGCCTGCTCGCCGGTGGAAGCCAGCATGTCGAGCTCGCGGTTGTGGTCGTCGCCGGGTTTGGGCGGGGCCAGCTCTTTGGCGAGGCCGAGCAGGCGGTTGGTTTCGCCGCTCATCGCGCTTGGCACCACCACCATCTGGTGGCCGGCGCGCGCCCACTTGGCGACGCGCTTGGCGACATTCCGGATGCGCTCGGTCGAGCCCATCGACGTGCCGCCGTATTTGTGAACGATCAATGCCATGGGTGAAGTCAGGACAGAAGGATTCGGATGCCGCAACGGCGGCATCCGTGTTCCGCCGGGCGCCATTCAGCGCGAAGGCTGCGGGCTACGGCAGGGGACGGGCATTGTACCAACGCAGAAACTCGCCCTCGCGCAGGACGTAACCGTCGGCAACCTTGAGGCGGATACGGTGGCCGCGCGTGCTGCAGGCCTCGATCTGGTCGAGCAGCTGATCGATCTGGGCCTCGCTCGGCACCGCGCCGTGCTCGCGCTTGAGCCAATGCCGCAGCGCATTGGCAAGACGCTCGCGCGGCAGTGCACGCAATGCGGCGAGCGTCGGCGGCGAACCCGCGGCGGCGATGTCCTCTGCCGCGATCTCGGCCAAGAGGCCCGAGGCCCTGGCCGCGTTGCGCGCCGAGCGCGCGAAAGTTTCGCGGAACTGCGGCAAGGCGGCCGCGAGCGCCGGCAGCACCTGAAGGCGTATGCGGTTGCGCGTGTAGCGCAGGTCGGCATTGCTGGGGTCGTCGATGTGCGCGGTGCCGCTGGCGGCGATCCACTCGCGCAGCGCGCTCGCATGCACTTCGAGCAGCGGGCGATGGAAGCAGACGCCGTGGCGCTCGATCCGGCGCGGCATGGCGGCCAATCCGTCGAGGCCGGCGCCGCGGCTGAGCGCGATGAGCATGGTCTCGACCTGGTCGTCGGCATGCTGGGCCAGCGCGACATGCTGCAGGCCATGAGCTTGGGCGAGCGCAGCCAGCGTTTGGTATCGCGCCCGGCGCGCTGCATCTTCGGGGCTCTCGCCGGGCGCGTGGCGGGCATCGACGCGGCCCACGTGCAGCGGCACGCCTAAGGCGCTGCACGTGGCGGCGCAATGGTCCTCGAAGTCGTCAGCGGCCTCTTGCAGGCCGTGATGCACGTGCAGCGCCTGGATCTGTCCGGGCCAGCGCTGCGCCGCGGCATGCAGCAGCGCGGTGGAGTCGGCACCGCCGCTGTAGGCGATGCCCAGCGGCAAGGGCGCTGCCCAGGACGCGAGCGCTGAGGCGGCGGGGTTCTCCATCGGGGGTGGCAGGCCGGCGACGGCCCGCGCGGGCTACTTGGCGCTCTCGGCCTTGGTGTCGGCGAAGCGGCCGTAGCTCTGCAAACGCTCGTAGCGGCGGTCGAGCAGTTCCTTCGGCTTCAGGTCGCTGACCTGGCGGAAGGCGTCGTTGAGCGCGCGCTTGAGGAAGGCGGCCATCTGCCGGTGGTCGCGGTGCGCACCGCCGACCGGTTCGTTGACGATCTTGTCGACCAGGCCCAGGGCCTTGAGCCGGTGTGCCGTGATGCCCAGCGCATCAGCCGCTTCCTGGGCCTTGTCGCTGGTCTTCCAGAGGATCGAGGCGCAGCCTTCGGGACTGATGACGGAGTAGACCGAGTACTGCAGCATCAGCACCTGGTCGCCGACCGAGATCGCCAGCGCACCGCCGGAACCGCCCTCGCCGATGATGGTGACGATGATCGGCACCTCGAGCTGTGCCATCTCGAAGATGTTGCGGCCGATGGCTTCGGACTGGCCGCGCTCCTCGGCGTCGATGCCGGGATAGGCGCCCGGCGTATCGACGAAGGTGAACACCGGCAGCTTGAATTTCTCGGCGGTCTTCATGAGCCGCAGCGCCTTGCGATAGCCCTCGGGCTTGCTCATGCCGAAGTTGCGCGCCGTGCGCTCCTTGGTATCGCGGCCTTTCTGGTGGCCCAGCACCATGCAGGGCGTGCCGTTGAAGCGCGCCAGGCCGCCGACGATGGAAAGGTCATCCGCGAAATGGCGGTCGCCATGCAGCTCGACGAAGTCGGTAAAGATCTCGCCCACGTAGTCGAGCGTGTAGGGCCGTTCCGGATGGCGCGCGATCTTGGTGATCTGCCAGGGCGTCAGGTCGCTGTAGATTTCCTTGGTGAGCTGCAGGCTCTTCTTGCCGAGCTGATCGATCTCTTCCGAAATGTCGACCGCCGATTCGGTCTGTACATAGCGCAGTTCTTCGATCTTGGATTCGAGCTCCGCGACGGGCTGCTCGAAGTCGAGGAAGGTTCGTTTCGCCAACGTCTTCTCCTGTTGTCAGTATGCGACCGGTAGCGGGTCGAGCGATCGCCAAATATACCAAGTCGCGACGCTGCAGAACGGCGCCCAGGCCACCGCGACCTCGCGGGCATCGCTGCGGCTCACCGGGTCGCCCGAAAAGTAGCTCTGACTGATGCCGTTGATCAGCCCGGCGTCGTCCAGCGGCAGCACGTTGGGCCGCATCAGGTGGAAGATCAGGAACATCTCGGCGGTCCAGCGGCCGATGCCGCGGATCGCGATCAACTCGGCGACGATCATTTCGTCGGACATGTCTTCCCACGCGTCGACGTGCACGATGCCGGAATCGAAATGCAGGGCCAGGTCGACCAGGTACTCGATCTTGCGCGCCGACAGGCCGGCGGCACGCATGTCGTCGACCTTGAGTTTCAGCACGTTGGCGGGCGTCACCCTGCGCGGCAGCTTGGCGAAGCGATCCCAGACGGACTGAGCCGCCTTCACCGAGATCTGCTGGCCGACGATGCTGCGCGCCAGCGTGGTGAAGGCGTCGCCGCGCGACTCCAGGCAGGCGTCGCCGAACTGCGGGATCAGCCGCTTCATGACGCGGTCCTTCTTGGCCAAGTGCTTGCAGGCTTCTTCCCAGTAGTCGGGCGTGAAGACTTCGATGGTCGGTTTCTTGGCGGCAGGCATTTTTTCTTCTCGGCCCCTTACTTCGACACGGTCCATGTCGTGCCGGTCGGCGAATCCTTCAGCACGATGCCCCGGGCGAGCAGATCGTTGCGGATGCGGTCGGCCTGCGCGAAGTTCTTCGCCGCCTTGGCTTCGGCGCGCTGGGCGATCAGGACCTGGATCGAGGCATCGTCGAGCGTGCTGCCGGCCTGCAGGAACTGCTGCGGATCGGCCTGCAGCAGGCCGATGCAGCCGCCCAGCGCCTTCAGCAGCCCGGCGGCCTCGGCCGAGCGCGTGCGGTTCACCTCGCCGGCCAGGTCGAAAAGAACGGCCACCGCTTCGGGTGTGCCGAAGTCCTCGTCCATCGCCGACTTGAAGCGTGCGGCATAGGGCTCGCGCCAGTCGATCGCGACCGCGGCCGGCGCCACCAGGTGCAGCGCCGTATAGAGCCGCTTGAGCGAGGCGCGCGCATCGTCGAGATGCACGTCGCTGTAGTTGAGCGGGCTGCGGTAGTGCGCACGCACGACGAAGAAGCGCACGGTCTCGGCGTCGTACTGCCTGAGCACGTCGCGGATCAGGAAGAAGTTGCCCAGGCTCTTGGACATCTTCTCGTCGTCGATGTTGATGAAGCCGTTGTGCATCCAGGTGCGAGCCAGGGGCTTGCCGCTCGCGCCTTCGCTCTGCGCGATTTCGTTCTCGTGATGCGGGAACTGCAGGTCCATGCCGCCGCCGTGGATATCGACGGTCTCGCCGAGCAATTGGCAGGCCATGGCCGAGCACTCGATGTGCCAGCCGGGACGGCCGGCGCCGTAGTCGCTGGGCCACTTGACCTCGTCGGGCTCGGCGGGCTTCGCGCTCTTCCACAGCACGGGGTCGAGCGGGTCTTCCTTGCCATCCAGCACGGCCACGCGCTCGCCGGCGTGGAGCTCGTCCAGCGTCTTGCCGGAGAGCTTGCCGTAGCCCGGGAACTTGCGTACCGCGTAGTTGACGTCGCCATTGGTCGAGCGATAGGCCAGGCCCTTTTTCTCGAGGATGGCGATCATCGACAGCATCTGCGGAATGAACTCGGTCGCGCGCGGCTCGTGCGTCGGCCGCTCGATGCCCAGGGCATCGGCATCCTCGTGCAGCGCGTCGATCATGCGGTCGGTGAGCGCGCGAATGCTTTCGCCGTTCTCCACCGCGCGGCGGATGATCTTGTCGTCGATGTCGGTGATGTTGCGCACATAGTCGACCTCGAATCCTGACAGTTTCAGCCAACGCTGCACCACGTCGAAAGCGATCATCGAGCGCGCATGGCCCAAGTGGCAGTAGTCGTAGACCGTCATTCCGCACACGTACATGCGCACCCGGCCGGGTTGCAAAGGAGAAAATTCCTCCAGCTCACGCGAGAGCGTGTTGTAGATGCGAAGACTCATGAGGCTCGAAACGCGTCGCTCCGCGCCCATGCGATACGGGCGAGCGACAGGGGTTTTTCAGGGGTGTGGATGCTGTGGCGACGAGGGGTTGAACGCGGCCCCTCGGCTACAATCCACCCCAGTATAAACGGCCGCCGCCGGATATTTTCCGGGTGTTTTCGAGGCCCGCGTCTCTCCCATCTCTCGAGGCTTCATGAAGCACGCCGCTCTCCCCTTTTCCATGATTTCGCGCATTCTCTCGGCCCTCCTGTTGGTGCTCGCCGCCGGTGCGGCGCAAGCCGACGACTATGCCGATGTCAACGCATTGCTGCGTCAGGGCAAGTCCCAAGAAGCGCTGGCAAAAGCCGACGCCTACATCGCAGGCAAGCCGCGCGATCCGCAAATGCGCTTCCTGCGCGGCGTCATCCTCACCGAGCAGGGCAAGCAGGCCGACGCGACCGCGGTCTTCACGCAGCTCACGCAGGACTTCCCCGAACTGCCCGAGCCCTACAACAATCTCGCGGCGCTCTACGCCGCCCAAAGCCAGTTCGACAAGGCGCGCGCCGCGCTCGAAATGGCGATCAAGCTCAATCCGAGCTACGCCACCGCACACGAAAATCTGGGCGACGTCTATGCCCGCCTCGCCGGCCAGTCCTACGGCCGCGCGCAACAGCTCGAAGCCGGCAACGCCACCGTGGCGCCGAAGCTCGCGCTGATCCGCCAGCTCTTCACGACGCCGACCTCCGGCGCACTGCCGCCCGCGACGAGCGTCATCCGCAAGCCCGTTCGCCAATGAGCACCCGCTGCCTGCCGCGAGAGCGGCACGGGGCAGCGCTCTTCCTTCGAAAGCGAGTCTTCTCTTGAACATGCACGTCCTTTCACGCCGTACGGCACTGGTCCTGGCCGCGATGCTGGCCATTGCGAGCCCCAGCTGGGCGCAGAGCCCGCCACGCGTCAAGCTCGGCACCTCGGCTGGCGACATCGTGATCGAACTCGCGCCGGACAAGGCGCCCAAGACGGTCGAGAACTTCCTGCAGTACGTCAAGGACAAGCACTACGACGGCACGGTATTCCATCGCGTGATCGACGGCTTCATGATCCAGGGCGGCGGCTTCACGGCCGACCTGCAGCAGAAAGCCACGCGCGCCCCAATCCCGCTCGAGGCGGGCAACGGCCTCAAGAACGACAAGTACACGATCGCGATGGCGCGCACCGGCAACCCCAACTCCGCCACCTCGCAGTTCTTCATCAACGTGAAGGACAACGCGATGCTCAACGCACCCAACCCCGACGGCTACGGTTACACCGTGTTCGGCAAGGTGGTGGCGGGCACCGAGGTGGTCGACAAAATCCGCGCCGCGCGCACGGGCAACAAGAACGGCATGCAGGACGTGCCGGTCGAAACCATCACCATCCAGTCCGCCACCGTGGCGAAATAAGCAAAGGAGCACCTCATGAGCAATCCCCAAGTCGAACTGCACATCAAGGACCAGGGCGTGATCACGCTCGAACTCGACCAGGACAAGGCGCCGAAGACGGTCGAGAACTTCCTCGCCTACGTGACCAAGGGCCACTACGACAACACCGTGTTCCACCGTGTCATCCCCGGCTTCATGGTGCAGGGCGGCGGCTTCGAGCCGGGCATGACGCAGAAGCCGACCGGCGCCGAGATTCAGAACGAGGCCAACAACGGCCTCAAGAACGACAACTACACCGTCGCCATGGCCCGCACCAGCGCACCGCATTCGGCCACGGCCCAGTTCTTCATCAACGTGGCCGACAACGGCTTCCTGAACCACACCGCGCCGTCGGCGCAGGGCTGGGGCTATGCGGTGTTCGGCAAGGTCGTGGGCGGCAAGGAAGTCGTCGACAAGATCAAGGCCGTGAAGACCGGCCGCAAGGGCTTCCACGACGACGTGCCGCTGGAAGACGTGGTGATCGAGAAGGCCGTCGTCAAAGACTGATCCATCGATGACGGCTTTCGCCGAGCTCGTGGCCCCTGCGGCGTGGCACACGGTCGACCTCCTCTCCGACCTCCACCTGCAGGCCTCGGACGCGGCCACCTTCGACGCCTGGCGCGGCTATCTGCAAACCACGCCGGCCGATGCGATCTTCATCCTCGGCGACCTGTTCGAGGTCTGGGTCGGCGACGATGCGGCGACCGAACCCGGCTTCGAAGCGCAATGCGGCGAGCTGCTGCGCACGGCGGCCGAACAGCGGCCGGTTTTCTTCATGCACGGCAACCGCGACTTCCTGGTGGGTGCCGCGTTCGCGGCGCAATGCAGGCTGACGCTGCTCGACGATCCGACCGTGCTGGTCCTGCATGACAAGCGCTGGCTGCTGAGCCACGGCGACCTTCTCTGCCTGGAAGACGCCGAGTACCTGCAATTCCGAGCCCAGGTGCGAACGCCGGCATGGCAGAGTGCTTTTCTCGCGCGTCCGCTTGCCGAGCGCCGCGCGCTTGCCCGCTCGATGCGCACGCAGAGCGAAGACCGCAAGCGCAGCCCCGGGATGGTCTGGGCCGACGTCGATGCGGATGCCGCGCGCGCATGGCTCGCGCAGGCAGGCGCGGCGACGCTGATCCATGGCCACACGCACAAGCCCGCGACGCACGCCCTCGGCGACGGCCTCGAGCGCATCGTGCTGAGCGACTGGGACCTGACAGCCCATCCGGCGCGCGCCCAATTGCTCTGTCTTTCGAGCGCCGGCGCGCAGCGCGTCGACCTGCGCTGATGTTCGGCTGGCTGCGCGGCCTGCGCGCCCCGCCCCCGATTCCCGAGCCTGCCTGGCAGGCCACGCTGACGCGCTATCCCTTCCTCGCCGAGCGGCCGGCGGCCGACCTGGAGCGCCTGCGCCGCCTCGCGGCGGAATTCCTGCGCGACAAGGAATTCCATGGAGCGCACGGTTTCGTCATCACCGACGAGGTCGCGCTCGCAGTGGCGGCGCAGGCTGTGCTGCCGGTACTGCACCTGAGGGGCGGCCTCGCCTGGTACGACGATTTCGTCGGCATCGTGGTGCATCCCTCCGAAGCCGTGGCGCGCCGCAAGACGACCGACGAGACCGGCGTGGTGCACGAATACGAGGAGGTGCTGGCCGGCGAGGCCATGGACCGCGGCCCGGTGATGCTGAGCTGGCAGGACGTGCTCGCGAGCAGCATCACGCGCGACGCGGGCTACAACGTCGTGATCCACGAGTTCGCCCACAAGATCGACATGCGCGGCGGAGCTGCCGATGGTTGCCCGCCGCTGCCGGCCGGCTTCGCCGGCACCTCGTCGGCGCGCGATGCACGCGCCGCCTGGTTCGCGGTGCTGCAGCCGGCCTACGACGCCTTCCGCGAAAAAACCATCGCGGCCGAGCGCTTCGGCGGCGAGCTGCCGTGGCTTGATGCCTACGCCGCCGAATCGCCGGGCGAGTTCTTTGCCGTCGCCTGCGAGGCCTACTTCGTGAACCGCACGCAACTGGCCGCAGAGTTCGCCGAACTGGCGGCCCTGTTCGACGAATTCTTCGGCAAGCGCTAGGGCCCGTTAGCGCTATTTGCGCAGCAGGGCCTTGAGCGCGTTCTGCAGCCGGCGCGCCGATGCCGCATCGTGCGCAGCGGCCAGCACCTTGCCGGCATCCTGCCCCCAGGTCTGGGCCGGTGCCGGATCGCCGCGCTTGGTCAGCAGTTTCAGCTGCAGTGCACGGCGTGCGTCGAGCTGCTCGGCCGGCGTCGGCACTTCGGCCGCCATCTCGAGACGCAGTAAGGCCTCGGCCGCATCGACGGCCGCGGCCGTCGGGCCTGCGGACAGAGCCTGCGACCACTGCCCGCGCACCGCCGGCGTGACTGCACGGCCCAGTTCCTGGGCGCTGGGCAGCTTCGACGCATCGCGCTGCTCCCAGGCGCCGAGCACCTGCGTGAGCGCCTCGCCGTGCGCCTGGGCCGCGAGCTTGCGCAGCGACAGCTCGGCGCGTTCGAGCGCTTCGCGCTGCGCGCGGAAGGCAGCGTCGCCGAGGCGCGGACCGCGATCCTCGAAGCGCGGCGGACGGTCGCCGAAGCGGCCTGCGCCGGACGGCGCACCGCGATCGCCGGCGCGTGGCGCGCGGTCATTGGGACGGCCGCCTGGCGCGCCGCGGCTGTCGCGGCGATCGCCGAACTTGCCGCCGCGTCCGGTTGGCGCGGCCTCGGCCTTCTTGTTGCCGGGACGGTCGTCGCCGCGCACGGCGATCACCGGCTTCGGCGCCGGCTTGGGCGGCGCAGCGGGTGCCGGGCTGGCTTCGGCCTCGGCAGCATCGGTGCGCGCCGACGGGCCCGCACTGTCGGCCGGCGCCACCAGATCGGGTGCCGATGCCGCGGATTCGGCCGGCGCCGCGGGCGAAGCCTCGGCATCGCCGGGCGCGGGGGCCTGTTCGGCGCTCTCGCTGAACTCGGCAGCGGCCTGGCCCGGCGCCACCACCTCGGTGGCACCCACCGCGGGACCGTCGGCGGCCGCGGCCTGCGGCTTGGCGGCGGGTGCAGGCGCTTCGCCGCGCAGCGCGGCTTCGAGCTGCGCGACGGCGGCGCGGATCTTCTGCGCATCGCCAGTGCTGTTGGCGGCATCCAGCGCCTTCGAGGCGTTGAGCACGTTGCGGTCGTGCTCGCTCACGGCGGCGGCCGCCTTTTCGCGCTCGGCGCTCTTGCGATTGAAGGCCTCGTCGATCGGCGCCCGGAAGGCGTCCCACAGCTTCTGCTCCTGTCGGCGATCCAGCGGCACGGTCTGGGCCTCGGCCTGCCAGCGCTGCTGCAGCGCCTTGACCGCATCGATGCGCAGCATCGGCGCGGCGCCGAGTTCGGCGGCCTCGGCAATCATCGCCTGGCGTCGCTCGATGCTGGCCTTCTGCTGTGCTTCGAAGGGCGCGCGCGCGGCGCCGAAGGCCTCGTTCCATTGCGGCTGCAGTTCGGCGAACACCTTCTCGCCGACGTGGCCGGCATCGCGCCAGCGATCGGCGAACTGGTGCAGCGCGCGGTTGTGCGCCTTGAGGTCGGACGCATCCGCGTGCTCCGCGGCCCAGGCCTTCACTTCCTCGATCAGCGCCAGGCGCTGGGCGCGATGCTCGGCCGCGTCGGCGCGCACCTTCTCGAGCCAGGCCTCGACCACCTTGTGGGCTTCGTTGCAGGCCTCGTCGAAGCGCTTCCAGAGCGCATGATTGGGCACGCCGCCCTGGTCGGCCTGTTTCCACTGCTCGCGCAGCGTGCGCAAGGTTTCCTGCATCTTGCGGCCGCCCAAGGCCTGGCCTTCGGGGCGCTTGAGCAGGGCTTCGGCCTTGGCCACCAGTTCTTCGCGCACCTTGTCGGCGCTCCAGCGCTGCCAGCCTTCGAGTTCGCCGGCGGCGACCAGGGCTGCATGCACGCGGGCTTCGAGCGGCGGTTCGACCAGCTTGCCGTGCTCCTTGAGCACCGCGCGCAGCGCGGCAGCAGCGCCGGCGCTGGCCTTGCCGTGTCCTTCGGCAGTTTCCTTTTCGAGCTTGGCGAGCGCGGCCTCCACGGCGGCCTGGGCGGTGGCGCGCTTTTCGGGATCGACCTTCGGCACGGGCGGCTTCGGCGCCGCAGGCGCAGCCGCCTCGGCCACGCCGCCGCGCGCCACGCGCAGCTCGTCGGCCCACACGGGCACGGGCGGCAGCGGCGCAGCCGCATCCTCGGCCGCGGCGATGGTCTGCGCCAGCGCCTGGTGGAAAGCATCGGACACCACCAGCAGCTGAGCCTTGGAGGATTCCAGCTGGGGCGCGAACTTGGCGTCGAGGCTGTTCCAGTTGCCGTCGGCCGTGATCTCCGCGGCCTGCTGCTGCCAGTGCGCGACGTCGGCGCGCAAGGCTTCTTCGGCGGCCTGCGCGTCGCGCCAGCTCTTGGTCGACAGCACTTCGAAGCGCTGCGCCAGCAGCACGGCGGCCTCGCGGTGAACCTGCGCGCGATGCTGCAGGTCCTCGATGCCCTTCACGCGCTCGGCCAGGCGGGCCTTGAAGCCGGCCAGCGGCTCGCGCGACAGCGGCGCGCCCGCCTTGGCCGCGTCGCGCTGCCATGCCAGCGCGTCGGCGATGTTGAGCTTGGGCTGAGCCAGCAGCGCCTCGGCCTTTTGCGCCCATTCGGCGGCGATGGCTTCCTGGCCCTTGGCGCGCTTGAGTTCGTCGAGCTTCTCGCGCAGCAGGCGCGCGGCGCCCTTGTCGCGGCCGCTCAATTCCTTGAACACCTCCTGCATCTGCTCGGGCGCCGGATTGCCCGCGAGCCAGTCGCGCACGCGCTGGGCACGCTCACCCGAGGTCGGTGCAGTGAAGGCGCCGCCGGTCATCGTGTCGAGGGACTGGAGGTCGTTGGGCTTGGTGGAAGTTGAAGTCACTGCGCGAATGTCGTTATCTGAAGAGGAAAAGCGAAGGCGCCGGCATTTGCCGGCGCACTCCGCCATTTTCACCGACTTAGAGCCCGCTTTCAGCGGGTTGCCAGATTCAGTTCGGCACCTGGTTTCCAATCGTTGCCGGCAGCCTTCGTGCGCACGGCGCCGAGGAACAGCCGCTCGCTGGGCAGTTTCTGGGCCAGCAGGTAGTCGCGCACCACGGCGCCGCGCTCCACCGCGAGTTGCCGCATCGATTCCTCGTCGACCGGGATGCTGGCCATGAGCAGGTCTTCCATCTCCTTGGTCGGAAGATCCTTCGCCAGGCCGATCATGTTGCGTGGCTTGGTGACCTCGGAGCGCTTGTACACCGCGGCCAGCAGCTCCGGATACTCGGCATCGGTGAGGGGCGGCACATCGGCCGCATTCTGGTTGCCGCTGCGTGCCGCGGCGCGGCGCTTTTCGCTCTGGGCCAACGCACGCAGGCGCTGGCGCTGGTAGGCCTCGCGCTCCTGCTCCAGGCTGGCGGTGCCGACCACGGTCATCTGCAGGCCCGGGCGGTCCGTCAGCGCCTTCACCACCTTGTCGAGGCTCTCCTTCGCGGCGGGCGAAAGATCCGAACTGCCGGGTGCGAAGGTGATGGCGCTCGATTCGCCGCTGCCGCCGCCGAGACCGCCCGTGAGCAAGCTGAACGGCGAGGTGGCGGCCTTGACGATCAAGTTCACGACCGCCTTGAAGATCAGCGGGCCGAGGCTGAACTGCGGATCGTTGAGCGAGCCGCTGACGGGAAAGTCGATGTCGATCACGCCATTGCGGTCGGCCAGGAGGGCGACGGCGAGGCGCACCGGCAGGCTGTTCGGCGCGCCCTGCACTTCGTCGCCGAACTGCAGCTGATTGAGCACCAGCTTGTTGGTAGCGGTGAGCTGGCCGTCCGGCGTGATCTTGTAAGTGACGTTCATGCTGAGCTTGCCGCGCTCGATGCCGTGCCCGGCGTAGCGCACCGAGTACGGCGACAGCGGCGGCAGATCGAGCTCGCGCATCTTGGCCGTGATGTCGAGTTCGAGCGGCTTGGCCAGCGGATTGAGCTTGCCGGTGATTTCGAGCTGGGCGGTTTGCTGCGCCTTGCCGCGCAACTCGAGATCGGCCAGCTCCGGCCTGTCGCCTTGGGGCTTCGACGAGAAGGCGCTGAGCTTGCCGGTCAGTTCGCTGAGGTCGGCGGAGTAGTTGGGCTTGACGAACAGGTCGGTGAAATCGATGCGTCCGTTGACCATGCTCATCGGACCGAAATTGATGACCGGCGCGGGGCCGTCGCTTTCGGGCGTCGGCGCCTTGGCCACGGTCGCGGGGGCCGGTGCGGCGGTCTCGGGTGCGCCGCCGACCAGGGCTTCTGCCGAGGCCGGGGCGCCGCCCGAGCGTGCGGCGGGCTTGGCGGTGGTCGTGGTGGTCGTGCCGCCGAGGCTGCGGCGCGTGCTGGGTTCGCCGGCCGGCGCCGCGGCGGCGGTCGCCTGCTCGGGCTTCTTGGTGAGGTCCTGCAGATTGAGGCGTCCGGTCGGGTCGACGATCACGCGGGCGAAAAAGTCGGTCAGCGTGGTTTCGCGCACGTCCACAGCCAGTGGCGCCTTGGGCACCATATCGACCTGCAAGCCACGCAGGCTCAGGGTCTTCCATCTCAGGATCTGATTGCTGCGGGTCGCCGTGCCAGGCGATTGGGTGAGCGTGGTGCTGTTGGCGCGGAAATCGTCCAGCGCTGTATCACCGGCCAGCTTGAGGCTCATGCCGGCGGGTGCCGTCGCAAACTTCACCGTGCCGCGGTAGTTGGCGAAAGCGCGCCGGATGTCGATGTTCAATGCATCGGCGTAGTAGGCCTTGAAGGCATGGGCCGGAACGGCGGCCATCTCCAGCCGGCCCTCGGCCGCCACCGGCTTGAGTGCGACCGAGCCCTTGTAGTCGAAGCGCCCGGCTTCCGCGCGGCCGGCGCCGATGCGCCCAGAGACCTGCAGGGGCGAGGTGGTGGCGGTGTTGGGTGCGATCTTCTGCGCGCTGAGTTTCAGCGCACTGACTTCGAAGGCCACCGGCGTGGCGCCGGCCTTGTCCGAATAAGAGAGCGCTCCGTTGTCGACCGCCACCGTGCCGATGGAGAGCTCCCACGGCTTGGTGTTGGCACCCGGGGCTGCTGCAGCGGGCTTGGGCGGCGCGACCTTGGCGGACGCGCCGTTGCCCTGGCTGTCGCCCGACGGCGTTTTCAGCCAGCGTTCGAACATCCAGCGCCTTTCATGGTCGCGCTCGACGACGATCTTGGGATTCGTCGCGGTGAACGAGGCGATCGCGAGCGTGTGCTTCGTCATGTCGACTTCGGCATCGACCAGCTCGAAGCGCCCGACGCTCGCCAGCGCGGTCTTGGCCTGTGTCAGCGCGAGCCCGTCGGCCGCGACGCGGCGCGCTTTGAACTTGAGATCGGGTTGGGCCCAGGCGACGTCGATCTGGCCGCTGAGCTTGCCGTCGAGCGTGGGCTCCAGGCTCTGCGCGAGATACGGAGCCGCCAGCGACAGCGGCAAGCCCTCGACCTCGGTCTGGACCTTGGCCACCTTGTCGGTCGCCTCGCCGCTGAACTTGAGGGGGGCCCCGCCGACCGAGGTGGAGCCGTTGAAAGGCGCCGGCTTGTCCATCGGCCAAGTCACGGCACTGGCTTCGATGTTGAGTTGCTTGACGTCGATGGCGGCTACCGGCTGGGTGGTCTGGTCGCGCCATCCGATCTCGCCGGAGGAAAGCGCCAGCTTGTCGACCCGAACGCGCCAGCCCGGCTGCCCGGCCGGCTTCGGGACAGGCTCGCCGTTCGCGTTCGGTGCTGCGGCGGGCGCCACCTTTTCGGTCGCGCCGGTGGCCCGGTCGGTCGCCAGCAGGTTGAGCTGCCCGGCCGCATCGCGCGCCACGACCAGCTGCGGCGCCGCCAGCGCCACCTCGCCCAGATGCACCACACGCTCCAGCGGCCGGACATCGGCCAGCGCGACCTTGAGCGAATCGAAGCCGAGCAGATCGCGCCCCTTCGAATCCGCCAGCTTGATGCTGTGCGCCGCGACCGTGCCCGTGAGCTTGAGACCGGCGGTGGCGGCGCGTTCGAAATCGATCTTGAGGTCTGCGTCGAGCTTCCCGGCCCGCAGGGCCACCGGCAGGCCGCCGGGGATGTAGCCCAGGTAGGGCACCAGGTCCAGATCCTTGAAATGCACCTGCGCGTCGGTCTTGCGGTTTTCCGCAAAGGGCGTGGTGAAGGCGGCCGAATCGAATGCGCTGCCGTTCAGGACGAAGGCCAGCTTGGGCTCGGTCTTGATCTCGCGCTGCGAAGGCAGGTTGCTGAGAAAAGGCACCTTGAGCACGAAATCGCGCAGCTCGTGCCTGCGCTTGACGGTCTGGTCGTCGAAATCGACCGCGCCGCCGGTGATAGCGATGTTGTAAATCGCGAAGCGCGGCGGCTCGCTCTTGGGCGCGCCGGGCGCGCTGGCGAGCTTCGCCAGGATGTCGTCGATGTCGTACTTGCCGTCTGCCAGGTGCGTCAGCAGGATGGCCGGCGCATCGACGGCGACAGCGTCGATCACCGGCGCCAGGCGCAGGATCGATTGCAGCTCGGCATCGGCATAGATGCGCGCCACCGCCACCTGGGGCTGGCCGCCGTCGGCCGTGGCGATGCGCAGGTCTTTCAGCGTCAGTTCGAGCGTCCAGGGCTTGAAGTCGATCTTGCCGACCGTGACCTGGCGACCCAGCTTTTCGCTCGCGATCTTCTGGATCTGATTCTTGGCGATCGGCGGCACCGCCAACCAGGCGAGCAGCCAGAAACCGAGCAGCACCAGCAACGCCAGCACTCCCCGTCGCACCCACTTATTTTGTTTCAGCGAAGCTGCATTCATCATCGGGGGCGAGTGTGCCGCAAAAGTGCGAACGCCTTCCCAGAAAGAAGAAAGCCCGGTGGCTCGACGCGAAGTCTGGCCTCCGGGCTCGATGGCGGGCGCAACGCCCATGCCATCTTTTCGCTCGACCGGAAGTTCATTCGTTCCGATCGTGCTGGCAGCAAAAGATTGCCACCGTTGGGCCTCGGCCGCTGAACCGTCCGATTGCTCTTCCGGTTGCTGGACCTTGGTTTAGCGCCTGAAAGCTCAGGCACCCTCAGGGTAGGCGCGCACTCTCCGGATTGCAAATGACTTTTTTTCAATGGACCGAGGTACGGCGATTCGCCTGCTTCTTCAACTCTTATTAGCATAAGAAGCCTAATCATTATTCTTGACCGGGTATTTAGCCCCTCCTAGAATCCGCCCAGTCCTCGCCGCCACTTGGCAGCCGGGACTCCCCCAATATCCGCTGCTGAATTCTTTCGGCTTAATCAGGCGGCCGCGCCCTTCTCCCCCTTCCTTGCGCGGAACCTGATTCGTACCAATCCAAGCGCCGCTGCCTTACGACCATCGCCTTTCTGGCGCTGCGACCCAGGTGCCGCATAGAAAGGAAGAGCGATGAAACAGGCGTTTGAAGCCACGGCCCGCGGGCTGCGGACCTTCGTGTCCGATGTGGCCGACGGTTTTTTCGAGATCACCCACAACGGCTTTGCCTTGGTCGGCCTGGCCATCGTGTTCGCTGCGCTGGCGCTGGCCGCGCGCCCCGACCTGCGCCAGTCCGGCGAGGAACAGCTCATGGGCTGGCTCCAGTCGCGCAAGCCGCCGCCCGAGGCAACCGATCTCGAGCCCACGGCCATCGACCGCACCACAGCGGCGAGCCCGCACGAGCTGCCCAAGCAGCAGGCCGCCGTCGCCTACTGGCTGAGCAAGAAATACCGCGTGGCCGTCGAGCCGCTGAGCGTGCTGGTGGCGGAAGCCTTCGAACTCGGCAAGCGCACCAAGCTCGACCCGACCCTGATCCTGGCGATCATGGCGGTCGAATCCAGCTTCAACCCCTTTGCCCAGAGCCAGGTCGGCGCCCAGGGCCTCATGCAGGTCATGACTCGTGTCCATGGCGAGAAGTACCAAAGCGCGGGCGGCACTCTGACCGCCTTCGACCCGGTGACCAACATGCGCGTGGGCGTCAAGGTGCTGCAGGAATGCATCGCGCGCGCGGGTTCGCTCGAGGGCGGCCTCAAGTTCTACGTCGGCGCCGCCAACCTGCCCGACGATGGCGGTTATGCAAGCAAGGTGCTGGCCGAACATGCGCGCCTGCAGCAGGTGGTCGGCGGACGCACGCCGCCCACCACCACGCCGACGCCGCCGGGCATGCGGGCGCAACCGCTGCCCGTGGTGGCACCCGCCAAGCCGACGGAAGCGAACGAGCAGAGCGTGGCCTTGCTGTCCGATCTGTAGGCCCTTTCGAAGACGGCGGCCATCGTCGTCAGCTACACTCGGCCGGCACGCGACTGGCGATAGGCGCAACCCTTTTCAGGTGCATTGCGCTGACGTGGAACACCACTGGGAAGCGTGCCGCCCGCGGTCTTGAGCAGGCGTTCCGCCGTTCGCCTGGGCAGCCCTTGTTTGGTTGAAGAACAAGGACCATCGTCTTAAAGGACTGCCATGTACAACCGCAATATCCTGGTCGAACAGACCGATCCCGAGATCTGGGCCGCCATCCAGGCCGAGCACGCCCGGCAGGAGCAGCACATCGAGCTGATCGCGAGCGAAAACTATGCGTCGCCGGCCGTAATGGCCGCGCAAGGCACGCAGCTCACCAACAAGTACGCCGAAGGCTACCCGGGCAAGCGCTATTACGGCGGCTGCGAGCATGTCGACGTGGCCGAGCAATTGGCGATCGACCGCGTCAAGCAGCTGTTCGGCGCCGACGCGGCCAACGTGCAGGCGCATTGCGGCGCCTCGGCCAACGAGGCCGTCATGCTGGCCTTCCTGAAGCCGGGCGACACCATCATGGGCATGAGCCTGGCCGAAGGCGGCCACCTGACCCACGGCATGCCGCTGAACATGAGCGGCAAGTGGTTCAACGTCGTGAGCTACGGCCTGAACGACAAGGAAGAGATCGACTACGACGCGATGGAGCGCAAGGCGCACGAACACGCGCCGAAGCTGATCATCGCGGGCGCCTCGGCCTATTCGCTGCGCATCGACTTCGAGCGCTTCGCCAAGGTGGCCAAGGACGTCGGTGCGATCTTCATGGTCGACATCGCCCACTACGCCGGCCTGGTCGCCGCGGGCGTCTACCCGAACCCCGTGCCGCACGCGGACGTGGTGACCTCCACCACCCACAAAAGCTTGCGCGGACCGCGCGGCGGCATCATCCTGATGAAGTCGCAGCACGAGAAGGCGATCAACAGCGCCATCTTCCCGGGCCTGCAGGGCGGGCCCCTGATGCACGTGATCGCGGCCAAGGCGGTGGCCTTCAAGGAAGCGCTCTCGCCCGAGTTCAAGGCCTACCAACAGCAGGTGGTCAAGAACGCGCAGATCGTGGCCGAAACCCTGAGCGCGCGTGGCCTGCGCATCGTGAGCGGCCGCACCGAGAGCCATGTGATGCTGGTCGACCTGCGCGCCAAGGGCATCACCGGCAAGGAAGCCGAGGCCGTGCTGGGCAGCGCTCACATGACGATCAACAAGAACGCGATCCCGAACGATCCGGAAAAGCCGATGGTCACGAGCGGCGTGCGCATCGGCACCCCGGCGCTGACCACGCGCGGCTTCAAGGACGAGGAGGCACGCGCCACTGCGAATTTGATCGCCGACGTGCTGGACAATCCACGCGATGCTGCGACCATCGAGACGGTGCGTGCGAAGGTGCATGCATTGACCAGTCGCTTTCCTGTCTACGGTTGAACTGGAAGTGACCGCATGAAATGCCCGTTCTGCGGTCACCTCGAAACGCAGGTCGTCGAGACCCGCGTGTCGGAAGACGGCGACTTCGTGCGGCGCCGCCGGCAGTGCGGCGACTGCGACAAGCGCTTCACCACCTACGAACGGCCGGACGTCAACTTCCCGGTCGTGGTCAAGAAGGACGGCAGCCGCGCCGACTTCGATCCCAAGAAGGTCCGCGCCTCGATGATGCTGGCGCTGCGCAAGCGGCCGGTGAGCATCGAACAGATCGACCACGCGCTGCTGCGCATCGAGCAGAAGCTGTTGTCCAGCGGGCTGCGTGAGATCGAATCCACCAAGGTGGGCGAGCTGGTGATGCGGGAGCTCAAGCGCATGGACAAGGTGGCGTACGTGCGCTTCGCTTCGGTGTACCGGAGCTTCGAGGACGTGGACGAGTTCCGGCAGCTGCTGCGGGATATCTGATCAGCGCCAGCACCATCGCTGTCGAGATCGACGAAGACCATCCACCCGACCTGCCAGCCCGGGTCTGCGGTGCAAGCCGGCGTGCCGCTGGTCTCGGCATCGGCGCTGCGGCACAGAGTGACAGGAAGCCCCCGCCTGATCGCTTCGGCGCGCGTAGCTGACGGCGCTGACGAAGCTGTTGACGCTGTCGGCGACGCTGTTGCGCTCGATGAGATTGCACATCGAAGGCGCCGCCATCGACATGAGAATGGCTGCAATGGCGATCGTCACCAACATCTCGATCAACGTGAAGCCGGCCTGTCCTAACTTGGGCCCGAATGTTTCCGGCGTTCGCAAGCAAAATAGTCGCTTCATGTCTTCAATCCGCGCGAAGTCTAAGTTCCGAAATGACGTGCAAATGAATCTTTCGACAAACGGATTGAATTGAAGGATCAGCTGAAATTCTCGCCAAATCTGAACTAAATCTGAGATTCAAAGAATTGTTAATTGGCAGTCCCATGAATAGAGATATCCAAGCGATGGCGCAGGCGCTCGAGCTCGCACGGCGGGCGAGCATCGAAACCGAACCGAACCCCCGGGTCGGCTGCGTGCTTCTCGACGAGGAAGGTGCGGTCATCGGCCAAGGCTCCACGCAAACGGTGGGGGGCCCTCACGCGGAAATCATGGCCTTGCGCGACGCCGCCGCCCGCAATTGCCCGGTCAAAGGCGCCACGGCCTATGTGACGCTCGAGCCCTGCTCGCACCATGGCCGCACCGGCCCGTGCTGCGACGCGTTGATCGCGGCCGGCGTCCGAAAAGTCGTGGCATCCATCGCCGATCCCAATCCGCTGGTCGGCGGCCAGGGTTTCGAGCGCCTGCGCGCCGCCGGCGTCGAATTGGAGGTCGGTGCGGGCGCGGATGAATCACGTGAACTCAACCTCGGCTTTTTCAGCCGCATGGTCCGCAAGACCCCCTGGGTCCGGCTCAAGGTCGCGGCTTCGCTCGACGGCAAGACGGCGCTGGCAAACGGCACCAGCCAGTGGATCACTTCGGAAGCCGCGCGCACCGACGGTCACGCCTGGCGTGCACGCGCCAGCGCCGTGATGACCGGTGTCGGCACCGTGCTCGAAGACGACCCACGCCTCGATGTGCGGCTGGTCGCCACGCCGCGGCAGCCGCATCTGGTGGTGATCGACAGCCATTTGCAGACGCCGCCGGAGGCCAGGATCTTCGGCCCGGCCCGGTCCATCTGGATCTACGCCGCCAATCGCAACGAAGCGAGGCAGGCGGCCTTGGAGGCCAAGGGCGCCACAGTCAGCTACTTCGCCAATTCCCAGGGCAAGGTCGATCTCGCCGCCATGCTGCGGGATCTCGCCGCGCGCGAGATCAACGAGCTTCACGTCGAGGCCGGCCACAAGCTCAATGGCTCGCTGATCCGCGAAGAGCTGGTCGACGAATTGCTGGTCTACCTCGCGCCCAAGTTCATCGGCGACGGGCTCGGCATGGCCAGCCAGCCTCATGCAGCCGGCGCCCTGACCGTGCTTGGCGATGCCCTGGCGCTCGAGTTCAAGTCCTTCGAGCAGATCGGCCCGGACCTGCGAATCGTGGCCCGGGTGGCCGGCCGCGACCGGTTTTAGGGTTTGCCCACAGGGCGTCTTCGCATCTCTGCGAAAATGCCGCGATGTTCACCGGAATCATCACCGGCGTGGGGCGCATCGCCGCCGTCCACGACCTCGGCAGCTCTTCATCCCACGGCAAGCGGCTCAGCATCGCGGTGCCCGACGGCTATCTGGCCGACGTGAGCCTCGGTGACAGCATCGCCCTCAACGGCGCCTGCATGACCGTCACCTCCCTCGATCCGGCGAAGCAGCTCTTCACCATCGACATCTCGGCCGAATCGCTGGACAAGACGGCCGGCCTCGCCGAAGAAGCGGGCCGCATCAACCTCGAGAAGGCACTGCGCGCGAACGACAGGCTCGGCGGCCACATCGTGTCGGGCCACGTGGACGGCATCGGCACGGTCAGCCGCTTCGCGCCGGTGGGCGAAAGCTGGGAGCTGCGCGTGCTGGCACCGCCGGCGCTCGCCCGCTTCCTGGCCTACAAGGGCTCGATCACGGTCAACGGCGTGAGCCTCACAGTCAACAGCGTGAGCGACGAGCCGGAAGGCAGCGAGATCAGCATCAACCTGATTCCGCACACCGTCGACAACACCGCGCTCGGCAGCCTGAAGCAGGGCAGCCGCGTCAACCTCGAGATCGACACCGTCGCCCGCTATGTGGAGCGCATGCTCCAAGCCGGCGCCCTGCCCTCATCACAGAAAGACAAGACCCCATGAACGCCTCCGTCACGCCGATCACCGCCCCGCGCAGCGGCCGGGCGCCCGCGCCGATTTCGTCGGTCGAAGAGATCGTGGCCGAACTCGCCGCCGGCCGCATGGTGATCCTGGTCGACGAGGAAGACCGCGAGAACGAAGGCGACATCGTGCTCGCCGCCGACCACGTGACGCCCGAGGCCATCAACTTCATGGCACGCCATGCGCGCGGGCTGATCTGCCTCACGCTCTCCCGCGAGATGTGCGAGCGGCTGCAGCTGCCGCCGATGGTGGCACGCAACGGCGCCAAGCATTCGACCGCCTTCACCGTGTCCATCGAAGCGGCCGAAGGCGTGACCACGGGTATCTCTGCCGCCGACCGCGCGCGCACCGTGCAGGCCGCCGTCGCGCCGAATGCCGTCGCGACCGACCTGGTGCAGCCCGGCCACATCTTCCCGCTGCAGGCCGTCGACGGCGGCGTGCTGATGCGCGCGGGCCATACGGAGGCCGGCTGCGACCTCGCTGCCATGGCCGGGTGCTCGCCTGCCTCCGTGATCTGCGAAGTGATGAACGAAGACGGCACCATGGCTCGGCTGCCCGACCTGCAGCTCTTCGCCGCCGAGCACGGCATCAAGATCGGCACCATCGCCGCGCTGATCGAGCATCGCAGCCGCACCGAGTCGCTGGTCGAAAAGGTGGGCTGCCGCGAGATCCATACCGCCTGGGGCTGGTTCACCGCCCATGCCTTCCGCGACAAGCCGAGCCACGGCGTGCACCTGGCGCTGGTGCGCGGCAAGTGGAACGCGGGCGAGACGGTGGACGTGCGCGTGCACGAGCCGCTGTCGGTGCTCGACGCGCTGGAAGTCAATCGCTCGCTGCACTCGTGGAGCCTCGATGCCAGCCTGGCCCACATCGCGGCCGAAGGCAAGGGCGTGGCCGTGCTGCTCAACTGCGGCGAAACCGGCGCCGAGCTGCTGTCGCAATTCGACGGCACCGCGCGGCCTGCGCAGGCGCCGGAGCGCGGACGCATGGACCTGCGCAGCTACGGCATCGGCGCGCAGATCCTGCGCGAATGCGGCGTGCACAAGATGAACCTCCTGGGCACGCCACGCCGCATGCCCAGCATGGCGGCGGGCTACGGCCTGGAGATCGCGGGCTACCTCACGAAAGAAGAGCAATGACGAAGAACGAGAACACACACGCAAGGCAGGAAGCCTGATGCAGCACGCGAACAAGGGCAGCGACGTCGCGCTTGACGGCAAGGGCTTGCGCATCGGCATCGTGCAGGCACGCTTCAACGAAGACATCACCGATGCCCTGGCCGAGGCCTGCCTGGGCGAGCTTCGTGTGCTCGGCGTCGCCGAGGCCGACATCGACCATGTCAGCGTGCCGGGCGCACTCGAAGTGCCGGTCGCGCTGCAGGCCCTGGCCGAGCGCAGCCGCTACCAGGCGCTGATCGCGCTGGGCTGCATCATCCGCGGCGAGACCTACCACTTCGAGCTGGTCGCCAACGAATCGGGCGCGAGCGTAAGCCGTCTCGCGCTCGACTACCGCATCCCGATCGCCAACGCGATCCTCACCACCGAGAACCTCGAACAGGCCATCGCGCGGCAGACCGACAAGGGCCGCGATGCGGCGCGCGTGGCGGTCGAGATGGCGCAACTGCTCGCCACCCTTTCATGACCGAAGACAACAAGACCGCCGGCGACAAGCCGCGCCAATCCCGCACCGGACTGACCAGCACGGGCGCACGCAAGGCCTCCGCCAAGTCGAACCGCAGCCGTGCGCGCGAGTTCGCGCTGCAGGCGCTCTACCAGCACCTGGTGGGACGCAACGACGCCGCAGCCATCGACCAGTTCACGCGCGACCTGGCCGGCTTCCACAAGGCCGACGCGGCGCACTACGACGCGCTGCTGCACGGCTCGATTGCGGCCGCGGGCGAGCTCGATGCGCTGATCGTGCCGCTGCTCGACCGCAAGCTCGAAGAGATCTCGCCGGTCGAGCATGCCGTGATGTGGATCGGCGTCTACGAGTTCCAGAACTGCCTCGACGTGCCCTGGCGCGTGGTGCTGAATGAATGCATCGAGCTCGCCAAGGAGTTCGGCGGCACCGACGGCCACAAGTACGTCAACGCGGTGCTGAACGGCCTGGCGCCGCAACTGCGCCCTGCGGAAGTGGAGGCCGATCGCGCGAGCGGCAAGGCGCGGCCATGAGCGCAGCGCTGGGCCGCCCCGAGCAAGCGAGCGCCCCCTCGGGGGGCAGCGAGGACACGCCAGTGCCGAGCGTGGGGGCCACATGAAGATTTCCAGCCGCGCCGAGCGCATCGAGCCCTTCTACGTGATGGAGGTCGCTAAGGCCGCGTCGACGCTGGCACGCGAAGTCGCGCACACCGACCGGCCGATGATCTTCCTCAACATCGGCGAACCCGACTTCACCGCGCCGCCGTTGGTGCAGGAGGCGGCCGCGCGCGCGGTGCGCGCGGGCGCGACGCGGTACACGCATGCCGTCGGCCTCGACCACCTGCGCGAGCGCATCAGCGGCTGGTACCGCGAGCGCTTCGGCGTCGACGTGCCGGCGCGCCGCATCGTGGTCACGGCCGGCGCTTCGGCCGCGCTGCAGTTGGCCTGCCTGGCGCTGATCGAGGCCGGCGACGAGATGCTGCTGCCCGACCCCAGCTATCCCTGCAACCGCCACTTCGTGAGCGCCGCCGACGGCCGCGCCGTGCTGGTGCCGACGACGGCCGCCGAGCGCTTCCAGTTGAGCGCCGCCAAGGTCGAGGCGGCCTGGAGCGAACGCACGCGCGGCGTGCTGCTGGCATCGCCTTCCAACCCGACCGGCACCTCGATCGCGCCCGACGAACTGCGTCGCATCCACGAGGTGGTGGCCAAGCGCGGCGGCATCACGCTGATCGACGAGATCTACCTTGGCCTTTCATACGACGACGCATTCGGGCAGACGGCGCTCGCGATCGACGACCAGGTCATCAGCATCAACAGCTTCAGCAAGTACTTCAGCATGACCGGCTGGCGCCTGGGCTGGCTGGTGGTGCCCGATGCGCTGGTTCCGGTGATCGAGCGGCTGGCGCAGAACCTCTTCATCTGCCCGAGCACCGTCTCGCAGTACGCAGCGCTCGCCTGCTTCGAGCCAGAAAGCATCGCCGAGTACGAACGCCGCCGCGCCGAATTCAAGGCCCGGCGCGACTGGTTCATTCCGCAGCTCGACGCCTTGGGCCTCCAGGTGCCAGTGGTGCCGGACGGCGCCTTCTATGCCTGGGCCGACTGCTCCGCCTTCGGCGAGAAGCTCGGCATAGCGAACAGCTGGGATTTCGCCTTCGAGGCGATGAAGAAGGCGCATCTCGCGATCACGCCGGGCCGCGACTTCGGCTCGGCCGAAACCGCCCGTTTCGTGCGCTTCTCGACCGCCAGCTCGATGGCGCATCTGGAGGAATCGGTGGAGCGCCTGCGCGCCTGGGCTGCCGTCGCTGCATGAGCTTTGCATTTCCGATCCGCGTCTATTGGGAAGACACCGATGCCGGCGGCATCGTCTTCTATGCCAACTACCTGAAGTACATGGAGCGCGCGCGCACCGAGTGGCTGCGCTCGCTCGGCATCGCGCAAGGCCGGCTGCGCGAGGAAACCGGCGGCATCTTCGTGGTCAGCGAAACGCAGCTCAAATACCATCGGCCCGCGCGGCTCGACGACGAACTGCTGGTTACAGCCGAGCTGCGTCAGATGGGTTCCGCGTCCCTGATAATCGGCCAGCGCGTGCTATCAAAATCAGAGCACAACCCGGCGACCGGCCCGGCGCCCGATACTGCGGTCCTTTGCGAAGGCACGATCCGCATCGGCTGGGTCGACGCGGCCACGCTGCGGCCGGTGCGCATCCCTCCTCAAGTTACGGGAACCCTCGGGCGCCATGCCGGCTCCATGTCTCAACCTCAGAAGCCATGAATCAAGAACTGTCGATCCTTTCCCTCCTGCTCCATGCCAGCCTTCCGGTGCAGTTTGTCGTGGCCTTGCTGCTCGTGGTGTCGGTCGCCAGCTGGGCGGCCATCTTCCGCAAGTTCTTCTCGCTCAAGCGCACACGGGCGCTCAACGATGATTTCGAACGCGAGTTCTGGTCCGGCACCAGCCTGAACGAACTGTTCTCCTCGGCTGCGCAGAACGCCAAGTTCGCGGGCCCTATGGAACGCATCTTCGCCTCCGGCATGCGCGAGTACCAGAAGCTGCGCGAGCGCCACGTCTCCGACGCCGGCACGCTGCTCGACGGCGCCCGCCGCGCAATGCGCGCGAGCTTCCAGCGCGAGCTCGATGCGGTCGAGCAGAACCTGTCCTTCCTCGCCACCGTCGGTTCGGTCTCGCCCTACGTCGGCCTGTTCGGCACCGTGTGGGGGATCATGCATGCCTTCACCGGCCTCGCGGCGCTGGCGCAGGTGACGCTCTCGACCGTCGCGCCCGGCATCGCCGAAGCGCTGGTCGCCACCGCCATCGGCCTCTTCGCGGCCATTCCGGCCGTGGTGGCGTACAACCGCTTCGCCCGCGAGATCGACAAGATCGCGATCGCCCTCGAGACCTTCATCGAGGAGTTCTCGAACATCCTGCAGCGCAACCTGACGGCCCACGTCAACCCGGCATCGGTGACGCCGGCGACCGGCCGCTGAAGCGGAGCACCACCATGCCAGCAATGTCCTCACGCGGCCGCGGCCGCCGAACGATCAACGAGATCAACATGGTCCCGTTCATCGACGTGATGCTGGTGCTCCTGATCATCTTCATGGTCACGGCGCCGCTGATCACGCCGAGCGTGATCAACCTGCCCACGGTGGATCGCGCCAACAAGCAGCCCGACAAGCCGATCGAGATCGTCATCAAGAGCGACGACGAGGTGCAGATCAAGAAAGATCCGTCCACCGGCAGCGGCGCGACCTCGATCCCGATGACCCAGATCGGCACGGCGGCCAAGACCGCACAGGGCGGTGACGACCAGCGGCCGGTGGTGATCAGCGCCGACAAATCGGTCAAGTACGAGACGGTGGTCAAGGCGATGAACGCGCTCAAGCGCAGCGGCGTCGAGCGCGTCGGCCTCTCGGTCACGACCACGGGCACCAGGTGATGGTCTCCTCGCTGATGTCGCTCGGTGCCGACCGGCCGGAATTCGCGCCGCCGCCGCAACGCGGCACGCCGCGCGCCGTGCTGCTGGCGCTGTTGGCGCATGGGCTGCTCATCATCGCGCTGACCTGGGGCGTGAACTGGCGACGCGACACCGAAGACGCCGCGGTCGAGGCCGAGCTCTGGTCCTCGACCGTGCAGCAAGCGGCGCCGCGCCTCAGCGCACCGCCGGTGCCGACCCCGCCCGCCCCTGCGCCTGCACCGACGCCGGCACCGCCCCCTCCTCCTCCGCCGCCTCCCCCGCAAGCGCGCGCACCCGAACCTGCACCGGCGCCGCGGGCGCCCGACATCGCGCTCGAACGCGAGAAGAAACTGAAGGAGCAGAAGGAACGCGAGCAGGAGCTGCAGCAACAGAAGAAGCTCGAAGCCGCGAAGAAGGCAGCGCAGGAAAAGAAGGAACAGGAAGCCCGCGAGCGCGCCGAGGACGAGGCCGAGCGCAAGAAGGAACAGCAGCAGAAGCTCGCCGAGGCGAAGAAAAAGCAGGAAGCCGAAGCCGCGAAGAAGAAGGAAGCCGAGACGAAGGCGGCGGCGCAGGCGGCGGCCGACCGCGCGGCCACGCTCAAGCGCATGCAAGGCCTGGCGGGCGCGAGCGGCAGCGACAGCGCAACCGGCACGGCACTCAAGTCTTCCGGTCCCTCAGGCAGCTACGGCGGCAAGGTCGCGGCCGCCGTCCGGCCCAACGTGGTGTTTCCCGAGGCAGAACTCGTCAGCGGCAATCCGGGCGCCGAGTTCGACGTCCGCCTCGCGCCCGACGGCACCATCGTCGGCACGCCGCAGTTGGTCAAGACCAGCGGCCTGCCGAACTGGGACGAGGCTGCGCTGCGTGCGCTGCAGAAAACCGAAAAGCTGCCGCGCGACGTCGACGGCACGGTCCCGCCGCGCCTGATCGTCACCTTGCGACCGAAGCGCTGACGCGCAGCGTCGCTACTTACTCGTACACCACCGCCGCGCGGCCCGCATCGGCCTGCGCCATCCAGCTCGCGAGCGCGGCATCGGTCGGGAAGAACTTCGCGCGTTCGCCCAGCTGCAGCTCGACCTGCGCGCCGCCGCGCGCCATCGACAGGCGCACAGCCAGCCCCTGCTGCAGCTCGCCGTGCTCGCTCTGTTCGGTGCGCGGCGGAAAGTCGCGCACCAGCCGCGCGATGTCGGGTGCCTTGCCGTTGACCGCCACGCGCAGGAACTTGCCGAAGCGGCAGCGCGCCGCGGCCAGGTCCCATACCTGCTGCACCTGGAAGCGCGCCTCGAAGCCGCCGCGGCCCGGCTGCAGGCGGCCACTGACGATGACCAGTTCGTCGTCCTTCAGCACATTTCGGTTGGCGTTGAAGAGCGCCTCGTCGGCGGTCGCGTCGATGGCGCCCGACTTGTCGTCCAGCTTGAAGATCGCGAGCCGCCCGCGCTGGCCGTTGATGACGCGGAAGTCGCTCACGATGCCGGCGATCACCTGCTGGTCGCGGCTGTCGATCAGGTCGTCGATCTCGCGCTTGCAGAAGCGCCGCACCTCGTGCGCCACTTCGTCGAACAGGTGGCCCGAGAGGTAAAAGCCGATCGCCGTCTTCTCGTAGGTCAGGCGCTCCTTCACGCCCCAGGGCGTGGCGTCGACCAGCTCGGGCTCCTGCGTCGCGGAACCGTGCTCGCAGTCGCCGAAGATGTCGACCTGCGAGGCGTTGGCCTCGGTCGCGCTCGCGAATTCGAAGGCGCGGTCGACCGAGGCGATCAGCGAAGCGCGGTTCTGCTGCAGCGAATCGAAGGCGCCGGCCTTGATCAGCGCCTCGACGGTGCGCTTGTTGATGCGCTGGCGGTCCACGCGCACGCAGAAGTCGAACAGGCTCTTGAAGGGGCCGCCCTTCTCCCGCGCCTTGACCACCGCCTCGACCGCCAGTTGCCCGGTGCCCTTGACCGCGCCGAGCCCGTAGCGGATGACCTTGTCGGTGACCGGCTCGAATCGGTAGTTGCCGCGGTTCACGTCCGGCGGCTCGAAGGTCATGCCGAAGTTCTTCTGCGCGTCCTCGAACAACACCTTGAGCTTGTCGGTGTCGTCCATTTCCACGGTCATGTTGGCGCAGAAGAACTCGGCCGTGTAATGGACCTTGAGCCAGCCGGTGTGATAGGCCAGCAGCGAGTAGGCGGCCGCGTGCGACTTGTTGAAGCCGTAGCCCGCGAACTTCTCCATCAAGTCGAAGATCTCGTCGGCCTTCTGCTGGTCGATGCCGTTCACCGCCGCGCCCTTGCGGAAGATCTCGCGGTGCTCGGCCATCTCCTCGGCCTTCTTCTTGCCCATCGCGCGGCGCAGCAAGTCGGCGCCGCCGAGCGAGTAGCCGCCCAGGATCTGCGCGGTCTGCATCACCTGTTCCTGGTAGACCATGATCCCGTAGGTCTCCGAGAGCATCTCTTCGACCAGCGGATGCGGGTACTCCACCGGCTCGCGGCCATGCTTGCGCGCGACGAAGCTGGGGATCAGGTCCATCGGGCCCGGACGGTACAGCGCGTTGAGCGCGATCAGGTCTTCCAGCCGCGTCGGCCGCGCGTCCTTCAGCATGCCCTGCATGCCGCGCGATTCGAACTGGAACACGGCCTCGGTCTTGCCCTCGGCGAAGAGCCGGTAGGTGGGCGCATCGTCGAGCCGGATGTTCTCGTAGGCGAAGTTCTCCTGGCCCTTGTGGCGCTGGACGATGAACTCCTTCGCGATCTCGAGGATCGTCAGCGTGGCCAGGCCCAGAAAGTCGAACTTCACCAGGCCGATGGCTTCGACGTCGTCCTTGTCGTACTGGCTCACGGCCGAGTCGCTGCCCGGCTGCTGATAGAGCGGACAAAAGTCGGTGAGCTTGCCCGGCGCGATCAGCACGCCGCCGGCGTGCATGCCGATGTTGCGCGTCATGCCTTCGAGCTTCTGCGCCAGCTCGACCAGCATGCGGACTTCTTCCTCCTTCTCGATGCGGGCCGCGAGCTGCGGCTCCATCTCGATCGCGTAGTTGTTCTTGTCGCCCTCGGGCTTGGGCGAAGGCGGGTACTGGATCGTGACCGGCTGCCCCGGCTTGTTCGGAATCAGCTTGCTGATGCCGTCGCAGAACATATAGCTCATGTCGAGCACGCGGCCCACGTCGCGGATGGCGGCGCGCGCGGCCATGGTACCGAAGGTCGCGATCTGGCTCACCGCGTCGCGGCCGTACTTGTCCTTCACGTAGTCGATCACGCGGTCGCGGTTGCCCTGGCAGAAGTCGATGTCGAAGTCGGGCATCGAGACGCGCTCGGGGTTCAGGAAGCGTTCGAACAGCAGCTTGTATTCGAGCGGATCGAGGTCGGTGATCTTCAGCGCATAGGCCACCAGTGAGCCCGCGCCCGAGCCCCGGCCGGGACCGACCGGGCAGCCGTTCTTCTTGGCCCAGTTGATGAAGTCGCCCACTATCAGGAAGTAGCCGGGGAAGCCCATCTTCAGGATGGTGTTGATCTCGAACTCGAGCCGTTCCACGTAGCGCGGGCGTTCGGCGTCGCGCTTGGCCGCATCCGGGTACAGGTGCGCGAGACGCTCTTCCAGGCCCTCGAAGGAGGCGACGCGGAAATACTCCTCGATCGGCATGCCGTTGGGCGTCGGGAAGTTCGGCAGCTGCGGCTTGCCGAGCACCAGCGTGAGGTTGCAGCGCTTGGCGATCTCGACTGTGTTGGCGATCGCGCTCGGCACGTCGGCGAAAAGCGCTTCCATCTCGGCCGCGGACTTGAAGTACTGCTGCTGCGTGAACTTGCGCACGCGGCGCGGATTGCCGAGGATCTCGCCTTCCGAGATGCAGACGCGCGCCTCGTGCGCCTCGAAGTCCTCGGCGGTCGCGAACTGCACCGGATGCGTGGCCACCACCGGCAACCCGAGCCTTGCGGCCAGCTGCACCGCGGCCACCACGTGCGGCTCGTCCTCGGGGCGGCCGGCGCGCTGCAGCTCGATGTAGAAGCGATGCGGGAACAGGCCTGCCAGCTGCAGCGCGATCTCGGCCGCGCGTTCTTGCTGACCTTGCAGCAGCGGCGCACCGAGCGGGCCGGCCTGCGCGCCGGAGAGCGCGATCAGCCCGCCCTGCAGCTCCTCGATCCAGGCCAGCTTGCAGACCGCCTGAGCCTGGCCGCGGCCCACGTTCTGCGTCCAGGCGCGCGCCAGCAGCTCGGACAGGTGCAGGTAGCCTTCCGTGTTCTGCACCAAGAGCACGATGCGCGTGAGCGCGCCGATCTCCGCGCCCAGGCCTTCGAGAAACACCTCGGCACCCAGCACCGGCTTGACGCCCTTGCCGCGCGCTTCCTTGTAGAACTTGACCGCGCCGAAGAGGTTGTTGAGGTCGGTGATCGCCAGCGCCGGCTGCCGGTCGGCCGCGGCGGCCTTGACGACTTCGTCGATTCGGTTGGTGCCGTCGACGACGGAAAACTCGGTGTGCAGGCGCAGGTGAACGAACATGGGGTGCATTGTAGAAAGCGGCACCTCCACCATGTGAGTTGGTCGTACCTACAATCGCGCCCCGTGCAAGAGATTTTGAATATCGCGGCCTACAAGTTCGTGGCCATCGACGACGGCGAGCTGCTGCGCGATGCGCTGCGCGCCACCACCCACGCGCTCGCGCTCAAGGGCACCATCCTGCTCGCGCCCGAGGGCATCAACCTGTTCCTCGCCGGCACCGAGCCGGCGGTGCGCTCCTTTCTCGAAGGTCTGTACGCCGATGTCCGTTTCGCCGACCTGGAAGCGAAGGAGAGCTGGTCCGAGGCCCAGCCCTTCCGCCGCATGCTGGTCAAGCTGAAGCGCGAGATCATCCGCATGGACCATCCGGCCATCCAGCCCGCCGCGGGCCGCGCGCCGGGCGTCGACGCGCCCACCCTCAAGCGCTGGCTCGACCAGGGGCACGACGATGCGGGCAAGCCGATCGCGCTGCTCGACACGCGCAACGCCTTCGAGGTCGACCACGGCAGCTTCGATGGGGCCATCGACTGGCGCATCGGCAAGTTCACCGATTTCCCGAAGGCGCTGAAGAAGCATCGCGAGGAACTCGCAGGCAAGACGGTGGTGAGCTTCTGCACCGGCGGCATCCGCTGCGAGAAGGCCGCCATCCTGATGCGCGAGGAAGGCGTGGCCGACGTGCTTCAGCTCGAAGGCGGCATCCTCAAGTACTTCGAGCAGGTTGGCGGCGCGCACTACCACGGCGAGTGCTTCGTGTTCGACGGCCGCGAGGCCCTGGCGCCCGATCTGAGCGCGCGGGCCAGCAGGGCCAGCGCCCGGGCCGCCGAAGACCCGGACATCGCGATCAAGCGCTAGACCGGCGTCGTGCCGGTATCGGCCGGCGTCTGTACCTGGAACGGATGCCCCGGCAGCGGAATGAATTCCGTCTCGCCCGGCACATGGCCCATGCGCTGGGCGGACCAGTCGGCGCCGGCTTCGAGGATGCGCTCGCGCCGGCTGGAGACGAAGTTCCATGTGATGAAGCGCGGGCCGTCGAGCGGCTCGCCACCGATGATCACGACGCGAACGGCTTCGCGCGCCTCGATGACACCGCCCTCGCCTTCCGGCAGCATGCCCATCGTGTGCTGCGCCACCAACTCACCATCGAGCTGGAAGTTGCCATCGACCGCGTAGACGGCCATCTCCTGCGCCAATGTCGGCAGCTCGAAACGCGCGCCGGCCGGCAAGGCCAGGTCGAGATAGAGCGTATTGGAAAAGGTCGCAACCGGCGAACGCACGCCGAAGGCTTCGCCCACCAGCACCCGGACGGCCACGCCCTGCACTTCGAGTGCCGGGATTTGCTCGGCCGCCGTGTGGGAAAAGCTCGGTTCGACTTCCTCGTAGGCCTGCGGCAACGCGGCCCAGAGCTGCAGGCCGTGGTTGACGTAGCTTGCATCGAGCAAGTGCTCGGGCTTGCGCTCCGAGTGCACGATGCCGCGCCCCGCCGTCATCCAGTTGATCGCGCCGGGACGGATCTCCTGCACCACGCCGAGGCTGTCGCGATGCATCATCGCGCCCTCGAAAAGATAAGTGACCGTGGCAAGGCCGATGTGCGGATGCGGCCGCACGTCGTGCTCGTTGCCGGGTTGCTCGGTGGCCGGCCCGAAATGGTCGAAGAAGACGAAGGGCCCGACCGATCGCCGCTTCGCGGCCGGCAGCAGGCGCCGCACCTTGAAGCCTCCGCCGAGGTCCTTGTCATGCGGTCGAAGCAGGAGCAGCGGTTCGGTCATCGTGGTTCTCCGTGGGGCGAACGAGATCTTGCCACCTCGGCCACGCGTTCGCCGAATGCATAAGCTGTATCGAGATCGCCCTTCGCCATCTCGGCCGGACTGGCATCGGTCGGCGAGGTGGTCAGCAAGCCGTTGTAGCCGCCGACGTAGTTGATCGAATCGCGCTTCGCTGCCTTGTCGTTGCTGGGCATGAGCCCAAGGCTGACCCACAGGCCGCCGTGCTGGCTGGCGAGGTGCCACAGGTAGGTCAGGGTCGCGTCCTTGTCGCCGTTCATGGCAGCGCTGTTGGTGAAGCCCGCGAAGAGCTTGTTGCGCCAGCCCTGGACATACCAGATCTTCGAAGAGGCATCGGCGAACTTCTTGAACTGCCAGCTCACGCTGCCCATGTAGGTGGGCGAGCCCATGATGATCGCATCCGCCGCCGCCAGCATCTCCCAGCCGCCGGCCGGGAGCTTGCCGTCGGCGTCGATCGCGAGCAGATGGGCGCCTGCGCCATCGGCCACCGCCTTCGCAATGCGCTGCGTGTGGCCGTAACCCGAATGAAAAACAACGACGATGTTGGTCATGACGCCGAGTATCCGTGAATGATCGCGCGATGAACCATCTGCCGCGGGTCAAGGGCTCGCGAAGCGCAGCCTGTTCGTGGAACACCGCGGATCCGGCTTGGCCGGTCCGCTGGTATTGCCCCCGGCGAGGGGGTCGGCAGCCACACGAAGTGGGCAAGCCTGGGGGAGTGCCTTACTTCTTGTCGATGCTGAAGCGGCCGGCGCCGAAGGCCGCGATGGCCAGCAGGCCGCCTGCGATCGCGATGTTCTTGAAGAACATCAGCTGGTTCACATAGGCCTTGTCGGCAGGCATGCCCCAGTAGTTGTGGAAGAGCACCGCGGTGGCGACGGTGAACACGGCCAGCACGATCGACACGATGCGCGTCTTGTAGCCGACCAGGAGCAGCAGGCCGAGGCCGAGCTCCACGATGATCGCGATCGCGGCGCCGAGCTGCGGCAGCGGCAGGCCGACTGCGCTGATGTAGCCGACGACGCCGGCGAAGCCGCCGATCTTGCCGAAACCGGCCGGTATGAAGAGCGCCGCGATCAGAATGCGCCCGATGAGCGCTAGCGCGTCCTGCGAGGCGTTCGCGCTGACGGGGGCGGCGTAGCCGGATGCGGTGGTGGTGGATGCCATTGGAAAAGTACTCCTGGGTTGATGAAAAAATAAACGCAGCTTCAGGCCGCGAGGTCGAACACCAGCACTTCGGCCTTCTTGCCGGCGCCGAGCGTGAGTTGCGATTCGTCCTTGATCAGGGCCGCATCGCCAGTAGCCAGTTTCGTGCCGTTGACCTCGAGCTCCCCCCGCACCAGGTGCACGTAGCTCTTGCGCTTCGGGTCGAGCGCGAGTTCGGCTTGCTCGGCGCCGTCGAGCAAGCCGGCATACATGCGCGCATCGGCATGCACCAGCACCGAACCCTCGGCGCCGTCGGGCGAAGCCACCAGGCGCAGCCGTCCGCGCTTTTCTGCCTCGGGGAAACTCTTCTGCTCGTAGCCGGGCGCAATGCCGCGCACGTTGGGCTCGATCCAGATCTGCAGGAAGTGCGTGGTCTCGTCGGCCTTGTGGTTGAACTCGCTGTGCATCACGCCGCGGCCGGCGCTCATGCGCTGCACGTCGCCCGGCGGGATCGATTCGACGTTGCCCATGCTGTCCTTGTGCGCGAGCTCGCCCGACAGGACATAGCTGATGATTTCCATGTCCTTGTGGCCGTGGGTGCCGAAGCCGGCGCCCCCGGCGACGCGGTCTTCGTTGATCACGCGCAGGTTGCCGTAACCCATGTGGGCCGGATCGTAGTAGCCGGCAAAGGAGAAGCTGTGAAACGAGCGCAGCCAGCCGTGATCGGCATAACCGCGTTCCTGGGACTTGCGAACTTGAAGCATCTTTGAACTCCTGCCCCGCCAGATGGCTTGGGCCTTCGAATGCCGCGCCGTATGCGCAGCGGATGTGCAGAACTTTAGGGCGCGGCCCCGGCCTCGAAAGCGCCGGCTTTTGATGGCATCATTCAATTTTTTTGAACGATGCCTACCGCCCGTGATGTCCTGACGCCCGACGCGCTCGCGATGCTGCAGACCGTGGTCGAGACCGGCAGCTTCGCCGCCGCCGCGCGCAGGCTGGACCTCGTGCCGAGCGCCCTCAGCTATCGCGTGCGCCAGATCGAAGACGCCCTCGACGTGCTGCTGTTCGACCGAAGTGCGCGCCAGGCGCGGCTGACGGAAGCCGGCGCCGAGCTGCTGCGCGAGGCTTCGTGGCTGCTCGGCGAGATCGACGCGGTGGCCAACCGCGTCAAGCGCGTCGCGACCGGCTGGGAGCCGATGCTCACGATCGCGGTCGATAGCGTGATCGCGCGCGATCCGATGCTCGACCTGGCCACGGCCTTCTTCGCGCTCAATCCGCCGACCCGGCTCAAGCTGCGCGACGAGACCCTGCTCGGCACCATCGAAGCGCTCACCAGCGGCGAGGCCGATCTCGCTGTCGGCGCCGTGCTCGACGCCTCCAGCCTCGCCTTCGGCGCCACCGGCATCCGAAGCCGCCCGCTGGGCCAGCTGCACTTCGTCTATGCGGTGGCACCGCACCATCCGCTGGCCCGCATCGAGGGGCCGCTCTCCGATGCCGTGCTGCGCCGGCACCGCGCGGTGGCCGCGGCAGACTCCTCGCGCACCGGCCCGAGCATGACGGTCAACCTCGTGGGCGGCCAGGACGTGCTCACCGTGCCCACCATGCACGCCAAGCTGGCCGCGCAACTGCACGGGCTGGGCGCCGGCTTCCTGCCCGAACCGATGGCGCGCCCCTACATCGAAGCCGGCCACCTGGTCGAGCGCAAGACCGAGCGCGCGCCGCCCATCGGCACCATGCATTGCGCCTGGCGCGAGCGCACCGCCGGCAAGCCGGGGCGTGCGCTCAAATGGTGGCTCGAACAGTTCGAGCACGAAGGCACGCGCCGGGCTCTCCTTGAACGGCATCGCGGCCGATAGAAATTGGGCCTGCCGACTTGCCACTTCGAGCCGGTTAGAGTTCTCCTTAATCGCCACCAGAAACGAGACCGCCAACATGCCCACCTCCCGCTCCACCGCCGACCGCCACCGATCCAACTCCTCACGGCACTACGCCATCGTCGGCGCCGGCATGGCGGGCGTCGCCTGCGCCCGCACCCTCGCGCAGGCCGGCCACCGCGTCAGCGTGTTCGAGCGCGAAGCCACCGCCGGCGGCCGGATGGCAAGCGAATCCACGCCCTTCGGCAAGTTCGACAGCGGCGCGCAGTACTTCACCGTGCGCGATCCGCGCTTTGCGCGCGTGCTGCAAACCGTGCCGCAGATCTGCAAACCCTGGAGCGCGAACCTCGTGCGCGTGCTCGACGCGCACGGCCGCGTCGCCGAGGCCGCCCTGCCGGCGCGCGAGCCGCACTGGGTCGCACAGCCCGGCATGGACGCACTGGTCGCGCACTGGGCAGCGCCGCTGGGCGATGCGCTCGTGACGCGCACCCAGGTCACGACCATCGAACGTGACGCGCTCGACGGCAAGCGCTGGCAACTGCGCACCGCGGGCGCCGACGATTCGCAGCACGTGTACTCGGGTTTCGATGGCGTGCTGCTGGCGGTGCCGCCGGCCCGCACGCGCGCCCTGCTCGATGGCGGCAAGCTCTCCACCGACATCAGCGAGAAGATCGAGGCAGTGCGCATCGCACCCTGCTGGACGCTGATGATCGCCTTCCCGCAAGCCAACCAGGCAAACCTCTCCCACCTCGGGCCGCAATGGAACGCCGCGCGCAGCACCCACCACCGCGTGGCCTGGCTGGCGCGCGAATCCTCCAAGCCCGGGCGTGACCGCATCGAGCGCTGGACGCTGCAGGCCAGCCCGGCCTGGTCGCACGAGCATCTGCGCGACGACGCCTCGCGCGTCGAGGCCAAGCTGCTGCGCGCCTTCTCCGAAATCACCGGCATCCGCGCCGTGCCCTCGCACGCGCAGGCGCGCTGCTGGCCCGAAGCCCAGACCCAGGTGCCGGTCGGCAAGCCGCACCTGTGGGACGCCAAGGCCCGCATCGGCGTGGCCGGCGACTGGTGCACCGGGCACCGTGTCGAGGACGCGTTCCTCTCCGGACTTTCGCTGGCGCTCAAAGTGGCGTGATACCCACCGGCCGGTTTGCACCTTCTCCCACCGGGCCGCTACATGCCGGCTCGCTGGTCGCCGCGCTCGCCAGCTGGCTCGACGTGCGTGCCCGCGGCCCGCAGGCGCGCTGGCTGGTGCGCATCGAAGACGCCGACACCGAGCGCTGCCTGCCCGGCATGGGCGAACACATCCTCTCGCAACTCGCGGCCTGCGGCCTCGTGCCCGACGCCGCACCGGCCTGGCAGACGCAGCGCACCGCGCTCTACGCACGCGCCCTCGATCACCTGAAGACCTTGGGCCTCAGCTATCCCTGCGGCTGCTCGCGCAAGGACATCGACGAGGCGCTGGCGCGGCAAGGCGTGCCGCACGCACGGCACGGTGAACGCGTCTATCCCGGCACCTGCCGCGACGGCCTGCACGGCAAGCCGGCGCGCGCCTGGCGCTTCGCAGCGACGCGATTCGAAGCTGCGCGCGCATCGAAAGCCGTGTGCTGGACCGACCGCCGCATCGGCCTGCAATGCCAGGACGTGACGCAGGAAGTCGGCGACTTCGTGCTCAAGCGCGCCGACGGCCCTTGGGCCTACCAGCTCGCGGTGGTGGTCGACGATGCCGACCAGGGCGTGACGGACGTGGTGCGCGGCGAAGACCTGGCCGACAACACGGCGCGCCAGATCCTGCTGCAGCGCGCGCTCGGCCTGCCGACGCCGAGCTACCTGCACACGCCGCTGGTGCTCGGCGCGGACGGCGAGAAGCTCTCCAAGCAGAACGGCGCCGCCCCGCTCGATACCGGTGCGCCCGCCGCAGCGCTCGCGGCCCTCGACACCGCGGCGCACACGCTGGGCCTCGAGGCCACCACCGCTTCGACACCCGCAGGCGCACTGGCCGGATGGGTCGCCGGCTGGCGGGCTCTCTACAATCCCTCCCCCTGATGACCCTGCCTGCCACCGACCCCGCGCGCGATCCCGCCGCGCCCGCTTCCGACGAAGAAACCCCGCCGCATCCCCTGCATCGCCGCCTGAAGAGCTTCGTCAAGCGCGCCGGCCGGACCACCGAGGGCCAGGCGCGCGCCTTCGCCGAACTCGGACCGCTGTTCCTCCTGCCCTACCGCCCCCAGCCGCTGGACATTGCCGCCGCCTTCGGCCGCGTTGCGCCGACCGTGCTGGAGATCGGCTTCGGCATGGGCGAGGCCACCGCGCACATCGCGGCGCTCCAGCCCGAGAAGAATTTCCTGTGCTGCGAGGTGCACGAACCCGGCGTCGGTGCGCTGCTCAAGCGCATCGGCGAACAGCAGCTCGGGAACATCCGCATCTGCGCCCACGATGCGGTCGATGTCATCGACCATATGCTCGTGCCCGGCATGCTGGCCGGCGTGCACGTGTTCTTTCCGGACCCGTGGCACAAGACGCGGCACAACAAGCGCCGGCTGATCCAGGCGCCCTTCGTGCGCAAGCTGGCCGACCGGCTCGCACCCGGGGGCTACCTGCATTGCGCGACCGACTGGCAGCCCTACGCCGAGCAGATGCTCGAGGTGCTGGCGCAGGAGCCGCTGTTGCGCAACACGGCGGCGGGCTACGCGCCCAAGCCGGACTACCGGCCGCTCACCAAGTTCGAGAACCGCGGCCTCAAGCTGGGCCACGGCGTATGGGACGTGGTGTTCGAGCGCGCCTGAACAAGGGCCTGTTCAGTAGGCGACGCGGTACACGTCGTCGGTCTGCGCCTCGCCCTGCGCGGCCAGCAGGTGCTTCTGTGCGGCCATGATGAGCGCCGCGCGATAAGCCGAGCGGCTGGCCATCTTGGTGTGGGCGATCAGCATCTGCCATTCGCGCTCCAGCGTTTGCGGCGAGCAATCGACGGAACGGTTCATCAGTGCCTGGCTGACGTCGATCAACGCGGCCGCGGAGCCGAGGCAGATGCCGATGGCCGACTGCGCGGCACTGGTGCGGAAACGGCCGTCTTCGGACGGCTTGTTCGAATGCAGGACGTCCAGCGGCATGTTGGCGGTGGGGCCGTCGTACGGCGCTCCCTGCATGTCGCTGTCGGCACGGGCCAGCACCTGTTCGATGGTGGCGAGCGCGCTTTCCAGCAAGGCGATATCGGATGGCTTTTTCTTCATGTCGGTTGCCGGGGACATGAGCCCCGGATCGACAAGGATGTTGCCATCGGAGCGCGCTTTCGCCGCGTGCAAAAAGCACGCTTTTCTTTTCAAAAACAAAAGTTAACACCCCGGCGTCGCTGAGCCCGAGCAAACCGGCTCAACGTGACTTACTACCTTCGTATGAGGCATCGAAATTGCTACATTTTTCTGATTGATGTATCGAAAGGTGTCTTATGGCTCTGTCACGCAGGCTTTGTTTGGGCAGGATGGGCGCAACTCTGCTGCTCGGCGGCGGTCTCGGCGCGAGCACGATCGGCCGGGCGCAGACCGCCCGCGCGCCTGCGGCGGCGGCAGGCTCGGCGCGCACGGTGGTCCTCGGACAATCGGTGCCGCTGACGGGCGCTGCCAGCGAGATCGGCCTCGCCTTTGCCGCCGGCTGCAGGCTCTATGCGACCCATTTCAACGAGACTCACGCCGCCGGCGGCATTCATCTGAAGCTGCTGCAACTCGACGACGGCTACGACGCCGCGCGCGCCGCCGCCAATGCGCGCACCCTGCTCACCAATGACAAGGCCGACATGCTGTTCGGCTTCGTCGGCACCGCCAGCAGCGAGGCCGGTGCCGCCGCGGCCGCGCAGCAGGGCACGCAGCTGTTCGCGCCCTTCGCCGCTGCGGATAGCCTGCGCGCCGCCGCGCATCCGAACGTGTTCCACGTGCGCCCCAGCATGGCCGACGAAGCCTTCAAGATCGTGCGCCAGTGCGCCACCGTCGGGCAGACGCGCATCGCGCTGGTCGGCGACGACGACGCCATGGGCCGCGCCGGCCTCGCAGCCGTGCAGCAGGCCATGACCGATCAGAAGCTGGGGTCCCTGGCGGCGAGCGCGCTGGTGCCCGCTGCCGGAGACAAGCTCGACGCGGCGCTTGCCGCGGTGCAGAAGCAGAACCCGCAGGCCATCGTGCTGGTGTCGCTCTCGGGCACCACGGCCAACGTGATCCGCAAGCTGCGCAAGAGCGGCTATTCCGGCGCCTTCATGGCCTTTTCGATCGTCGGCATCGATCCGCTCTACGCGGCGCTGGGCAAGGACATCGGCGGCATCGTGATCTCGCAGGTCGTGCCCTCGCCGCGGCCCTCGGGCATCCCGATCGTCAAGGAATACCTCGCCGCCATCGACAACTCCGACCAGACGGCCTCCTACGAAGGCATGGAAGGCTTCATCGCCGCCAAGGCCGCGGGCGAAGCGATTCGCCGCGCCGGCCGCGGCTTCACGTCCGCGAGCCTGCAGCGCGTGATGGCTGGCATGACGGACTACGACGTCGGCGGCTTCCGCATCAACCTGCGCCCCGGCCTGCGCGATCCGCAGCGCAGCATCGACCTGATCAGCATCACGGCCGACGGCCGCGTATTGCGCTAGGCGGTGCCGCCCAGGCGCTGCAGCGCATCGAGCGACAACAGCTCGATGCGGCCGTAGCCCAGCGCGATCACGCGCTCCTGCGCCAGCGCGTTGAGCTCCTTCGACAGCGTCTGCCGCGTCACGCCCAACATCATCGCGAGCGCCTCCTGCGGCAGGCTCACGCGGCGGCGAAGCTGCGCCGACTGCGTCGCGTCGCCGCGCGCCAGCACCAGCAGCCGGCGCGCAACGCGGGCGCGCAGGTCGCGCAAGGTGGCGTCTTCCATCAATCCATAGAGTCCCCGCACCCGCGCCGCGAGCAGCGCCGCGACCGCATGCGAGAAGGCCCGGCCCTGCATCTGCTGCGCGAACGTCTCGGGCGACACGACCAGCAGGTCGAGCGCGCCGAGCGCGGTGGCATCGTGGGTGCGCGGCGAGCCGTCGATGAGGCTGATCTCGCCGAACCAGTTGCCGGGCTCGAGCACGGCCAGGATGGCCTCGCGCCCATCGTGGCGCAAGGTCGAGATCTTGATCGTTCCGGCCGCGAGTCCGTAGAAGCCGCTGCCGGCCGCCCGCACCGGATCGCCCTGGCGGAACAGCATCGCACCGCGCCGGAAATGAACCAGGTCGGCCGCGCCCAGCAAGGCCTCGCGCTGAGCGCGCGGCATCGAGGCGAACCAAGGATTGGCTTCCATGGTGCGGCGGTGCGCTGCCGAGAGGCGCGGTCGGGGCGTGGGGGGCATGCGGGTGCGGGGGTTTACCAGGGCCTTCGATTGTCAAATTCTTGACAGTTGATGGTCAAGCGCGGGTCTACAGTGGGCCGCACCCCACGGAGACAACACCATGAACGCAAGAGCGACCTTCACCCGCATGCAGGACAGTACGCGGGAAGACTGGCAACTGATCGGCGGCGAGTTCATGCTGTTTGCGAGCAGCCTGCCCGAGCGCGTGATCAAGCACCTGCAGATCCTCGAAGGCGACTACGGCGGCTTCCCGGTCGATCGCTACACCCACTCGCTGCAGACCGCCACGCGCGCCCTGCGCGACGGACGCGACGAGGAGTACGTGGTGTGCGCGCTCCTGCACGACATCGGCGACACGCTGGGCTCCTTCAACCATCCCGACATCGCGGCCGCGATCCTGAAGCCCTTCGTACGCGAGGAGAACCACTGGATGGTGCAGAACCACGGCATCTTCCAGGGCCACTACTTCTTCCATCACATCGGGCTCGACCGCAACCTGCGCGACAACTTCAGGAACCATCCGAACTACGAGCGCACCGCGGAGTTCTGCGAGCTCTACGACAACCCGGCCTTCGACCCGAAGGCCGAGACGCTGCCGATCGGCGAGTTCGAGCCGATGTTGCGCCGCGTGATGGCGCAGCCGCGTCAAAGCATCTACAAGGCCGCGCTGCAGCGCGAGGCCACCCCCTGATCCACCTCGAAGGAAGCTCCATGAACGCCAACGCCCAATCCGAAATCCAGAAGCTCGTCTCCGCCGAAGAGTGGCAGCTGCGCGTCGACCTCGCGGCCTGCTACCGGCTGGTGGCGCTGTACGGCTGGAGCGACCTGGTCTTCACGCACATCAGCGCGCGCGTGCCCGGGCCCGAGCATCACTTCCTGATCAACCCCTACGGCCTGATGTTCGACGAGATCACGGCATCGAGCCTGATCAAGGTCGACCAGGACTGCAACAAGATCATCGACTCGCCCTACCCCGTGAACCCGGCCGGCTTCGTGATCCACAGCGCGGTGCATGCGGCCCGCGAAGACATCCAGTGCGTGCTGCACACCCACACGCGTGCCGGCATCGCGGTGAGCGCGCAGAAGAACGGCGTGCTGCCGATCAGCCAGCAGTCGACCTTCGTGCTGGCCTCGCTGGCCTATCACGACTACGAGGGCGTGGCCTTCCGCGACGATGAGAAACCGCGCCTGCAGGCCGACATGGGCGAGGCCAACTTCCTGATGCTGCGCAACCATGGCCTGCTCACCGTGGGCAAGACCATTGCCGACGCCTTCCTCTCGATGTACGTCTTCGAGACCACCTGCCAGATCCAGATCGCCGCGCAGTCCGGCGGCAGCGAGCTCACGCAGGTGAATCCACAGATCGTCGAGGGCGTGGGCCAGGCGATGAAGGTGCAGACCGGCGGCCTGGGCGGCGCCTTCGTCTGGCCTTCGCTCATTCGCAAGCTCGATCGCATCGACGCCGGCTACAAGCAGTAAGACTGCGATGGACGGCACCCTGATCGTCACGCGCTTCCTGTTCGGCGCGCTCGCGCTGGTGATGTTCGGCCTCGGGCTCTCGCTCTCCGTGGCCGACTTCCAGCGCCTGCTGCGCCATCCGAAAGCGGTGAGCGTCGCACTCGGCCTGCAGGTGGTCGCGCTGCCACTTGCCTGCTATGCGATCGTGGTCGGCTTCGGACTGCCGCCCGTGTTCGCCATCGGGCTGATGCTGCTGGCAGCCTCGCCGGGCGGCATCTCAGCCAACCTGTTCTCGCACCTGTTCGGCGGCAACGTGGCGATGAACATCTCGCTCACCGCGGTCAACACTGCGCTCTCGATCGTCACGCTGCCGCTGATCGCCAACTGGTCCATCGACCACTTCGCGAAGAGCGGGCAGGTGGTACCGCTGCAGACCGGCAAGCTGGTCGAGGTGATCGGCATCGTTCTGCTGCCGGTGCTGCTCGGCATGTTCGTCGCGTCGCGCCGGCCGGGCTTCTCGGCGCGCATGGAAAAACCTGTCAAGGTCTTCAGCGCGCTGGTCCTCGCCGTCGTCACGGTACTGGCCATCGCGAAGGAATGGAATTCGCTCAGCACGGCCTTCGCCCAAATCGGCCCGGCGGTGGTGCTGTTCAACCTGCTGAGCCTGCTCGCCGGCTATTACCTGAGCCGTGCGGCCGGACTCGACAAGGCGCTCGCCACCGCGATCAGCTACGAGATCGGCATCCACAACTCGACGCTCGCGATCTTCGTCGCGCTCAGCGTGCTCGGCAGCTACCAGCTGGCGCTGCCGGCCGCGATCTATTCGGTGGTGATGTACGTCACGGCGCCGCTCTTCGGCTGGGGCGTGCTCCGGCGCAGCAAGGCGCCTGCGCTCGAGCCGGCGGCGGCCCCGTACAAACCCTGATCGCACTGACGGCGGATCGACAGCTTCGGTTTCTACGATTTCTCCAGGGGCATCGCGACGCTGGATGCCCACGGCGCAGTTCGCGCACACCAGGAGACATCGACATGCAGATCACGGGTATGTTGCACGGCGCGCGGCTGCTGCAGTTCGCGGGCTTTCCCTCCACCGAGGTGCTGGGCCCCGCGGCCAGCGAAGAAGAGATCAAGGCGCTGATCGACAAGTACGGGCTCATCTTCGTCAAGCCGGTCTTCAAGGGCGGCATCGGCAAGAAGGGCAAGGCCGGCCTGCTGGGCCGCGCCACCGATCTGAAGACCGCGCTGGCCGAGAAGGAGCGCCTCTATTTCGCCGAGCACACGGTCGGCCATGTGAAGGCCAAGGCCAACGGCGTGACCTTCGAGGCCGGCGTGCCGGCCAAGCACGAGGTCTACTTCTCGATCAGCGACTCCACGCGCTTCCGCGCGCCGACCATGACGCTCACGCACATGGGCGGCATGGACATCGAGGAGCTCGACAAGACTCAGGTCGCGATGGTGCCCTTCGATCCGCTCACGGGCCTCAAGGCCTTCGTGGTGGCCAATGCGCTGACCGAGATCGGGGCGCCCAAGGAGATCATCTCGCCGCTGGTCCAGCAGCTGCCCAAGCTGTGGGAGCTGTTCCACGACTTCGGCATGACCACGCTGGAGCTCAACCCGATCCGCATGCGCGAGGACAAGAAGGGCCGCCTCACGCCGGTGGCCTGCGACTTCAAGTGCGGCTTCGACCGCGACGACCCGCGCTGGCTGCGCCTGGGGCTGCCGCCGCACTTGTTCGCGGCCGACTACTCCGACTTCGAGCAGGAGATCAACACGCTGCGCACGCACCAGGGCCAGAGCGACGTCTACGTGATCAACGAGCGCGGCACGGTGCTGGCCCCGACCTTCGGCGGCGGCGCCAATTCGCTGGTGACCGAGATGCTGGGCGACGACGCGATCATCAGTTCCGACTTCGGCGGCAACCCGCCCTACGAGAAGATGAAGGAGGTGGCACGCATCTGCTTCAAGCACTGGTTGAAGCAGGCCAACGTGCTTTTCATCATCGGCGGCAAGAGCAACAACACCGACATCTTCGAGACCCTGCGCGCCATGGCCGACGCGCTGCGCGAGCACTTCAGCCAGCACGGGCCGACGCCGCTCTACGTGGTGCTGGGCCGCGGCGGGCCGAACCTGGTGCGCGGCATGGGCGCCCTGCGCGACACCTGCGATGCGCTGGGCCTGCCCTATCGCCTGTTCGGCTTCGACTCCGACATGAGCGAGGTGATCCAGTTCGCGAAGAAGGTCAACAACTGGATGAAGGACGGCGGGCGCGAGCAGATCGCGGCCCGGCTCGGCATCCAGGCCCCCGCCACCGCCAACGCCAACGCCAACGCCGACTGACGCAGGAGAGATCACCATGCAAGCCAACTGGCAGAAAAAAGGCGTCGGCGACTTCAAGTACCACGTCGGCATCAGCTCGCTCACGCAGGTGGCATCGCGCGACGACCGCGTCTGCGTGCTCAACATCCTGGGCGGTGAATCGAGCGAAGTGACGCCGGTGAGCCATGCGTACTCCGGTGGCAACGTCGTGTGCGGCACGGCGCCCGGCAAGGGCGGCTCCGTGCTCGAGACGAGCATCGGCAACATCCCGGTCTACAACAACGTGCGCGACGCGCTGGCCGCGGGACACCGCTTCAACTGCGGCGTGGTCTACCTGCCGCCCTCGGCCGCGCGCGACGGCGTGGCCGAGCTGATCCGCGTCAACCCCGACCTGCGCAAGATCTTCATCATCACCGAGAAGATCGCGGTGCACGACGCGCGCGAGATTCGCGCCATGGGCCAGCAGAACGGCATCGACATCTTCGGCGCCAACGGTCTCGGCGTGGCCGACTCGTGGAACCAGGTGCGCATCGGCGGCGCCCTGGGCGGCGACAAGCCCGGCGATTCGCTCAGGCCGGGCTCGATCGCGATCTTCTCCAACTCGGGCGGCTTCTCGACCACCATCGCGCAGTACCTGCGCATGGCGGGCTGGGGCACCACCACCGTCATCTCGTCAGGCAAGGACGTCTACATCCACTACGCTGCGCCCGAGTTCGCCTTTGCGCTGGCCAACGATGCGCGCAGCAAGGCCGCGGTGCTCTACTGCGAGCCGGGCGGCTACTACGAGTTCGATGCCCAGTTCACCAAGCCGGTGGTGGCCTGCGTGGTGGGCCGCTGGAAGAGCAAGCTCACGCGCGCGGTCGGCCATGCCGGCGCGATGGCCGGCGGTTCGGACGACGCGCTGGCCAAGGAACGCTGGTTCATGGACAAGTTCGGCGTCGACGCGATCTTCACGCCCGACAACCCGGTGTTCTCGGCCAAGGGTGCGCTGGTGACCAACATCGCCCACATCCCGGCCGCGCTCACGGCCGTGATGCGCGCCAATGCCACCATGCCCGACTTCGCGGCCGAAGGGAACCTTGCGCTCAAACCCTGGTTCGGTTCCGACGAAGGGCTGGATCTGCCCGACGAGCTTCGCCTGCCGGTGGTGGAGGCGGTCGCGCCCTACAACGCACAGGTGGCGCTGCTCAACACGCAAATCGGCGGCGTGGTGCCGCGCCAGGCCATGAAGGATGCATCCGGCGCCTCCCAGATGGACGCGAAGACGCAGGTTAGCAGCCTGCACGGCACCAGCATGCTCGACGCGGCCACGCTGCCGCTGGAATCGAACGTCGCGCTGGCGCTGGTGCACGACGCCGGCGGCGAGAACGACCGCAAGCTGATCGCGCCCGCGGTCGCGGCCTACGTCAACCTGCACAGCCGGCCGGAACTCGCGGCGGCCGAAGCAAGCCGCGAGGCCGGCAATGCACCGAACGCGGTGCTGGCGGCGGCGGCCGCCATCGTCGGGCCGAAGCGCCAGCAGGCCGCGCGCGCCGCGCTCAAGTTTATGCTCGAACGCTTCCATGCCGCGGGCCTCGGCACCGAGTTCGGCGCCTCGCTGAGCGAAGACTTCGACATCGCCAAGGTCGACGCCTCGGACCCGCCCGAGCTCACGACCGATACACCCGATGCCCGTGCGCAAGCCCTGATCGCCGGCGTCCAGGCGCGCGGTGCGCGCTCGGTGTTCCTGCGCTGGCTGCAAAGCCAACCGGGCCATCCGACCGAAGCCGCGGTGCTGGCCGCGATCTCGGCCACGCTGGCCTGGGGCCCGCTCTCGCGCAAGCGCATCTCGCTCATCACGGCCCAGAACTTCCCGTGGTGGCTGCAGCTGTTCGGCACGCTGATCGGCGCTTCGGCCGAGGCTTCGCGGCACGAGCCCGGACGCTTCTGCGGCATCGCGCAAGAGCAGATGCTGGGAAGCCTGAGTCTGGGCGAGATCGCCTTCGCGGCGCTGCTGGGCCACACGCCGGGCGAGCAGGACCTGTTCGCCTTCCAGACGCTGGTCGGCCTGCTGCTGACCAACGGCCCCGGCGCGATCTCGGCGCAGGGTGCCAAGGGTGCCGTGTCGGCCGACGGGCCCGAGCAGCCCGAGCGCGTGCAGCTCAACAAGGCACTGGTGGGCTTTCTGACGCACACCGGCTACGCGCACGGCGGCAACGGCTATGAGGGCATCGCCTACCTCAACGAGCAGTTCAAGGCGAGCGGCCTGAAGGACCCGAGCGCCAGGGACCATGGCATCGACCTGAAGGCGCTGGCCGCGCGCGCGGTGGAGCAGTACGCGCAATACAAGAGCCAGAAGAAGACAGTGGGCAGCCTCGACATCGCCAAGCTGCCCGGCGTGAACCATCCGGTGTTCAAGGACAAGCCGGTCAACTTCGATCCGCGGGAAGTCTTCATTGCGAAGCTGCAGGAGGCACGCGGCGACTGCAACGTGTTCCACGATTTCTATCGCGCGCTGGTGCAGCAGCTCTTCGACGCCGGCGTCTCGCGCAACGTCTACTGCGTGAACGTCGACGCGGTGATCGCGGCCTTGCTGTTGAAGATGCTGTGGCAGCCGCTGCAGTCCGGCGAGATCGGCGAGCGTGAGCTCGAGACTGCGGCCTTCACGATCTTTCTCTACCCGCGCATGCTGGGCTGCGCCGCCGAGATCGACGACCACCTGAACCGCGGACGCAACATGGACACGCGCACCGCGGCGTCGCTCTGCAAGTTCGTCGCCTGAGCGGGCGCCTGTTCAGGCTCTGGTCAGCGTGCCGCAGGCACGATCCTTCATGACCACAGCCATCCTGGCCGACGGCGCGCCCGCGGCCGTTCAACAAGGCTCCAAGCTCGGCGCGGTGCTCCGCGTCACCAGCGGCAACTTCCTCGAGCAGTTCGACTTCTTTCTGTTCGGCTTCTATGCGACCTACATCGCGAAAGCCTTCTTTCCCGCCGGCAGCGACTTCGCCTCGCTGATGCTGACCTTCGCGGTGTTCGGCGCCGGCTTCCTGATGCGGCCGCTGGGCGCCATCGTCCTCGGCGCCTACATCGACGAGGTCGGACGCCGCAAGGGTCTGATCGTCACGCTCGCGATCATGGCCAGCGGCACGGTGCTGATCGCCTTCGTGCCGGGCTATGCCACGATCGGTTTGCTCGCACCGGCCCTGGTGCTGCTGGGCCGCCTGCTGCAGGGCTTCTCGGCCGGAGCCGAGCTGGGCGGCGTCTCGGTCTATCTGTCGGAGATGGCCACGCCCGGGCACAAGGGCTTCTACACCGCCTGGCAGTCGGCCAGCCAGCAGGTCGCGATCGTGCTCGCCGCGGCGCTGGGCTTTGCGCTCAACGAATTCATGAGCCCCGAAACGCTGGCCGGCTGGGGCTGGCGCGTGCCCTTCTTCGTCGGCTGCGCGATCATTCCGTGCATCTTCATGCTGCGCCGCTCGCTGCAGGAGACCGGGGACTTCCAGGCCCGCAAGCACCATCCGACGACGCGCGAGCTCGCCGCATCGATGCGGCAGAACTGGCGCATCGTATTCGCCGGCATGCTGCTGGTGGCGATGACCACCGCCACCTTCTACCTGATCACGGTCTACACGCCGACCTTCGGCCGCACGGTGCTGCACCTGAGCGCGAAGGACAGCCTGGTCGTCACGCTGCTGGTCGCCGTCGCCAACTTCATCTGGCTGCCGGTGGGCGGCGCGCTCTCCGATCGCATCGGCCGCAAGCCGCTCTTGATCGCGATGACCGTGCTGGCGATCCTCACCGCCTATCCGGCCATGTCCTGGCTGGCGGCAGCGCCGAGCTTCGGCCGCATGCTGGACGTGCTTTTGTGGTTCTCCTTCCTGTTCGGCATGTACAACGGCGCGATGGTGGTCGCGCTCACCGAAGTGATGCCGGTGCAGGTGCGCGTGGTCGGCTTCTCGCTGGCCTACAGCCTCGCGACTGCGATCTTCGGCGGCTTCACGCCGGCCGTGTCGACCTGGTTCATCGACGCGACTGCGGACAAGGCAGCGCCAGCCTGTTGGATGAGCTTCGCGGCGGTCTGCGGCCTGCTTGCGACGCTGGCGCTGTACCGGGCCAGGCCGGGACGGTGATCCGAGCCCGGACCTAGTCGCCTCCCGGGGCCGCCGTCAGCACCGCAACCGGAGCGGCTATGGAACGGGGATGAACTTCGTGACGATGACAAGCGAATTGATCACGAGCCAGAAAGCCGCAAAGTCCAACGCCCATGCCCGCTTCAGCACGATGCGCGGCTTCTTCGGCGGCGCCACCTTTTCGCCCGAATCCCTGCTTGCGTAGAAGGCCGGCAGCTTGTGCGAACAGCATTTGCAGAACCGCGCAGAACCCATGTTGATGGTGCTGCAGGCCTCGCAGATCTCCGCTGAGGCATGGCCTGATTGCAACCTCGCCAGATCGATGAGGTTTCCGAAGGCGACGCCCGATGAGGCGGCCGGAGGCTCGCCCAAAGAAACAGAAGAAGCAGTCATGGATGCTCTCCTCGACGAAGGACAGATGCAGGTTCACCGAAGGCTTGCACGGTGCCGCAGTACCGGTCCGCCTTGGCTTGCGCGAGGCTGCGTCCCAATCGTTGCTCCGCGACCGCGAGTCTCGCGAACATCAGCAACTCTGTGTCCGTGGGCCCGCGCCCCGCACCCTCGATGTGCCTCCGGAAGGCGCGAGCGATGCGGACCTGTATCGCTTTCCTGACGTGGGTTGCTGCAGCAAAGGCCCGATGCGCGCTCATTTCATGGGGAGCAATCGGGACTGGCCGCGCCGCCGTGCTGCGTCGCCACGCAACGCCCGGCCGGCCGCTCCTCCACGTCGTGAACTTTTTCTTGCTATGTGTGACAGGCTTTGACATTCTTCGCTCCTGAGAAGCACCTTCTATGTGAAATCTTCACATCTGTAGTGCTCTTGTCTTATAGTGATGCACGTTTTTTTGTAAGACAGCGACTCAAGTCGTTGTCCAGTTGGTAACTGGGCGTTAAAGCCCATCACTTTCCGAGGACCCATTGCCCGGCGACAAGGCACAGATCACAGAAGGCCAACTTGCCTGGGTCCTGGCGGCTTGCGCACGCGTCGTGCGTCCGTTGGTCAGGCTCGCGCTGGCCTTCGGTGTCAAGCACGGCCATCTGGAGGAACTGCTGCGCGACGTGCTGGTCGACGAAGCGCGCAGCGCCTGGCTCAAGGCCAA